>NZ_JBEYHH010000021.1:60225-155569 GCF_040635175.1 Streptomyces sp. NPDC006997
CGGTCGGGGTGGGGTCAGCGGCGCGGGGTGACCGGCAGCGACTCCAGGCCGCGCAGCATCATCGTGTCGCGCCAGCGCAGGTCGCGCTCCTGGCCGGCCAGGGTCATCCCGGGGAAGCGGGCGAGGAGCGCGGTGAGCGCGGTCTCGGCCTCCAGCTTGCCGAGCAGGGCCCCGAGACAGCGGTGGATGCCACCGCCGAAGGCGAGGTGGCCCGCGTCCCGGCGGTCGAGGACGAGGCGGTCGGGGTCCTCGAAGCGCGCCGGGTCGCGGTTGGCCGCGCCGAGGGACAGCAGCACGAACTCGTCCTCCGGGATCTCCACCCCGCCGACGTCCACCGGCTCGGTGGTGAAGCGGGTGGTGGCCATGCAGATCGGGGAGTCGTAGCGCAGGAACTCCTCGACCGCCCCGGGCATCCGGGTGGCATCGGCGCGCAGCCAGGCGGCCTGGCCGGGATCGCGCAGCAGCGCGAGGCAGGAGGTGCCCAGCAGGTTCACGGTGGTCTCGTGCCCGCCGATCAGCAGCAGGGCGACCATGCCCACGATCTCGTCGTCCGTCAGCTCCCCGCGCTCGCGGGCCGCCAGCAGGTCGGTGAGCAGATCGGCGGGACGGTCGTCGCGGCGGAGCCGCCGGTCGGCGAGGGCCAGGACGTACGCGCCCATCTCCTGGACGGCCCGCCGGAACGCCTCGTGGTCGCCCTCCCGGGTGACGATGGCGGTCGACCACGTCCGGTAGAGGTCGCGGTCCTCGCGCGGAAAGCCGAGCAGTTCGCAGACGACGAGGATCGGCAGCGGGAAGGCGAAGTCACGTATCAGGTCGACCGTGGCGGTGGTGCCGCTGGTCGTGGGTCGCGCGGCGACCGCGTCCAGCCCGTCGAGGAGTTCGCGGGTGATGCGCTCGACCATCGGCCGCATCGCCTCGACCCGCCTGCGGCTGAACGCCGCCTGGACGACGCGGCGGAGGCGGGTGTGGTCGGGCGGATCGCTGCTGAGCATGTGGGTGATCTCGGCGCCCAGGTGGACACCCTCGAACCTGCTGTCGGCCAGGGCCTGGGCGCGCCGCGCATCCTGCGCGAAGCGGCGGTCGAAGAGCGCGGCCCGGACGTCGGCGTAGCGCGGGATGATCCACAGCCGCAGGCCGCCGTCGCTGTGCAGCACGGAGACGGGGGCCGCTTCCCGCATCGCGGCCAGGGTCGGGTACGGGTCGCTGAGGAACGTCGGCGGGCTCTGGCGGGGTTCCGCCGTCTCCGGCGGCTGCTTCCGCGGTCGCTGGTCCTCCGGCCGGGGGCTGTTCGTCCGGGGTGCTGCCGTCGCTGCGGTGGCTGTGGTCATGGGGTCTTCCTGTCCTCACCGGTGCGGCCTGCGCCGCGGCGGGGTGCCGGGGGTGGCACCCCGCTACGGCACTGCCTGGGCTCACTGCACGGGCGACTTCTTCTCCGTGCAGGTGGTGCGGGTCCGTGCCGGGCGGTTCGGCCGGACCGGGACCGCCTTGCCCAGCGCGGTCTCGGGCCCCGGGTGGATGATGATCCCGCGCTCCCGCTCGGTGGCACTGAGGGGGTCGACGCGCAGTCCGTGACGCTTCATGGGATGGTCCTCTCTTCGGTTTCCTCGGTGTGGTGGACGGGGTGGTGCGAGCCGGTCCGCCCGTGCTGGCGGCGGTCGGCGGTTCTGGGGGAGGCGCGCAGCGCGTCGTCGGCGTAGCGCACCATGGCGGCCCAGGCGGCGGCGTGTCCGGCCGGGTCACGGCCCACGTCGTGTCCGCCGCCGAGCCACCGGACGCGGTGCGGGACGTCGCGGCGCCGCAGCGCGGCGAGATAGCGCTCGATCTGTTCCGGGGGGCACTTCTCGTCGTCCGCCGAGGCGGCGAGGAAGAGCGGGCCGCGTACGTGGTCCACATAGGTCATCGGGCAGGCCGCGCGATAGCGGTCCGGCACCTGCTCGGGGGTGCCGCCGAAGAGGCGGTCGTCGACCTCCCGCAGCGCTGGCGTCGTCGCCCGGTACGCCGCGGTGTAGTCGGCCACCGGGGCGACGGCCAGCCCCACGTCCCACAGCCGGGGCTGGACGCCCATCGCCAGCAGCGTCAGATAACCGCCCCAGGAGTAGCCGCACAGGCCGGTACGGCCCGGCTCCGAGACTCCCGCGTCGATGAGGTGGCCGCGCACCGCGGCGAGGTCTTCGAGCTGCGCGAGGCCGACCCGGTGGCCGAAGTCGTCCCGCCAGCGGGGGCCGTAGCCGGTCGAGCCCCGGTAGTTGGCGCGCACCACGGCGAACCCGGCCCGGACCAGGGCCTCGGTCCGGGCGTCGTAGGCGTCCCGGTCGTGGGTGTGGGGCCCGCCGTGGACGAGGAAGACCGTCGGCCAGGGGCGGTGGGGGCCCGGCCCGCGGCCGGGCGGGGTGGCCACGAAGCTGTGGATGCGCCCGTACGGCCGGGGTGTCCACAGCTCACGGCGGCTGGACCCGGTCGTCGCGGCGTGCGACGTGCGGCGTGCGGCTGTCGTGGAGTGGCCGGAAAGGCTGGAGTGGCCGGGGCTACCGGAACGGCCGGAGCCACCGGGATGGCCGGAGCCACCGGAGCGACCTGACTGTTCCGGGTGTCCCTGGCCTGTCTGGCCTGCCTGGCCTGCCTGCCTTTCCTCGCCCTCCCGGCTTTCCTCGCCGTCCTGGCTTTCCTCGCCCTCCCGGCTTTCCGAGTTCTCCGCGTGGCAGGTCAGCGGCCGGGGCGGTTCCCCGTCGCGGCTCCACAGGCAGTGGACCGTGCCGTCGGGTGCGCAGGAGAAGTCGATGATCGTGCCCTCGGGTGTGGGAAGCACCGTCGTCGTCCCGCGGTCGAGGTCGGCGCGGAGCAGGCGGCTGCGTCCCGCCCGGTCCTGCTGGACCAGCGCCGTGCGGCCGGGACCGTACCAGCAGGCGGTGATCTCCGTGTCGAAGTCGAGGGCGGAGCCGGGGCCGTGTGTGCGGAGCCCTTCGCCCTGCCGCCAGCAGGCCAGGGTGTAGCGGCCCGCGCGTTCGAGGACGAGCAGCAGTTCGGGGCGTGCGGTGGTGAGGTCGGGGCGGAAACCCAGCGCCCACACCGCGCCGCCGTCGCCATCCCCCGTCTCGCCGGGGATGGTGTCCACGAGGGCGCCGGAGGCCGGGGACCACAGCCGGACCGCGGCCGGTCCGGTCGGGTGCCCTGCGGTGGCCAGCAGTCGGCCGCCGGGGGCCAGGTCCACCACGGCCGCGTAGCCGGGCTCGTCGGCCACCAGGCGGGCGTGCTCGCCCGGGCGGCCGAGGTAGTACCGCGAGCGGTCCGCGACCCCGACGCCGACGGCGGCGAGGCCGCTCCGAGCGTCGAAGGCCAGGCCGTGCATCCGCCCGACGGGTACGCCGTCGAGCGCCGGGCGCGGGTGCCCGCCCTCGAACGGCACACGCAGCCAGCGGCCCTGACCGCCGGGGTCGGCGTCGAACCACCACAGGCCGTGGCCGTCCGGCTCGATGGCGGCGGTCTCCGCACCCAGCGGCGCGGTGGTCGCCTGGCGGCGCTGACCCGTCGTCAGGTCCCAGGTCACGATCTGCGGGAGACCGTCCACGTACCGGGTCTCGACCGCTCGCCGTCCGTCGCGGGCCGCGAAGGACGGGACGTGCACCGCCGGTCCGATACCGCCGCTCATCGCCGTCCCTCCCTCCGCTGGTGTCCGCTTCCGCCGCCGGTGGCCCCGGCTGTGCTGGGCTCCGACGGCCCTCACACTGCCGGACCAGCGGGCGGCGTGGCAGGGAAGAAAGCGCAGCGGCACCGGCAGTGAGCCACTGCCGGTCCTTCCCTGGCGGCGGACGGCGGGACGGCGACAGGGTGCGGGGGCGACTGAATGGCCCGGACCCATCGAAGAGAGAGGGGCGACTCGATGACGATCGCGGCGGCCCGACACGGCGCGACCCCCGTCCCACCTGGCGGAGCGCCGAACGGCACAGCGGGTGGCAGGCCGAGCCGTACGCTGGCGGCGGTCTACGTCGCGGGCGCGGTGACGGCGTTGGGCACCCAGATGACCCTGCTCGCGCTGCCCTGGCTGGTGCTGGAGACCACCGGCTCGGCCACCCGGGCGGGCCTGGTCTTCGCGGCCCAGGTGCTGCCCATGGCGCTGTTCGGCTTCGCGAGCGGGGAGGTCATCCAGCGCCTGGGCGCCCGCCGCACCATGGTCGTCTCCGATCTCGCCCGCGCCCCGGTGGTGGCGCTGATCCCGCTGCTCCAGGCCCTGGGCGCGCTCAACCTGGCCGTCCTGGTGGCGATCGTCACGGCGCTCGGGACGCTGGCCGTTCCGTACCACGCGGCGCAGCGGGTGCTGGCGATGGAACTGCTGAGCCCGCACGCCCGCTCGCTGGCCCGCGCCAACAGCGCGCTGGAAGGTGTGCAGAACGGCTCGGCGTTCGCCGGACCGGCGCTCGCCGGCGCGCTGATCCCGCTGGTGGGGACCACGTCGGTGGTGTGGCTGGACGCGGCCTCGTTCGCGTTCTCCGGGTTGCTGCTGCTGCGCCGGGTCCCGGCGGGGCGTGCCGGGGCGGGAGGGCCCGGGGCCGGGCCGCGCGGGCTGTGGGCGGGGGTGCGGCACCTGTGCGGCGACTGGTTCCTGAGGCGGGCGATGCTGTCCACGGTGGTGTTCGGGCTGATGCTGCGGACCCTGATGATCACCATGCCGGTGCTGGCGTTCGTCCGGTACGAGGGGGACGCCAGGGTCGGCGGCCTGCTGATCGCCGCCCTGGGCGCGGGTGGCCTGGCGGGCTCGGTGACCGCCTATGTGCTGGCGGCCCGGGTCGCCCCCGTACGACTCGCCTGTACGGCCCTGGTCCTCGTCGCCCTGCCCCTGTGGGCGCTCCTGGTACCCGTGCCGGCCAGCGTGCTCGTCGTCGCCGTCGGCCTGTCGTCGGCCGCCGCGCCCCTGGCGAACGCGCCGCTGATGGGCCTGCTCTCCGCCCGGCTGCCGGACGGCTTCGGGCCCAAGGTGCTCCAGGCCGTGGTCACGATCAGCACCCTGGCCGGACCGCTGGGCTTCCTCACCGCGGGCGCCGCGCTGGACCGGGCCGGTGTCGCGGCGACGCTGTGGGGCGTCGCCGCGCTCGCCACGTTCGGCAGCGGCAACCTGATCCTGGCGCTGCGCCGCCTCCGGGCCACCGGGGGCCCGGACTGACCTGGTCTTCCGAGCGGACCTCCGGTCGACGAGGGTCACGCGGCGGCGGAGTTCACCGGAAGTCCTCCTCGCGGTACTCGGCGTCCGAGCCCGCCGCCGTGGCCTCGCGCAGTTCGATGCGGCGGATCTTGCCGGAGACGGTCTTGGGCAGCGGGGCGAACTCCAGCCGCCGGACGCGCTTGTACGGCGCCAGGGTCTCGCGCGAGTGCTCGAAGATCACCTTGGCGGTGTCGGGGCCGGGCTCCCAGCCCTCCGCGAGGACGACGTACGCCTTGGGTACGGCGAGGCGCAGCTCGTCCGGCGCGGGGACGACGGCGGCCTCCGCGACCGCCTCGTGCTCCAGCAGGGCGCTCTCCAGCTCGAAGGGGCTGATCTTGTAGTCGGACGCCTTGAAGACGTCGTCGCTGCGCCCGATGTAGGTGAGGTACCCGTCCTCGTCGCGGGAGGCGACGTCGCCGGTGCGGTAGTAGCCGTCCGCCATGGCCTCCGCCGTGCGCTCCGGGTCGCCGTGGTAGCCGGTCATCAGGCCGACGGGGCGGGCGGCGAGGTCGAGCGCGATCTCGCCCTCGGTGGCGCCGGGCGCGCCGGTGGCGGGGTCGAGGAGTTCCACCCGGTAGCCGGGGCTGGGGCGGCCCATGGAGCCGGTCTTCAGGGGCTGGCCGGGGCTGTTGGAGACCTGCACGGCGGTCTCGGTCTGGCCGAAGCCGTCCCGGATGGTGACGCCCCAGGCCCGCCGGACCTGCTCGATGACCTCGGGGTTGAGCGGCTCACCGGCGGCGACGGCCTCGCGCGGCGGGGTGCGCAGCTGGCTCAGGTCGGCCTGGATGAGCATCCGCCACACGGTCGGCGGGGCGCAGAACGTGGTGACGCCCGCGCGGTCCATCTCGGCCATCAGGCGGGCGGCGTCGAAGCGGGTGTAGTTGTGCAGGAAGACCGTCGCCTCCGCGTTCCACGGCGCGAACAGGTTGGACCAGGCGTGCTTGGCCCAGCCGGGCGAGGAGATGTTCAGGTGTACGTCTCCGGGCCTGAGGCCGATCCAGTACATGGTCGCCAGGTGCCCGACGGGGTAGGAGGCGTGGGTGTGCTCGACGAGTTTGGGGCGGGCGGTGGTGCCGGAGGTGAAGTACAGCATCAGGGGGTCGGCGGCGCTGGTGGGGCCGTCGGGGGTGAACCCGGCGGGCGCGGCGTACGCCTCCTCGTACGGCTCCCAGCCCACGGGGGCGCCGCCGACGGAGATCCGGGTGTAGTCGCCGGGGACGTCGGCGAACTTGCCGGTGTCGGCGTGCCGTACGACGGCGTGCCGGACGGCGCCCCGGTCGACGCGGTCGCGCAGGTCGGCGGGGCCGAGCAGCGGGGTGGCCGGGATGACGACCGCGCGCAGCTTCATCGCGGCGAGCGCGAGCTCCCACAGCTCCGCCTGGTTGCCCAGCATCACCAGCACCCGGTCCCCGGCGCGCACCCCGAGCCCACGCAGCCAGCGCGCGACCCGGTCGGAGCGGTCGGACAGCTCGGCGAAGGACCGCAGCGTCTCGGTGCCGTCCTCCTCGACGATGTGCAGGGCGGTGCGGTCGTTGCCGTCCGCGACGGCGTCGAACCAGTCGAGCGCCCAGTTGAACCGTTCGGGGCGGGGCCAGGTGAAGCCCTCGTAGGCGGCGGCGTAGTCCGCGCGGTGTTCCAGCAGGAAGTCCCGTGCTCTGCGGAACTCCTCCGTGGGTGTCGTCATCTGTCCTCCTAGGTACCGGACCATTGCCGGGCGGCTCTGGGACATCGTGTAATCCGTGATGCCGGTCTTACCACCCCCGAACGGGGGGAAGCGCGGTGCGGCGGGCGGCGCGGTGGGTGCGAAGGGCGCGGGAAGGACGAGCACGTGGCAAGGGAGCCGGGCGGCACGGTGGAGGGGACGGCGGGCGGATCCCCGTGGGGGACGGCGCTCGGGGCGACGGACGGACCGGCGCTCGGGGCGACGGACGGACCGGTGCTCGGGGCGGCGGACGGGGCCGCGCTGCGGCCCGACCTGCGTTCCGCGATGCGCGGGTCGGGCGCCCGGACCCGGGGTGCGGCGGTCGTCGCGGCGCGCCGGGCGGGGGTGCTGCCGTAACTCTTCCCGTTATTCGACCGATGGCCGGAGAATTTCGCTCCGCTCAGCCGGTGTACTCGGCCCCTGTTATTAGCCTCACCACCTCCGCCCTCCGAATTTCAACGTTCGGTTGCCTAGAATTTGGCCGACCACACACACGGAGGGAGCGGTGACCGTGCGACGGGACTTCCAGGAGTCTGGCCGACGCCGCCCCGACCTGGTCATCGGCCGGGAGGAGCTGTTCACGGCCGCGCGTGAGCAGCTCGGCCGAGGCGGCAGCGTCCTGCTGCACGGCCCGGCCGGAATAGGAAAGTCGCATGTGCTGCGGGCATTGGCGGCGGAATACGGGGAGGGCGCCCGGACCGTGTTGCGGTGCTCGGCGACCGAGTCCGAATCCCATCTGCCGTTCCTGGCGCTGGCCGATCTGCTCGGTCTGGTCCTCGGCGAGGTGGCCGGGAAGCTGCCCCCCGCGCAGCGCACCGCGCTGGAGTCGGCGCTCACCGGCCGTGGCGAGTCCACGCTCCAGCGTGACGGCCTCGCCCTGCGGCTCGCGGTGCTGTCGGCGCTGCGCGCCCTCGCCGCCGACGGGCCCGTCCTGCTGGTCGCCGACGACCTCCAGTGGCTGGACCCGGCCAGCGCCGAACTCCTCGGCTTCGCCGCCCGCCGCCTGGGCGACACCCCGGTGCGGATGCTGTGCGCGGTCCGCACCGAGGGCCAGGAGTACGACCGCCACCTGCGCGCCTCCCCGCCGGACACGCTCGCGCTGCGGCTCGGCCCGCTGACCCGGGCCCAGGTGTCCGGGCTGCTGGAGCAGCGCGGCTACGGCGGGCTGTCCCGCTCCACCGTCCGGGACATCCACCGCACCAGCGGCGGCAACCCGCTGTTCGCCCTCGAACTGGGCCGGGCGCTCGCCGAGAGCCCCACGCCGCCGCGGCCCGGTGAGCCGCTGCCGGTGCCGACCTCGCTGCGGGCGCTGGTCCTCAGCCGCCTCCAGATGCTGCCGCCGGGTGCCCGGCACACCCTGCTGGTCGCCAGCGCGGGCGCCCGCCCCACCCTGGCCCTGCTGCACGCCGCCGGGCGGGAGGACGCCGAGGCGGAGACCGCCCGCGCGGCGGAGCTGGGGCTGCTGGCGACGGAGCCGGAGGGTCCCGCCGTACGGTTCGCGCACCCGCTGATCTCGGCCGCGCTGTACGCCGAGGCGACCGGGCAGCAGCGCCGGGCCGCGCACGCCGCGCTGTCCCGCGCCGCCTCCGACCCGATCGAACGCGCCCGGCACCTGGCGCTGGCCACCACCGGCGCCGACCCCGAGGTGGCCGCCCGGCTCGCCGAGGCCGCCGCGCTGGCCCGGGACCGCGGGGCGCCCTCGGTCGCCGCGTCGCTGGGCCTGCTCGCGGCCCGGCACACCCCGGCGCACGGCGTGCCGGGACCCGACGGGCGCAGGCTCCAGGCCGCCGAGGACGCGCTGCTCGCCGGCGAGGTGGACCTGGCGCGGGACATCGCCCACGAGGTGCTCACCCGGGCCACCGCCTCCGCCGAGCGGGTGGGCGCCTGGATGGTCGTCATCGAGGCCGCCGGACAGGCGCTCGGCGAGGTCGACGCCGTCTTCCCGCAGGCCCTCGCGGACGCGGGCGACGACCCGCGGCTGCTGGCGCCGGTCCACTACCAGCTGGCGTGGCGCGGGCTGATGGTCGAGGGCGACTTCGCGGAGGCCCGGCACGAGGCCGCGCACGCCGCCGAGCTGGCCGCCCGCGGCGGCGACCGGCGCACCGAGCTGCTGGCGCTGGCCTTCCAGGCGCAGACGGAGACCCTGATGGGCCACCCGGACGCGCCCCTGACGATCAAACGGGCGCTGCGCGAACCGCAGGACCCGCAGGTGGCCTGCCACCACAACGGCGCCGGCGCCGCCCGGTTCCGCTGGCTGCTGATGGGCGACCAGCTCACCGAGGCCCGCACCACCGTCACCGCGCTGCTGCGGGAGGTGCGGCGGCGCGGCATGGTCGAGTCCGAGGTGCACTTCCTGCGTTTCCTCGCCGACACCGAACTGCGCTCCGGACACTGCGGCCGGGCCCTCGACCTGGCCCGCGAGGGGCTCAGACTCGCCCGGGACTGCGGGATCGGCGAGGGCGCGTCCGCGATGCTGACCTCGCTGGCGGAGGCCGGGGGCGGGGACGCCGGGCGGGCGCTGACGCTGGCCCAGGAGGCGGTGTCGCACGCCGAGGAGGACGGCGACACGGTGTACCTGTCGCGGGCGCTGGCGGCGCTCGGGCACGCCCAGCTGGTCGCGCGGGACGCGGTCGGCGCGGCCCGGTCGCTGCGCCGGGTCCGGGTCCTTGAGGTGGGACTCGGGGTGACCGACCCGGCGCGCGGGCGGTGGCAGGGCGACCTCGCGGAGGCGCTGGTGCGGATCGGGGAGACCGGGGAGGCGCAGGACGTCATCGACGTCACGCGTGAGCAGGCGCTGCGGCTGGACCGGGAGAGCGTGCTGGCCGTCCTGGACCGGGCCGAGGCGCTGGTGCGCGCCGCGCACGGCGACGTCGACGCGGCGCTGGCGCAGCTGACGTCGGTTCAGGACCGGCTCGCCAAGCTGGGGTACGGCCTGGAGGAGGCGCGGGCCGCGTTCGAACTGGCGCGGCTGCGCGCCCTGCGGCCGGGTGCGGTGCCGTCGTCGTACGAGGAGGCGGCGCGGCTGTTCCGGCGGTGCCGGGCGCTGCCGTGGCTGCGGCAGGTGGACGCGGCCGTCGCCGCGGGCACGCCGGAGCCGGTGGCGCCGCCGCCCGCGCCCGCGCCGCCCGCCGTGCTGGAGGGCCTGGCGGCGATGGAGCGCCAGGTCGCGGCGCTGGTGATGGAGGGCGCCACCAACCGGGAGATCGCGGCGCGGCTGTTCATCAGCGTGAAGACGGTCGAGGCCACCCTCACCCGGGTCTACCGCAAGCTGGGCATACGCTCCCGGGTGGACCTGGTCCGGCTGGCGGCGGGCCGCCAGCCGCGCTGACCACAACGAAGGTTTGCCGTCCGGGACCGAGGGTTTTCCCTGCCAACTCCCCTCCCCTTCTAGGGGGTTCCCTCATTGGGTGCGCGCTGACGGCGGCCTTAGCGTAAGGGACGTGCCGCTCGCCCGGGCCTGCACCCCGGGCGACCCCCCACCGGCCACCGAGGAGATCCATGTCCGGGCTCGACAGCGCCAGGAACACCGTCGGACGCGAGGCGGTGACGGCGCTCGCCACCGCCGCCCCGCGTCTGCCGGGTGCGCGCCCCCTCCCCCGGCACGGCACGCCACCCACAGCTCGCCTCCAGACCGGTCAGTCACCGGCCCCAGGCTCCTGAGTACCCCTCAGGTGAAATACCAGGGGGCGTTGCGGGCCTCCACGAGCGGCCCGCAGCGCCCCCTCTCCATGCCGTCGCCCCCGCCGTCTCAGCGCTCGACGACGGTCCCGAAGCGCACGTCGTACGGCTCCCCGGGGCGCAGCACCCCCAGCATCCGCTCCGCCTCCGCGGTGACCGCCGCGCGCTGTACGGCGGTCAGGCGGCCGAACGGCTCGATGACGAGGGCGTCGTCGCGCGACCGCCACACGCCCGCGAGGAAGCCGTCGACGAGGAACGTGGGGTAGGCCACGTTGCCCTGCCAGGTGCGGCCCCGGTACTCGGCGGGCACGACACGGGTCCGGTCGGCGTGGGACAGCAGCAGGTTGTCGAACTCGGGCAGCAGCCGGGGCGGCGCCTCCGCGTCCGGGTCGGGGCGCGGCGCGTCGGGCAGGTCGAGGAGTTCGGTGCCGTGCTCGTCGCGGAAGGTGAGCAGTTCGGGGCGGAGCCGTTCGAAGGCGGGCCGCAGCCGGGTCAGTCCCGACCAGGTCTGCATGTCCTTCACGGACGCCGGGCCGAACGCGGCGAGGTAGCGCCGTACGACGTCCTCCGGGGCGGGCGCGGGCTCGGCGGGGCGGCCCAGCCAGTGCTCGACGGTGGTGAGCGCGACCTGGCCGCTCCGGCCCCAGAGTCCGCGCGGGGTGACCTGGACGAGCGGCAGCGCGCAGCGGGCGGCGACGGCGAGGGACCGCGGGTCGGCGTCCGGCCACTCGGCGCCCAGCGCCTCCCGCAGCTGCCCCATGGTGCGCGGCCCGGCCTCCACGAGGTCCCGGGCGAGCCCCGCGAGCCGGTCGAGGTCGACGCCGGTGAGCCCCTTGCGGAAGAGGTTGATCTCCCGGTCCCGGGCGGGCTGCACCAGGGGCCGCAGGGTGAGGGCGTCGTCGGCGGTGTGGGTGTGGATGGTCGACCGCAGGGTGACGATCCGGACGACGGCGCGGTCGGCCATCAGCCGGGACAGCTCCTCCGGCCGGAACCCCTCCAGGCGGGCGGCGAGCGCGTGGTACGGGGGCCGCACGTTCTGAGCCTGGAGCCCGAGCAGATGCCCGACGGCGTCCAGCGCGGTACGCCGCGCGGGGCGCAGCAGCAGTTGGCGGGCGAGGGTGGCTCGGTTGAGGGCACGGGTGCTGAGCAGGGGCGCCGCCGGGGCCGTCTTCGTCATGCTCCGCACGCTAGCGCGGATGGCGGACAGTTCCTGACCTATATGCGGCAAGGGCGGGGCGCGGCTCGGACACCCCCGTCGTACGTTTCGCCCCGTATATCCTGCTCGTTGATCACCCTGACGTCGGCCCCCACCGGAAGGCAGCCGTGATGCCCGAGCGACGTGACCGTCCCGGCGCGAAGAGCGTCCTGAGGCCGGGCTGGCGGCGGTCGCGGCCCGCGGAGCGGCCCCCGCGGCAGGCTCCCCCGGCGCCGCCCGAGGCACCGCCCGAGCCGTCGCCGCCGGAGCCGGTCAGCGTCGTGGAGGCCGCCCTGTACCGGGAGGGCGTCCGCGTCTCCTCCCCGGGCACCCTCGCGGAGACCTACCGTGAGCTGCGCGAGCACCCCGCCGGCATGGCGTGGATCGGGCTCGCCCGCCCCACCGACGTCGAACTGCTCTCGCTGGCCGCCGAGTTCGACCTGCACCCGCTCGCGGTGGAGGACGCGATGGAGGCCCACCAGCGCCCGAAGCTGGAACGCTACGGCGACACCCTCTTCGTCGTGCTGCGCGCCGCCCGCTACCTCGACGCCCCCGAGGAGGTCGACTTCGGCGAGCTGCACGTCTTCGTCGGCCCGGACTTCGTGCTCACGGTGCGGCACGGCGGCGCCCCCGACCTGTCCGCCGTGCGCCACCGCATGGAGGAGACCCCGGAGTTGCTGCGCCTCGGTCCCGAGGCGGTGCTGTACGCCATCCTGGACGCGGTGGTCGACGGCTACGCGCCGGTCGTCGAGGGCGTCCAGAACGACATCGACGAGATCGAGACCGAGGTCTTCCGCGGCGACCCCGAGGTCTCCCGCCGCATCTACGAACTCTCCCGCGAGATGGTGGAGTTCCAGCGCTCCACGCGCCCCCTGGTCGGCATGTTGCACGGCCTGATGGCGGGTTTCGCCAAGTACGGCACCGACGAGGAGCTCCAGCGCTACCTGCGGGACGTCGCCGACCACGTCACGCACACCAGCGAACGCGTCGACGGCTTCCGGCAGGCCCTCACCGACATCCTGACCGTCAACGCGACCCTGGTGACCCAGCAGCAGAACGCGGAGATGCGGGCGCTGGCGGAGGCGGGGTTCGCGCAGAACGAGGAGCTGAAGAAGATCTCGGCCTGGGCGGCGATCCTCTTCGCGCCGACCCTGGTCGGCACGATCTACGGCATGAACTTCGACCACATGCCCGAACTGCACTGGCTGTTCGGCTACCCCTTCGCGATCGCCCTGATGGGGGTGGTCTGCGTCAGCCTGTACGTCGTCTTCAAACGGCGCGGCTGGCTGTAGGCGCCCGGAGGCCGACCGGCGCCCCACGGGCGCGGACGCCCGCGCCGGAGCCGGGGATCAGCTCCGCCGGGGCAGGTCACCGGAGCAGGTGGCGCGGCCGAACTCGCCCGCCGCCGTGGCGCCCTGGACGTGCCTGCCACGGACGGCGACGGCACAGCGGGCCTCGCCGCCCTGCTCGCCGAGGGTGATGGAGACGACCGCCTCCCGGCCCAGGGGCACGTCGACGGTCTTGCGCCACGGCAAGGTGGCGGACCTGACGACCACCGCCTTACCGGACTCGCTGCGGGCCTGGTAGGTGATGTCGGCGGTGCCGGTGCCGGTCACCTCGTAGGTCACCGCGGCGGTGGGGACCTTGCGCTCCGGCTCGTCGTCGTCCCCGCCGGTTCCGGCCGTGATCCCGTAGCCGACGAGCACCGCGCACGCGGCGAGTACCCCCCCGGCGATCTTCAGCCCCGAGCGGTCGGGCCGCCCGGCTGGGGACCTGGACCCGTCGGGCCCGGATGAGGGCTCCGACTCGGGCTCGGGCCCCGTCGCCGTCCGTTCCGTGACGTCCATGGGAATTTCCCCTCCGCATAGCAATTCGCCCCGTCTCCGGGCGACGACCGGGGGCTTTATACCTGACGCCGACACCCGCCCGCCACTGTGCGGACAATTCAGACAACGCATTGCCGTTTTGCCGCCAACTGCCTGGACAGTCTCATCGATTGACTTGGCATCAGTCAGCTGACTAAGAATTCCGGCGTCATTCCCCTGGCATTTTCCTGGCACCAGGGACACGTCTGGGGAACGGCATTTTCAGCCAGGTTCCAAGATAAAGGTTTGGCGTGAGACCCAGACTGGGAAGCGTTACGGCCTGCTTGGTGGCGGCCGCGGTGATGAGCACCGCGCTGCCCCAACTCGCCTACGCAGCAACGACGTCGGACGGCGATGACGGCGAGGGAGTCGTCGACACCGTCAGAAGCTGGTTCACCGGCGACGACACCGACGCTCCCGAGCCGCCCTCGCACGACGAGGCCGGGATAGCCGACCGGCAGAAACTGCCCAAGGGAAAGAACGCCCCCAAGGCCAAGCGCGTCAAGGAACTCAGCGGTCGTCGCAGTGCGAATGCCCGCTTCTGGCAGCTTTCCGACGGACGCGTGCAGGCGGAGGTCTCGGCCACGCCGACCGGCTACCGGTCCGGTAAGTCCTGGAAGGACATCGACACCACGGTCCGGGAAAGCGACCGTAGGGGATTCGAGTTCTCCAACACCAGCAACGCGACGCGCAGCTGGTTCGGTGTGGACGCGGAGCGGCTGCTGCGGGTGGAGTCGGCGGACGGGCACGCCGTCACCGTCGGCCTTCCGCAGGCCGGGGAACTGCGTCCGGTCGCCGAGGGCGACGTCGTCACCTACCAGGACGCGGTGTCCGGCGCCGACCTGTCGTACCAGGTCGGTCCGGGACGGGTGAAGGAGAACATCGTCCTGGACCGGGCCCCCGACGGGCCGCTCACCTTCACGTTCACCCCTCGGTGTCCACGGACGGTGACCCCGTCGAGGACATCGCGGAGTCCCTCCGGTCTGCGGGCTGGAGCACGCGTGCGGGCGGAGCCGGTCCGCTGCTCCTGTCCGGGGACACTCCGGCGGAACACCCCGCGTACGGGGTGCCGGTGCAGAGCTACGAGGCCTTCACCTGCCTCGATCGGCCGGAGGTCTGTGCGGAGTTCGAGAAGGTGGCGGAAGGCGGCGAAGAGGACCTGTTTCGTGGCCACCTTCATGCCCTACGTCTGAGCGTCCCGCCCCGTCCCCGTACCGACGACGGGGCCCCGGTCAGCCTGACGCTGACCGGGGTCCCGTCGGTTTGACCGGGTCTCCTCCCGGGGTGCCCGAGGGTGGGACGCGGAGTGTGAGACAGGGCACCTCCGGGCGTCCGAGTGCGCCGGTGTGCGGGTGTGCGCCCGCATTCGCGCCCCTGATGCCCGCTTGTCACCACCCCCGGGGGCCGATTACTGTCACCACGCCTTGGTGAACGGGAAATCCGGTGTGATGCCGGTGCGGCCCTCGCCACTGTGATCGGGAAGTCCGGCTCCAGCCCCCAGGGGCAGCCACTGGGTCCTTTCTTCGGACCCGGGAAGGCGGAGCGCGGGCGGTGGTACCCGTCAGCCAGGAGACCGGCCAAGGCGCGTCAACCATCCACGAGGTGCTGGAGAGGGTCTGCTGAGCCATGCACATAGCCGAGGGTTTCCTACCTCCGGCGCACGCGATCGCCTGGGGTGTCGCGTCCGCGCCGTTCGTCGTCCACGGAGTCCGGTCACTCACCCGTGAGGTCAGGCAGCACCCCGAGAGCACCCTGCTCCTCGGGGCGTCCGGCGCCTTCACCTTCGTCCTGTCCGCGCTGAAGCTGCCCTCGGTGACCGGCAGTTGCTCGCACCCCACCGGCACCGGTCTGGGCGCCATCCTGTTCCGGCCGCCGGTGATGGCGGTGCTCGGCACCATCACGCTGCTCTTCCAGGCGCTGCTGCTCGCGCACGGCGGGCTGACCACGCTCGGCGCCAACGTCTTCTCCATGGCGATCGTCGGGCCGTGGGCCGGGTACGGCGCCTACCGGCTGCTGCGCCGCCTCGACGTGCCGCTGATGGGCGCCGTGTTCGGCGGCGCGTTCGTCGCCGACCTGTCCACGTACTGCGTCACCAGCGTCCAGCTGGCGCTGGCCTTCCCCGACCCGAGCAGCGGGTTCCCGGGCGCGCTCGGCAAGTTCGGCTCCCTCTTCGCCGTCACGCAGATCCCGCTCGCGGTGAGCGAAGGGCTGCTGACGGTGCTGGTGATGCGGCTGCTGGTGCAGTCCAGCAAGGGCGAGCTGACGCGGCTCGGGGTGCTGGTCACCGGGGCGCGGACGCGGCAGGCCCGACAGGAGACCGGGGCGGTGACCCGATGAGCCGGAACGCGAAGATCAACCTCGTACTCCTCGCGCTGGTGGCGGCGCTGGCCGTGCTGCCGCTGGCCCTCGGCCTCGGCGACGACAAGGACGAGCCGTTCACCGGCTCCGACGGCCAGGCGCAGTCGGCGATCGCCGAGGACCACCCGGACTACGAACCCTGGTTCTCCCCGCTGTACACACCGCCGTCCGGGGAGATCGAGTCGGGCCTGTTCTCCCTCCAGGCGGCGCTCGGCGCGGGCGTCCTCGCCTACTACTTCGGGCTGCGCAGGGGCAGGCGCCAGGGCGAGGAGCGGGCCCGGACCGCGGCCGCCGGACCCGCCGACCCCACCGCCGGACGGGACTGACCGCCGGTGCTGCCGATCGACGCGGCGGCGCACAGCAGCCGCTGGCGCCGCCGCCATCCCGTGGACAAGGCCGTGCTCGGACTCGGTCTGACGGTGCTCGCGATCTCGCTGCCGCCCTGGCCGGGCGCGGCCCTGGTGCTGCTGACCGCGCTGGCGCTGCTGCTCGGCCCGGCCGGGGTGCCGGGCCGTCAGCTGTGGCGGGCCTACAGGGTGCCGCTGGGCTTCTGTGCGACCGGCGCGGTCACCCTGCTCGTCCAGGTGGGCGGCCCGGACGGGTTCGTCTCCCTCGCCGCCGGCGGCCCGGCGCGCGCCGGGGAGTTGCTGCTGCGGACGTCGGCGGCGTCCCTGGGCGTGCTGCTGTTCGCCTTCACCACACCGATGTCGGACCTGCTGCCGCGCCTGGTGCGGGCCGGGGTGCCCGCACCGGTCGTCGACGTGGCGCTGGTGACGTACCGGATGAGCTTCCTGCTGCTGGACTCGGTACGGCTGGTCCGCGCCGCGCAGGCCGCCCGGCTCGGCCACACCACCCGCGCGGCGACCTGGCGGTCCCTGGCGGGGCTCGGGTCGACGGCGTTCGTGCGGGCCTTCGACCGGGCGCAACGGCTCCAGACCGGCCTCGCCGGACGCGGCTACGACGGCTCCCTGCGGGTGCTGCTCCCCGAAACCCGCGTCTCCCCACGCTTCACCGGCGCCAGCCTGACCCTGCTCGCGGCCGTGGCCGCCCTGACCCTCGTACTCGAAAGGCCACTGACATGAGCGAGCCCGCACTGGTCGCCCTGCGGGGCGTGTCCTTCGGCTACGAGGACGGGCCGACCGTCCTCAGCGGCCTCGACTTCGACGTCCACGAGGGGCGTGCGCTCGCCCTGCTCGGCCGCAACGGCAGTGGCAAGACGACCCTGATGCGGCTGCTGAGCGGTGGACTGCGCCCGCGCGAGGGCCGGTTGACGCTGGAGGGGCGGCCGGTCGGCTACGACCGGAAGGGGCTGACCCGGCTGCGGACGACCGTGCAGCTGGTGGTGCAGGACCC
The DNA here is from genome assembly GCF_040635175.1 of Streptomyces sp. NPDC006997. Classification (NCBI taxonomy): domain Bacteria; kingdom Bacillati; phylum Actinomycetota; class Actinomycetes; order Kitasatosporales; family Streptomycetaceae; genus Streptomyces; species Streptomyces sp. NPDC006997. The sequence goes on from NZ_JBEYHH010000021.1 coordinate 77,571, forward strand.
GGACGACCAGCTGTTCGCCGCGTCCGTCTCCCAGGACGTGTCCTTCGGGCCGCTCAACCTGGGGCTGCCCGACGCGGAGGTGCGCGCCCGGGTCGACGAGGCGCTCGCCGCGCTGGACATCACCGCGCTGGCGGACCGGCCCACCCATCTGCTCTCCTACGGCCAGCGCAAGCGGACCGCGATCGCGGGCGCGGTCGCGATGCGGCCGAGGGTGCTCATCCTCGACGAGCCGACCGCGGGTCTCGACCCGGACGGGCAGGAGCGGCTGCTGACCACCCTGGGCGGGCTGCGGGCCACGGGGACGACGGTGGTGATGGCCACCCACGACGTGGACCTGGCGCTGCGCTGGGCCGACGACGCGGCCCTGCTGACCCCGTCCGGCGCCCACACCGGCCCCACGGCTCGGATGCTGGCCCGCACCGACCTGCTCGGTCAGGCGGGGCTACGGCTGCCGTGGGGCATCGCGGCGGCCCGGCTGCTGCGCACGAGGGGCCTGCTGGCGGAGGATGCCGCGGGGCCGCGCACCGCGGAGGACCTGGCAGCGCTCGCGGGGGCGGCGGGGTGAGGGCGGCTCAGCCCCACTTCTGACGGTCCGTGCGGTCGCAGGGCAGGGCGCGCAGGCCGGCGGCGGCGTCGGTGAGGCAGTGGTGGGTGACGGCGTTGCGGATCTCGACGGAGTGGTCCCGCAGCGGGGTGACGGTCCACCGCTGGGTGGGGTACTCGCCGCAGTCGGCGGGGCGCGGCCCGTGGTCGCCGTGGTCGAGGCAGGCTCCGGTGGCGTGGTTGCGGAGCCGGGTGGTGCCGTCGTCCGCGGTGGCCACCGTCCACCGCTGGTAGTTGAGGGCGTTGCAGGGGTAGGAGCGCAGCCCGTGGTCCAGGCTGTCGTCCAGACAGGCGCCGGTGGCACGGTTGACGAACATGCGGCCCGCGTCGGGGGACCGCTGGGCGCCGGCAGCGGTGTCGGCCGCCGGGGCGGGGTCGCCGGTGGCGGGCAGGAGCAGGGCGGTGAGCGCGCCGCCCAGCAGGGCACCGGCGAGGGCTCCGGCGCCGGCGTACCGCCAGCGGTGGCGGGGACGGTGCCCGGGGTCGGGGCCGGGGCCGGGGTCGGCGGCGGGGTCGGCGGCGGGTCCGGGTGGTGGGGGCGGGGGCGCGGCGGGCTGGCTGCGGTGGGCCGCCTCCCACAGGGACCGGTACTCCGTGGGGTCCGCCTTCAGGGCGACGCAGAGGTCGCGGACGGTGGACCAGGGCGGCACCGTGCTGCCGCGGAAGTAGCGCGACAGGGACGAGTCGCTGATCCGCACCTCGTCCTCCAGCGCGCGCAGGGTGCGGCCCGAACGCTGCTGGAGCGCGCGCAGGGCGCCGCCGAGGGCGCGTGCCGGGTCGTCGTCCGGGGAGACCTTGCCGACGGGCATCTCCGAGTCCTCCACGCCGGGCCGCCCGGGTGCTCCCGGTGGCCGTCCGAAATCCCGGGACGTCTACGTCCCCGCAGGTCAGAACCTTAGGGATCCCGACATCAGTGAAGCAAACGGGACAAGCTTGCGAAGGGTGACGGACCCTCACAGACTCGGATCACCGCGCTCCCCGGAACCGTCCGGGACCGCGTTCGGGCCGCGCCGTCGAGACGTGTGCGCGGCCAACCCCAGACGCCGTCACGTCAGTTCGTCGTGTCCGCCGCGTCTGCCGACCGACAGGAGCACACCATGCACCGCACCTCCGCACGCCGACGGCTGCGCCCCGCCCTCGTCGCCCTCTGCGCGTCCGCCCTGCTGCTCGCCGCGGGCACCGCCCCCACGCAGGCCGCCGAGCCGGAGCCGTCCGGGTTCCAGGCCGTCCAGGTCGACAAGGCGGACGGGACGCCGACCGGCGGCGTCATCCCGTGCGACTGGGGCGTCCGGGCCCACTGGACGGAGGGGAACCCGGCCGACCTGACGTACTCGGCCCGCTTCTGGTGCCCGCCGGTACCGGACGGCCCGGAGCTGGCGGGCTTCGTGGAGGCGTCCCTGTGGGGGGCGGACGGTGAGGTGAGGGAGATCGCCCCGCGGGCGGACGTCGTGCCGTACGACCCCTCGGAGACGGTCAGTGAGTCGACGGTGCGGGTGAACCGGCCGAGCACGCAGTTCGCCCGGCACACCTCCTGGGTCCAGTTGCTGTCGGTGGACCCCACCAAGGTCTGGGTCTGGGGAGCGCTGCCCGAGGGCTGTGACGGGACGGGCTCGCCGATCGCGTCCTGCGAGATCGACAGCGACCTGTTCACCGTCGAGTAGCGGGCCCGCCGCTCAGCTGATCTCCTGTTCCGCCCAGATGATCTTGCCGCGTGGGGTGTACCGGGCGCCCCAGCGGTGGGCCAGTTGGGCTACCAGGAAGAGGCCGCGGCCGCCCTCGTCGGTGCTGCGTGCGTGGCGCAGCCGGGGGGCGGTGCTGCTGGCGTCGGATACCTCGCAGGTCAGCCGGGCGTCGCGGAGCAGGCGTAGGCGGATGGGCGGTTCGGCGTAGCGGACGGCGTTGGTGACCAGTTCGCTCACGATGAGTTCCGTGGTGAGGGCCAGGTCCCAGAAGCCCCACTCCTCCACCTGGCGGGTGGCGCGGGCCCGGACGTCGGCGACGGCGGCCGGGTCCGCCGGCACGTCCCAGGAGACGACGTGGTCGGCGCCGAGGGCGTGGGTGCGGGTGAGCAGCAGCGCGATGTCGTCGGCCTGCGGTACGGGGACCAGCCGCCGTACGACCGACTCGCACAGGGCGCGCAGGTCGGGCTCGGGCCGGGCGAGGACCTCGCCGAGGCGGTCCATGCCGCGGCCCATGTCGTGGTCGGCGCCCTCGATGAGGCCGTCCGTGTAGAGGCCGAGGAGGCTGTTCTCGGGCAGTTCGACCTCCATCGCCTCGAAGGCCATGCCGCCGAGGCCGAGCGGGGGCCCGGCCGGGGGCTCGGGGAAGGACACCGTGCCGTCGGGGGTGACGACGACGGGCGGCGGGTGTCCGGCGCGGGCCATCGTGCAGTGCCGGGTGACCGGGTCGTAGACGGCGTACAGGCAGGTCGCGCCGAGGAGCGGGGTACGGGTGCCGTCGCCGGGTTCCTCCTCGCCGAGCCGGAGGACCAGGTCGTCGAGGTGGGCCAGCAGGTCGTCCGGCGGCATCTCCATGTCGGCGAGGGTCTGTACGGCGGTGCGCAGCCGTCCCATGGTCGCCGCGGCGGCGAGTCCGTGGCCGACGACGTCGCCGACGACCAGGCCGACCCGGCCGCCGGAGAGCGGGATGACGTCGAACCAGTCGCCGCCGACGCCGCCCGGCGCGTCCGCGGGGAGGTAGGAGGAGGCGACCTCCAGGGCGGTGCCGCCGGTGAGGGCCTGCGGGAGGAGGCTGCGCTGGAGGGTGACGGCGGCGGTGTGCTCGCGGGTGTAGCGGCGGGCGTTGTCCACGCAGAGCGCCGCCCGCGCCACCAGCTCGCGGGCCAGCAGGACGTCGTCGGGCCGGAAGGAGACGGGGTTGAGGGAGCGCATGAAGGTGGTGAGGCCGAGGGCGGTGTTGCGGGCCCGCATCGGCACGGAGATCAGCGAGTGGATGCCGTACGCGCGGATGTTCGCGGCGCGTCGCGGCTCCTGGGCCAGCCACAGCTCGTCGGCGGGGTCGAGGACGGGGATGTGGACGGCCTCGCCGCTGATCAGCAGGTGCACGTCGTGCGGCGGGGGCAGGAAGTCCACGCGCTCCCCGACGCCCGCGACCGCCTCCGGGCCGCCCTCGCGCACCGACCTCAGCGCGGCGCGCCGCATCACCGGCCGCAGGTGCGCGGGGCCCGCGTCGGGGAGCCAGGTGTCGTGGCCGCCGGTGCTGAGGACGGTGTCGAGGAGGTCGACGATGACGAAGTCCGCGAACCGGGGCACGGCGAAGTCGGCCAGTTCCTGGGCGGTGCGCAGCACGTCGAGGGTGCGGCCGATGCTGGTCCCGGCCTCGTTGACGAGGGACAGCAGCTGGCGGGCGTTCCACCGCTCGGTGACGTCCAGGACCATGTAGCAGACGCCGGTGATGGCGTCGGCGGCGTCCACCAGGGGGAAGAACGACGTGGAGTAGGCGTGCCGCCGGTGCGGGTCGGCCCAGCTCCAGCCGACGTACTCGTAGTCGGTGACCGGGATGCCGGTCGCCAGGACCTTGCGCATCAGGCCCTCGATGGCCTCCGCCTGGAGGCCGGGCAGGAGTTCGCTGAGGCGGTGGCCGAGGCGCTGCTCGCGCGGGATGCCGCCGAACTCCTCCAGGGTGTCGTTGAGCCAGACGTAGCGCAGGTCCAGGTCCATCACCGCCATGCCGACCGGTGAGCGGGTGAGGAACCCGTCGAGGACGGACTGGCCGAGGGCCCACCGCTGGCGCGGCTGCCGGGCGGAGAGCAGGAAGCACTCGGTGCCGCCGATCCGGAAGGACGCGGAGACGCGCAGGTCGACGTGGACGCGGCGGCCGTCGCCGTGCCGCAGCGGGGCCTGGCCGCTCCAGCCCATCCCGGCCCGGCACCGCTCGGCGATCCACGCCACCCGCGCCGGGTCGCCGGGGCCCGCGAGCAGCCGCCCGGCGGACCGGCCGACGACCTCCCCGGCCGCCCGGCCCAGCAGTTCCTCGGCGGCCCGCGTCCAGCCCGTCACGACACCGCTGCCCGCCACGACGGCCACCGCGTCGGTGGACGCGTCGAACCGCCCGGCGTCGCCGGGCTCCGGGTCCACGGGGTTCATGGCTCGGTCCCCTCTTTCACAGCACCATCGTCCTGCTACTCCGCCGGATCCGCACGGTCCGCCGGTGCGGCAAGAAGGGAGGGGCGGGAGGAGCATGGAAGTGGCGGTCGTCGGAACCCGGGGCGCGCGGGTGCCGCCGACCGGTGGAGGAGGTGCTGTCATGACAGCGGGATCCTTCCGACCCGCGGACGGCGAGTCCGAGGAGCACGGCGGGTACGGCGACTACGGGGCCCACGACGCGGAGCCGCCCCGGCCGACCGGTCTGCTGGACGTGCTGAGCGTCGCCGCGGTGGTCCTCGACGCCGACGGCCGCATCGTGTTCTGGACCCCGCAGGCCGGGGAGCTGTTCGGATACCGCGCGGACGAGGCGCTGGGCAAGTACGCGGCGCGGCTCTTCATCCACCCCGAGCACCTCCAGGCGGTGATGAGCCTGTTCGCGGAGGTGCTGGAGACCGGCCGCAGCTGGGCGGGGGCGTTCCCCGTCCGGCACAAGGACGGCTCCACCCGGCTCACGGAGTTCCGCAACATGCGGCTGACGGACGACCTCGGCGACGTCTACGCCCTCGGCATCGCGGCCGACCACGCCCTGCTGGAACGCGTCGAGACCGATCTGGCGCTGTGCGAGCGGCTGATCAACCAGTCCCCCATCGGGCTGGCCCTGATGGACCCCGACCTGCGCTACCGCCTGGTCAACCCGGCGCTGGAGCGGATCGACGGCATCCCCGCCGAGGACCACATCGGCCGCCATCTGCGGGAGACCCCTGCGCTGCCCGACGTCGACACCGTGGAGTCGGCGCTGCGCCAGGTGCTGGCCACCGGGACGCCGCTGCTCGACCAGTACCACGTGGGCCGCCCGCCCGCCGACCCGGACCACGAGCACGCCTGGTCACTGTCGTTCTACCGCCTGGAGGACCCCGGCGGCCGGGTGCTGGGCGCGGCCACGTCGGTCGTCGACGTTTCCGAGCGGCACCGTGTGGCGGCCGAGGCCGACCGGGCCCGCCGCCGTCTCGCGCTGATCGCCGAAGCCTCCGCGAAGGTCGGCACGAGCCTGGAGGTCGACCTGACCGCCCGGGAGCTGGCCGACATCGCCACCGCCGAACTCGCCGACGTGGCCGCCGTGGACGTCCTGGACGCGGCGCTGGCCTGCCGCCGCGCCCGCAGGCCGGACAACGGCCCGGAGCTGTTCCGGGCGCTGGCGCTGAAGGCGGCGCACCCCACGGTCGCGGTGAGCGCCGCCGACGCGCCGGGCGACCTGGCCGCGTACGACGGCGACCGCCTGGTCACGCTCTGTGTGCACACCGCGCGGCCGGTGCTGGTGGAGCGCGTCGGCCGCCACGACCTGCCGCGGATCGCGCGGGACGCGGAGGCCACCGCGCTGCTGGCCCGCGCGGGCGTGCACTCCTACCTGGCGGTGCCGCTGATCGCGCACGGCGAGGTGCTCGGCGTCCTCGACCTCAAGCGCACCCGCAACCCGGTCCCGTTCGACCGGGACGACGTGCTGCTCGCCTGTGAGCTGGCCGGGCGGGCGGCGGTGGCCATCGACAACGCGCGCTGGTTCCAGAGCGTGCGCAACACCTCGCTCACCCTCCAGCGCAGCCTGCTGCCGGACCACCCGCCGCACCACCCGGGCCTGGAGCTGGCCTCCCGCTACCAGCCCGCCCAGGCCACCAGCGAGGTCGGCGGCGACTGGTACGACGTGATCCCGCTGGGCGACGACAAGACCGTCCTCGTCGTCGGGGACGTGATGGGCAACGGCATCGACGCCGCCGCCACCATGGGCCGCCTGCGGACCGCGACCTGCGCCTACGCCGACCTCGACCTGGACCCCGGGGAGGTGCTCCAGCACCTCGACAAGATCACCTGCGACCTGGAGCACTACATCGTCACCTGCGTCTACGCCGTCTACGACCCCGCCACCCGTGCCTGCCGGATCGCCAACGCCGGTCACATGCCGCCCGCGCTGGTCCGCCGCGGCGCGGCGCCCACGCTGCTCGACCTGCCCGCCGGGGCCCCGCTCGGCGTCGGCGGCGTCGCCTTCGAGACGACCACCGTCGGCCTCGGCCCCGGCGACCTGCTGGTCCTCTACACCGACGGCCTGGTGGAGACCCGGCACCACCCCATCGACGACCGCCTCGACACCCTCCTGGGCTTCCTCACCGAACCCCACGGTTCCCTGGAGGAGACCTGCGACCTGCTGCTGCACGGTCTGCGCCACCCCGACGACCACGACGACGTCGCCCTGCTCATGGCCCGGATCCAGGACCCGCCGTAACCGCACGGGGTCACGGGACCCCGGCGTCCGCATGGCCGCCCGCGCCCAGTCTGCCGGTCGGCAGGAACGGCTCCCGCGCCGACAGCCGGGGCAGTTCCCAGCGGGATACCCGCAGCACCACCGGGGGCAGCGCGGCCCGCGCCGCCTGGCCGAGGCGCAGCCAGCCGGGCACGTACACGGCGGTGCGGCGGCGTTCCACGGTCCGCACGAGCCGGTCGGCGACGTCGGCCGCGGAGTGCAGCCGCCGGGCCGGTCCCATGTGGCGGCGCAGCTCCCGCAGCACGGGGTGGCGGTCGGCGTCGCGGACCATGTCGGTGTCGGTCCAGCCCAGGTAGGCGATGCCGACGGCGACGCCCTGCGGGGCGACCTCGGCACGCAGCGCGTGCGCGAACGCCTCCACGCCCGACTTGGAGGCGCAGTAGGCGCTCATCAGCGGCGCGGCGCCGAACGAGGCCATCGAGGCGACCTGGAGGAAGTAGCCCTTGGTGGCCTCCAGGTCGGCCAGGAAGGCGCGGGCGGTGAACGCGCTGCCGGTGAGGTTGACGTCGATCACCCGGCGCCACAGGTCCAGGTCGGCGAGGGCGAACGGGCCGCCCTCCGCGATGCCCGCGTTGGCGACGACGACCGACGGCGTGCCCAGTTCCGTACGGACCCGCCGGGCGGCCCGGTGGAGCGCCGGGGCGTCGGTGATGTCGAGTTCGACGGTCAGGGTCGGGGTGGGGAGGGTCGCGGCGACCGCGTCCAGGGCCCGCAGCTCGTGGCCGAGCAGGGCCACCCGGGCGCCGCGCCGGGCGGCGGCGCGGGCGACGGCGGCGCCGACACCCCGTGCCGCGCCGGTCACGACGACCGTGCGGTCCCGCAGCGGACTGGTGGTCACGGTCTCGGGAACTGCCACGGTGGCACCTTTCCTCCGGTTCTCCCGGCTTCGGTCTCTACCGACTCTTCCCGTTCCGCGGCGGGAGCGGATGCGGTACGCCCGGACGGCCCCCTGCCGAAGGCCGGTGTGGCGAGGGTTGCGGTGGGGGCGGGCTGGGCACCCGGTCGGCACTGTGAGTGTGCGTGCGATACGACAGCCCGAGGCGCGGCGGCGTCCGCCGCGGCGCCGGATCCTGGTCGCCGGGTGGTTCAGCTTCCTGGACGGGGAGGCCACTGCCGGTGACGTGCTGGCGCTGCGCCGGGTGGAGGACGTCCTGCGCCGGGCTCGGTCCGAGTACGACGTCGTGTGGAGCCCCGGCTTCCGGGCGGGCGCGCTGCACCTGGACGACGTGCGCGCCGAGGACTACACCCATCTGGTGTTCGTGTGCGGCCCCCTGCACGGGCCGCAGGTCGAGGAGTTGCACCGGCGGTTCGCGCACTGTGTGCGGGTCGCCGTCGGCACGTCCGTCGTCGACCCGGGCAGCGCGGCCGTGGCCGGGTTCCACCGGGTGCTGGCGCGCGACGCCCCCGCCGCCGCGCCGGTGGAGGACCTGGCGGCGCGCGCGCCCGCGGTCCCGGTGCGGCCGGTCGTCGGGGTGATCCTCACCCACGGGCAGCACGAGTACGGCCCCCAGCGGCGGCACGACGAGGTGGCCCGCACGGTGACGGGCTGGCTGGCGGGGCGGGACTGCGCGCGGCTGGAGCTGGACACCCGGCTCGACGCCCACGACTGGCGGCTGAGCGCGACCCCGGCCCAGTTGCTGTCGGTGCTGGCCCGGCTCGACCTGGTCGTCACCGACCGGCTGCACGGGCTGGTGCTGGCGCTGCGCGCCGGGACGCCCGCGCTGGCCGTCGACCCGGTCGCGGGCGGCGCCAAGGTGAGCGCGCAGGCCCGCGCCTGCGGCTGGCCCGCGCTGATCGGTGCGGAGCGGCTGGACGGACGGCTGCTGGAGCGCTGGTGGGAGTGGTGCCTGACGTCCGGCCGGGTGGCCGCGCGCCAGGTGCGCGCCGAGTTCCTCGAGGGCAGCGCGCCGGACAGCGCGGACGGGCTGCTGACGGCGCTGGACGCACCGCTCGGTCAGCCGACGTAGCGGCGGGCGGTGGAGGCGCGCTGCGCGTGTTCGAGGGTCCGCAGCCGGGCCTCCACGTCGGCGGGCAGCACCCGGCGTTCGCGCAGCACCCACGGCAGCGCGGCGGCGGCCTCCGCGAAGCCGCGCAGCGAGGTGGCGTCACGCGGGACGGTGCGGGCCAGGTACCAGGTGCGGCGCAGCGCGCGTCCGGCCGGGCGGCGCAGCCAGGTGAACCACAGCGTGTTGCGGATGCCGTGCGCCCGCCGCACGGTGGAGTCCCGCAGCACCGACGGCTGGTGATGGATCGTCAGATAGTCGGCGTACGTCAGCCACCAGCCGTTCGCCGCGAGGTCGGCGGCGAGCAGTTCCTCCTCGCCGCCCAGCCACAGCCGGGGGTGGAAGCCGCCCGCGGTGCGGAAGGCGTCGGCGCGCAGCACGGTCGCGGCGGCGAGGAAGGACCCGAGCGCCGGACCGGGCAGCCAGGACGGGCCCGGCACGGGCGAGCCGCGCAGCTCCGCCACGATGGGGTCCTCCGTGCCGTCCGGTTCGACGACGATCCGGGCGGTGACCGTGCCGACCGCCGGGTGGCGGTCGAGCAGGTCGGCGGCGCCGGACAGCGCGCCGGGCGCCCACCAGGAGTCGTCGTCGCAGAACGCCACGTACGGCGTGCGGACCCCGCGCACGGCCGCGTTGCGGCCGACCGCGCCGAGGTTGGTGGCGGCGCGCAGCAGCCGGACCCGGGGGTGGTGGCGGCGGACGGCGTCCGCGGTGCCGTCGGTGGAGGCGTTGTCGGTGACGAACACCTCGGGGCGTTCGGGGAGTTCGGCGAGGCGGTCGAGGGTGCGCAGGAGTTCGGCGCACCGGTTGTGGGTGATGATGACGACGGAGGTGCGCGGGTCGGTCATGGGCTCGTCTCCTCCAGCAGCCGGGCGGCGCGTTCCAGGTGCGGGGGCAGCGGGCTGCGGGCGTGCAGGGCGGCGGGCAGCCGGGTGACCGCCTCCCGCAGGGCGCGCCGGGCGGGGACCTCGCGGCGGGCCTCGGCGGCCAGTCGGCAGGTGCGGGCGACGGCGTGCGGCACGGGGCGGCGCAGCCAGGCGGTGAGGACCTCGTTGCGGCGGACCATGGCGGGGCGCTCCGGGCGGGGCCCGGTCGACGGATGGTGGTGGGCGGTGACGTCCGGGCAGTGGACGACGCCCCAGCCGCGGGCGGCGAGGTCGTAGGCGAGGCAGGTCTCCTCGCCGCCGATGAACAGCAGGTGGTGGTAGCCGCCCGCGTCGAGGTAGGCGGCCCGGCGGACGACGGCGGCGCAGCCGAGGAAGCCGAGCACCTGGGTGCCGGGCAGGTCGGCGGCGGGGCCCAGGGGTGAGCTGGCCAGGACGTCGTTGAGCGGGTCGGGCGTCTCCTCGGGGCCGACGAGGGTACGGGCGGAGAGCAGCCCGAGCCTCGGGTGGGCGTCGAAGTACCCGGCCGCGCGGGCGAGGGAGCCGGGCGCCCACCAGGAGTCGTCGTCGCTGAACGCCACGTACGGGGTGTCCAGGGCCCGGACGGCGTGGGTGCGGGCCAGGGCGCCCCGGTTCGACGGCAGGGCGACCACTTTGACCTGCGGGAACTCCCGGGCGAGCCGGGCGCGGGTGCCGTCCGTGGAGGCGTTGTCGGCGACGACGACGGGCGGGCGTTCGGGCAGGTCGAGGAGGTGGCGGAGGGTGACGGCGAGTCGGTCGGAACGGTTCCGGGTGGCGATGGCCACGCCGACGCGTGCGGTGCTCATGACGGGTGCCGGTCCAGGGGGTCGGGGGCGGGGGGTGGTGCGGAGGGCGTCCGTGGGGCGACGGGCCCGGCGCATCCGGGCGCCGGTTGCCGGTCCGGGGCCCGGGCCGCCCGGCCTTCTTGACGCCGGTTGCCCGGTCCGGGGCGCGGGCCCGGCGATCCGGGCTCCGGCTGCCCGGTCCGGGGCGGACGTCGGCCACGCGGGCGCGGGCCGGTCGGCCAGGATGCCGGTCGCCTGGTCCCGGACGGGGCCCGGCACGGGCGAGCGCGGTGCTGGCCTCGGCCACGCGGGCGCGGGCCGGTCGCTCACGGCGCCGGTTGTCGGGCCAGGGCCCGGGGGCCGGGGTCGGTCTGGTGGACGCGGGTCAGGGCGTCCAGTGCCTCGGCGGGCTGGACGCGCAGCAGCGCCGGGTCGGGGTGGTCGGCGTGGGGGTCGCCGTCCGGGCCCGGGTGCCAGAGGGCCTGGTGGCGTGGGTGCGGGGGCGGGCCCCAGCGGCTGGGGGGTACGGGGCCGAAGAGCGTCACCGAGGCGGTGCCGTGGGCGACCGCGAGGTGGGCGATGCCGGTGTCGCCGCTGAGGACGGCGTCCGCGTCGGCGACGAGCGCGGAGAGCCGGGGCAGGCTGAGCGTGCCGCCGAACAGGTCGGCGCCGGTCAGCCCCGCCCGCTGGCCGAGGCGGGCCACGAGCCCGGCCTCGCCCGCGCCCCCGGTGACCACGACCCGGTGTCCCCGCTCGCGCAGGGCGCGGGCGACGGTGGCGTACCGCTCGACGGGCCACTGCCGGGACGGGGCCCCGGCGCCGGGGTGCAGGACGACGGCGCCGGGCGCCGGTGAGGGGCCGGGCGGGCGCGGCAGCCGCAGGTCGGCGGCGTCGGCGTGGACGCCGTAGGCCGTCAGCAGCCGGCACCAGCGGTCCCGTTCGTGTTCCTCGGCGTACCAGGGCGGGCCCTCGATCTCGGGGGTGTCCGGGTGCGCGAAGGCGAACAGGCGGCGAGGGTGCAGGCGTTGCAGCAGCCGGTGGCTGGGGGGTCCGTTGCCGTGCAGGTCCACGGCGACGTCGGGCGGCGGCCCGGTCCACGCCAGCGCCCGGGGCACGGCACGCCCCGGCGCGGAGGCGGGGAGCAGCCGGTCGACGGCACCGGTCGCCTGGGCGACGGGCGCCAGCTCGGCGGGGGCGGCGAGGACCACCTCGTACTCCGGGAACCCGCGTCGCAGCGCCCGCAGCGCGGGCACCCCGGCGAGCAGGTCGCCGAGGCCGAGGGCACGGAGGACGAGGAGACGGGGGCGGGTGGTCACGGCGCACCCTCTCCCCTGGAGCCACCGGACGCCTCGGCACGGCCGCTCGCCTGCCGCGCGGCAGCCGCCGACGGCCCGGCCGGGCCGTCCCACCCGCCGGTCGGCGCGGCGGCGGCGGACCCGTCCGCCGCCCCGCCCCTCGCCCGTGCCAGCAGCTCCGTCGACGAGCGGCCGTCCAGGTAGGGCAGGAGGAGCGCCTGCCCACCCCACTCCTCCAGCAGCGCGGCCTCGGGCAGCTCCGCGCCCGCGTAGTCGCCGCCCTTGACCCAGACGTCGGGGCGCAGGGCGGTCAGGAGGCGTTCGGGGGTGTCCTCGTCGAAGACGGCGACGGAGTCGACGCAGGCGAGGGCGCGCAGCACGCGGACGCGGTCGGCGAGCGGGTTGACGGGACGCCCGTCGCCCTTGCGGCGGCGCACGGAGGCGTCGGAGTTGACGCACACGACCAGGCAGTCCCCGATGCGGCGGGCGGCCTGGAGCAGGCCGACGTGCCCGGCGTGCAGCAGGTCGAAGCAGCCGCCCGCGGCGACGACGGTGCCGCCGGTGGCGCGCACCCGTTCGGCGAGCGCGTACGGGTCCGCGGCCGGGAGCGCGGCCCGCTCCCGCCGCAGCGCCGCCCCGGCGCCGCCCGCGCCGACGAACCCGGTGGCCGCCGTCACGGCCCCCGCCACCGCCTCCTCCACCAGCACCCCGTCGGCGAGCAGCCCGGCGGCGGTCGCGGCGTACCGGTCGCCCGCGCCGCAGGCGTCGCCGTGGTGGGCGACGGGCGCGGGGACGAGCAGCGGGTGCTCGCCGTAGGAGAGCAGGGCGCCGCGCGGGCCGAGGGTGACCGTGACGGCTGCGGCCCGCCAGCGTCGTACGAGCGCGGCGGCCCCGTGGGCGACGGCGCGCAGGCCCTCGCCGACCTCCGCGAAGGCGCGGGCCTCCTTCTCGGCGGGGGTGACCAGGCGGGTGCCGGGGACGGGCGGGCCGCCGCGCGGGTGCGGGTCCCAGACCAGCGGCGGGTGCGCGGCGAGCGTGTCGCGGACGGCGTCGGCGGCGCCGCGGCCGTAGTCGGAGACGAGGACGGCCGGGGCGCGGCGGATCGCCTCGCGCGCGGTGTCGGTGGCCTCGCGGGTGCGGCCGTCGCCGCGGTCGAGGCGGACCACGGGCCGGTCCCCGGCGAGCACCCGGGTCTTCTCGGGCAGCGCGCCGGTCAGCGGCAGCGGCACCACCTCCACGTGTCCGTCGAGGAGGGCGCGGAGTTCCTGGCTGGCCCCGTCGTCGCCGAGGCCGGTGACCAGGGTGACCTCGCGGCCGTCGCGGGCGGCGAGGTACGCGGTGAGGGCGGCGCCGCCGGGCCGTCGCCGTCGCGCGCAGTCGGCGACGACGGGGACGGGCGCGTCGGGGGCGAGGCGTTCGGCGGTTCCGGTGAGGTCGTGGTCGAGGAGGGCGTCCCCGACCACGACGAGGGGTGCCTTGTCAGCCATGGGCCCTCCCGTCGGCGCCGTCGACGGCCGCGTCGAACGCCTCGCAGACCATGTGGACGGCGACCAGGTGCAGTTCCTGCACGGTCGCCGTCGACCCGGCGGCCACGCAGAGCGCCTCGTCGCTGCCCGCGAGCAGCGGGTTGGGCGCGGGTCCGGTGAGCGCCCACACCTCGCAGCCCGCCGCGCGGCCCGCGTCGGCGGCGGACAGCAGGTTGGCGCTGGCGCCGGAGGTGGACAGCAGCATCAGCACGTCGCCGGGGCGGCCGTGGGCGCGGACCTGGCGGGCGAAGACCTCGTCGACGCCGTAGTCGTTGGCGATGGCGGTGGTGCTTGAGGTGTCCGCGTGCAGGGCGAGCGCGGAGAACGGCGGCCGGTCGGCGCGGTAGCGGCCGACGAGTTCGGCGGTCAGGTGCTGGGCCTGCGCGGCGCTGCCGCCGTTGCCCGCGGCGAGCAGCCGCCCGCCGCCGCGCAGCACCGTGGCGAGCCGCTCGCCCCACCGCTGGGTGACCGCCACCGAGCGGCGGAACTCCGCGATGGCGTCGCTCAGTTCGTCGCAGTGCGCGGCCAGGGGGTTGGCCTCGACGCTCATCACGCCACCTCCGTCGACATCGCGTGCCCGACCGTGACGTGCCGGTACACCTGCTCGGCGCCGTCCGCGACCCGCTGCCAGGTGAAGCGGGCGAGGACGCGTGCGCGGCCCGCGTCGCCGTAGCGGTGGCGCAGTTCGGGGTCGGCGAGGAGTTCGCGGGTGACGGCGGCCAGCGCGCCGGGGTCGCCCTGCGGGACGAGGCGTCCGGTGACGCCGTCGGCGACGGAGTCGCGGTGTCCGCCGACGTCGGTGGCGACGACGGGCACGCCGCACGCCATCGCCTCCAGCGGGACGATGCCGAACGGCTCGTAGACGGGGGTGCACAGCACGAGGTCGGCGCTGCGCAGCAGCGCGGGCATCCGCGCGGGGTCGACGGCGCCCAGCAGCCGTACCCGGTCGGCGACGCCGTGCCGGTCGGCGAGCCGCAGCAGCCGCTCCGCCTCGGGTTCGGTGTCGAGCAGTCCGGGCGGCGGGCCGCCCGCGATGAGCAGTTCGGCGCGGGGGATCCGGGTGAGCGCGCGGATGGCCTGGTCGTAGCCCTTGCGGCGGACCAGGCGTCCGCAGGACAGCAGCCGGTGGCGGGCGTGACGGCCGGGGAGGCCCTTCTCCCGTCCGGTGCCGGGCCGGAAGTGCTGGACGTCCACACCGCACGGCACCACGGACACCTGCCGGGGCGGCACGCCGAGGTCGGCGAGTTCGTACACCTCGTCGGTGCAGGTCGCCAGGACGCGGTGGCAGGTGCGGCCGATCTGCCGCTCCACGCCGATGCGTTCGTACGGGCTGGTGTCCCGGCGGCCCTGGTGGCGCCGCTTGACGGTGCCGAGGGCGTGGTAGGTCTGCACGACCGGGACGGCGTGCGGGTGGGCGCCGATCTGGGCGGCCATGCCGGACATCCAGAAGTGCGCGTGCACGATGTCGGGCCGCTCCTGCTCCCAGGCGCGCGCCAGGGAGGCGCCGAAGCCGGGCATGTGCTCGAACAACTCGTCCTTGGGCAGCGGGGCCGCCGGCCCGGCGGGCACGTGCTCGACGGTCCCGCCGCCGGGCAGCGGCACCCGCACCGGCAGGTCGGCGGCGTCGCGCCGGGTGTAGACGGTCACGTCGTGGCCGCGGCGCGCCAACTCCTCGGTGAGGCGGGCCACGTACACGTTCTGGCCCCCGGCGTCGGGGCCGCCGAGCGCGGCGAGCGGGCTCGCGTGCTCGGACACCATGGCGATCCTCATCGGGTCACCTCCTTCAGCAGCCGCTCCCAGTCGTCCAGGAAGCGGGTCAGCCCGTAGCGGGCGAGTGCCGCCGCGCGGGCCCCGTCGCCGACCACGCGCGCGTGCAGCGGGTCGGCGACGAAGTCCCGTACGGCGTCGGTCAGTACGTCGACGCGGTTGGAGACCACCCCGGCGCCGGGCGGCACCGCCTCGGTGACCTCGGTGGTGGCGAGCGCGACCACCGGCATCCCGAGGAACATGGCCTCCAGCAGGGACAGCCCGAGGGAGGTCCAGCGCACGGGGTGCAGGTAGAGGCGGCGCCGGGCCATCTCGGTGTGCAGGTCGGCCTGCGCGAGTTCATGGGTGCGGCAGGGTTCGGGCAGGGTGGTGAGCCGCTCGGTGCCCATGCCGAACACGTCGAGCGGCGCGGCGCGGGCGAACGCGGGCAGCAGGTCGGTGCCGGTGGTACGGCCCCTGCGGACGGGTTCGTTGACGACGACGGCGGCCCGCGGCAGCTCCCCGCTCCAGCGGTGCCCGGGGTCGACGACGCCGTGTTCGATCACCTCCGTGGGGAGGGCGCCGTTGTCCCACATCAGCCGGTTGAAGTGGGTGACGTGGACGAGGGTGACGCCGGGGATGTCGGCGGCCGGGTGCCGGGTGTCGGGGACGTTGCCGTGCGGGGCGTTGTGCTCCAGGTAGACCAGCGGCGGCCGGCGGCCCAGCCACCGGTCGACGAGGGCGGGTTCGTGGGGGCGCTGGAGGACGACGACATCGATGTCGGTGTCCCGCAGCCGTTCCGGCGCCACCTCCACGACGCTGTCCGGCCAGTCGAAGGTGCGGGCGCGGCCGAGGCCGTCGGGTCCGCGGTCGGGGGTGACGGGGACCAGGTAGGTGTGCGGGCCCTGGACGAAGGACGTGGTCCAGGAGCCGTGCACGTGCCAGATGAGGATGTTCACGGCTGCATCACCTTCTCCACTGCGACCAGGACGTCCTGGGCGGTCACCGTCTCCAGGCACGGGTGGCCCGGCACGGGGCACCTGCGGGCGCGGCTGCCGGCGCACGGCGCGTCCTGGTCGCCGAGCAGCACGTAGGGGACGCCGTAGGGCCGCCAGCGTTCGGCGGGTACGACGGGAGCGAACAGGGAGACGACGGGGGTGCCGACGGCGGCGGCGAGGTGCGCGGGACCGGTGTTGCCGGTGACGACGGCGGCGGCGCGGGCGAGCACCCCGGCGAGTGCGGGGGCGCCGGTGCGCCCGCCGAGGTCGAGCGCGTCGCCGCCCGCGACCCGCGCGGTCAGCTCCCGCTCCCCCGCGCCGCCGGTCACCACCACCCGGTGCCCGGCCGCCGTCAGCTCGGCCACGGCCTCGGCGCACCGCCCGGCGCTCCAGGCGCGGGCCGGGACGCTCGCGCCGGGGTGGACGACGACGTACGGCCCGGCACCGGTCAGCGCGGTGGTGTCGGGCGGCGGCAGCACGCGCGGCAGCCCGTCGTCCACGGCCGGGTACCCGGCCGCCGCCGCCAGCTCCAGCGCCGCCTCCACCTCGTGGGCGTGCGGGGGGCGGTGGTGCCGTACGTCGAGCAGGGACCCGGGGTAGTCCTCGCTGTCCGCGGCGATCCGGGCGACCCCGGCGAGCCGGAGCAGCAGGGCGGTGGGCAGCGGGGACTGGTGGAAGGAGGTCAGGATGAGCGCCGTGTCGGCGTCGATCCGCCCGGTCAGTCCGGTGATCTCGGCGGGGCGCACCGGCGGCGGCGTGAACCCGGCCCAGGGGGCGTCCCAGACGACGACCTCGTCGACGCCGGGCAGCATCCGGGCGGCGGGCGCGCCGAGCGGTCCG
This sequence comes from Streptomyces sp. NPDC006997, assembly GCF_040635175.1. Classification (NCBI taxonomy): domain Bacteria; kingdom Bacillati; phylum Actinomycetota; class Actinomycetes; order Kitasatosporales; family Streptomycetaceae; genus Streptomyces; species Streptomyces sp. NPDC006997. Next base: position 94,689 of record NZ_JBEYHH010000021.1, read on the forward strand.
CACAGCACCGTCACCGAGTCGGCGCGGGCGGCGACGGCGCGGACGGCGGGCCCGGCGAGGAGCACGTCCCCGAAGCTGTCCAGCCGGACGACGAGGGCCTTCACACCGGCCTCCCCGGGGTCCGGGGGGCGAGCAGGGCCCGCACCGCCGAGGCGAGGTCGGGCTCCGCGTGCTCGGCGGCGGCCGTCTCCTCCGGCCGGGTCGTGCCGTTCGGTACGAGGATCCCGTGTGCGCCCGCCCGCCGGGCGGCCTCGACGTCGGCGCCGATGTCACCGACCACGGCGCAGTCGGCCGGGTGGGTGCACAGCCGTCCCGCGGCCCACAGCACGAGCCCCGGTTCGGGCTTGCGGCAGTGGCAGCCGTCGTCGGGCCCGTGCGGGCACACCGCCCACACGTCGAACGGCCCGAGGAGGGCGTCGACCCGCTCGTTGACCTTGCGCACCTCGCCCTCGGTGAGCAGCCCGCGGGCGATCCCGGACTGGTTGGTGACGACGCCGGTGCGCACGCCCCGCGACCGCAGCAGCGCCAGCGCGGCCTCGGCCCCGGGGACCGGGCGGACGAGCGCCGGGTCGCCGTTGTAGGGGACGTCCTCGACGAGGGTGCCGTCCCGGTCGAACAGCACGGTCCGCACGGTCATCGCGCCACCTCCCGCCAGGGCGGGGCGTTCCGGTACCGCCACCGTCCGGTCAGCCAGTGCCAGCTGGCCAGCGGCGGGATCAGCGCGCTGGTGACGGCCATGGTCGTGACCTCGTGGCGGGTGCGCGGCCCCGGCGCGATCCGCGACCAGGCGAACTCGGCGGTACCGAGCGCCCACCCGGTCGCGGCGACCGTGGCGGCCCGGCGGCGCCCGGTCAGCGCCAGCGCCACGGCCGCGGCGCCCGCCCCGGTGACGGCGAGGTGCCCGCGCAGCCGCCCGCGCGGCGCGACGGCCCGGTGCCACCAGTTCGGCCCGTGCAGCCGCAGCATCAGCGCGTCGTCGGCGTTGCCTCGCTGGGAGCGCAGGGAGACCCAGCGGTCGGCGGGGCGCACGGGGTGCCGGGTGGTGCGGCGGCCCTGCCGGATGCGCCAGCCCGCGTCCAGGAGCCGCAGCGCGAGGTCGGCGTCCTCGCGGAAGGCGTGCGGGAAGCGTTCGTCGAAGCCGTCGACCTGCTTGAGGGCGTCGGTGCGGTAGGCCATGTCGGCGGTGATCCAGCGGGCCCGCGCGAGGGCGGCGGTGTTGCGTTCCCAGTCGGTCGGGCGGCGCGCCCCGGGCAGGGGTACGGCGATGACGCCCTGGACGCCCGCGATGTCGGGGCCCGCCTCGTCGAGGTCCTGGGTGAGCTGCTCGCACCAGTGCGGGCCCACCTGGACGTCGTCGTCGAGGAACGCGGCCCACGGGGAGGCGACGGCGCGCGTCCCGGTGTTGCGGGCGGCGGCGGGCCCCCGTCCCCCGCCGCGCAGCACGGTCGTCCGGTCGCGCAGGTCGCCCAGGACGCTCAGCGGGTGCTGGAGGTCGGCGCGGTCGGGGTCGGGCCGGTCGTCGACGACGACGATCTCCCGTGGCTTGGGCCCGGTCGCGGCGGCGAGCGCGGCGAGGCAGTCGGCGAGGGTGTCCCGCACCAGGGTGGGGATCACCACGGCGTAGTCGGTCATATCCGGCCGCTCCCTCCGTAGGCCCGTCCCCGGCGCACCGCGAACGGCCCGACGGCCAGCAGGTCCACCGGCGCCGAGCCGAAGCACTCCAGGGCGTCGCGCGGGTCGTCGACCATGGGGCGCCCGGCGGTGTTGAGGCTGGTGTTGACGACGACGGGCAGCCCGGTGCGCCGTTCGAAGCCGCGCAGCATCCGTGCCACCAGCGGCTCCCGCCGCTCGTCGACGGTCTGGATGCGGGCGGTGCCGTCGACGTGCACGACGGCCGGGATGCGGTCCCGCCACTCCCGTGCGACGTCGTGCACGAAGAGCATGTACGGGCTCGGCATCGGCCCCTCGAACAGCTCCGGCGCCCGCTCGGCCAGCACCATCGGCGCGACCGGCCGGAACTCCTCGCGCCCCTTGACGCCGTTGAGCCGCTCCAGGTTCTCCGCCCGCCCGGGGTGCGCGAGCAGCGACCGGTGCCCGAGCGCGCGTGGCCCGTACTCGCTCCGGCCCTGGAACCAGGCGACGACCCCGTCCCCGGCCAGTTCCTCCGCGACCGTCTCGGCGATGTCGTCGGGCAGCTCGTACGGTACGGCGGCGGCGTCCAGCCAGGCCCGCAGCTCCTCGTCGCTCCAGCCGCGCCCGAGGTCGGCGCCGGGCATGGGTTCGGGCCGCCCGGTCAGGTGCAGGGCGCTCCCGAGGGCGGTCCCGGCGTCCCCGGCGGCGGGCTGGACCCACACGTGCCGGTACGGGCCTCGCGCGGCGATCTTCGAGTTGGCGACGCAGTTCAGCGCGACGCCGCCCGCCAGGGCGAGGGCGTCCCCGCCCGCCTCGGTGTGCAGCCAGGTCGCCAGCTCCAGGAGGGTCTCCTCCAGCACGGCCTGGGTGCTGGCGGCGAGGTCGGCGTGGTCCTGAGTCCAGGGCTCGCCCGGCGCGCGGGCGGGCGCCAGTTCGGCCCACTCGACGCCGTGCGCGCGGAAGCCGCCGTCGCCGGTGGCGTGCACGTACTGGCGCAGCTGGTCGAGGAAGCGGGGCTTGCCGTAGGAGGCGAGCGCCATGACCTTGTACTCGTCGCTGCTGCGCAGGAACCCCAGGTGCTCGGTCAGCTCCTCGTAGACCAGGCCGAGGGAGTCCGGCAGCGCCTGCGCGGCCAGCGTGCGCAGGCGGCCGTCCTGGTAGCGCCCGGCGAGGTGGGAGGCGGCCTCACCCCGGCCGTCCAGGACGAGGACGGCGCTGTCGGGGTGCGGGGAGGCGGGGGCGGCGGAGGCGGCGTGCGCCACGTGGTGCGGCACGAAGACGACCTTCTCGGGGTCGAGCCCCGGCAGCGCCTCGGCGAGGAACTCGGGGGCGCGGCGCGCGTACTCCTGGCGCAGCGGGTCCCACGGGTCGTCGAGGCCCTGGTCGCGGGCGGGCCGGGCGAGCGCCGGGTCGTAGGAGTACGTGACGGCGTCCAGCTCGTCGGCGCGCAGTCCGGCGTGCTCCAGACACCAGCGGGCCGACAGCTCGGGCAGCTCCCAGGCGGAGAACGGCACCGGGCGTTTGCCGTGCTTGCGGCGGCTGAAGCGCTCCTCCTCGGCCGCCGCGACGGTCCGGCCGTCGACGACCAGGGCGGCGGCCGGGTCGTGGAACAGGGCGTTGATACCAAGGATGCGCATGGGGTGCTCCGTCCCGTACGGCGTGCGGGGGACTCGGCTAACGCGGGTGCCATTTTGAGGTTGTCTCAAACACTTGAAGACAACTTCACCCCGTATGAGCCGATTTCATACACTCTGTAACGGAAGTGTGGACGGCGCGGCCCGATGGTCAGGCGGCGACCGACTCCGTGAACCAGCCCACGGTCCGCTCCAGGCCCTCGCGCCAGTCGACGCGCGGCCGCCAGTCCAGCAGTTCCCGGGCCAGCCGGGTGTCGGGACGGCGGCGCCCGGGGTCGTCGACGGGGCGGGCCACGAACCGGATCGGGGAGCGCGACCCGGTGAGGTCGACGATGTGGCGGGCCAGCTCCAGCATGGTGATCTCGTCGTCGCCGCCGATGTTGACCGGTCCGGGCGCGCCGGACGCGGCGAGCGCGAGGACGCCGTCCACGGTGTCGTCGACGTAGCACAGGGAACGGGTCTGGCTGCCGTCCCCGGCGACGGTCAGCGGGCCGCCGGCCAGCGCCTGGGCGACGAAGGTGGGCACGGCGCGGCCGTCCCCGGTGCGCATCCGGGGGCCGTAGGTGTTGAAGATGCGGACGATCGCGGTGTCCGTGGCGTGCACCCGGCGGTAGGCGGCGACCAGCGCCTCGGCGAACCGCTTGGACTCGTCGTACACGCTGCGCGGCCCGATCGGGTTGACGTTGCCCCAGTAGCCCTCCCGCTGCGGGTGCTCCAGCGGGTCGCCGTACACCTCGGAGGTGGAGGCGAGCAGAAAGCGGGCGTCGTCGCGCCGGGCGCGGTCCAGGGCGTGCCGGGTGCCGTTGCTGCCCACGTCGAGGGTCTCCAGGGGGAGCCGCAGGTAGTCGACGGGGGAGGCGGGGCAGGCGAAGTGCAGGACGAGGTCGAAGCGGCCGGGCAGGGCCCGCCAGGCGGCCGGGTCGGTGGCGTCGGCGGAGACGAACCGGAATCCGCTCTCACGTTCGAGTTCCATGGTGTTCGCCGGTGAGCCGGTGGACAGGTTGTCCAGGCACACGACCTCGCACCCGGCGTCGAGCAGTCGACCGCACAGGTGCGACCCCAGGAACCCGGCCCCGCCGGTCACCAGCACGCGCTGCCACGCCGGACGACCGTGTCCCCCGGAGACCACCTGCGCCTTCACGTGTCCGTCCACGGGCGGCTCCTCACTCTCAGGCGATCGCTCGAACGCCGCCGCGAGTACCCCGCCGGAGAACTTAGCAGCGGAAGAAACCGTTCTGAATACGTATGCACCAAGAAGTGAATCGCGCACGTCCCGCTGTCTAGGATCCCGATGTGGTCACCTTTCACCTGGAACGCACGGCACCGCTTCCCGCCCCGGAGTCCTGGCGCCGCCTGACCGACTGGCCCCGGCACGGCGCCGCCGTCCCGCTCACCCGGGTCACGGTCGAGACCGCGCCGCCCACCCGCCCGGGCACGGTCTTCGTGGCCCGCTCCGGCGTGGGACCGCTCGCCTTCGACGACCGCATGGAGGTCGTTCTCTGGCAGCCCCCGGCGGACGACGCGGCGGGCCGCTGCCGACTGGAGAAACGGGGGCGGGTGGTACGCGGCTGGGCGGAGATCGAGGTCCGGCCGCGTCCGGACGGCGGCTCCCTGGTCGTGTGGCGCGAGGAGATCGGCGTACGACTCCTGCCCGGGGCCGCGGACCCGCTGCTGCGGGGGGCGTCGCGGGTGGTGTTCGGGCGGGCGGTGGAGCGGTTGCTGCGGATGCCGTGACGGAGGGGCGGAAGTGCTGGTGGGCGCTCGGGAGGGGCCCTGCGTCCTCTCGCACCCGAGGGTGCTCGCGCGTGTGTAGCCGCCGCGCGACGCGGCCCGCTGGCCCCGGCCCGCCGCTGAACGGCTGCTACGCCACCGACCCGACCCGCCTCACCTCCCCCGACGGCGCGTCATGGTGGATCGGCGTGTGGGCCCCCGTGAGCGACACCCCGCTGCCGCCCCGCCGCTCGGCGACGATCTCCGCGGCGATGGACAGCGCGGTCTCCTCCGGGGTGCGCGCGCCCAGGTCGAGGCCGATGGGCGACCGCAGCCGCGCCAGCTCCGGGTCGGTGACGCCGACCTCGCGCAGCCGGGCCTCCCGGTCCAGGTGGGTGCGGCGGGAGCCCATGGCGCCGACGTAGGCGACGGGCAGCCGCAGGGCGAGCCGGAGCAGGGGGACGTCGAACTTGGCGTCGTGGGTGAGGACGCACAGCACGGTACGGGCGTCGACGGGGGTGCGGGCGAGGTACTCGTGGGGCCACTCGACGACGACCTCGTCCGCGTCGGGGAAGCGGGCCGGGGTGGCGAAGACGGGGCGGGCGTCGCACACCGTCACCCGGTAGCCGAGGAAGGCACCGGCCTTCGCCAGGGCGGCGGCGAAGTCGACCGCGCCGAAGACGATCATCCGGGGCGCCGGTACCGACGACTCGACCAGCACCGTGAGCGGCGCCCCGCACCGCGAGCCCCGCTCCCCGATCTCCAGGGTGCCGGTGCGCCCGGCGTCCAGGAAGGCGCGGGCCTCGGCGGCGACCGTGCGGTCCAGCTCCCGGTGGGCGCCGAAGCCACCGTCGTAGGAGCCGTCGGGCCGGACCAGCAGGGCCCGCCCGCGCAGCTCGGCGGGACCGGAGACGACCCGGGCCACGGCGGCCGTCTCCCCCGCCGCCGCGGCGGCCACCGCGCCGGCGACCACCGCCCGCACCGCGTCCCCCACCCGCACCGGCGTCACCAGCACGTCGATGACGCCCCCGCAGGTGAGCCCGACCGCGAAGGCGTCGTCGTCGCTGTAGCCGAACCGCTCCAGTACCGTCCGCCCGTCGGTCAACGCCTGTTGGCACAGCGCGTAGACGGCGCCCTCCACACAGCCGCCGGAGACCGAGCCGACCGCCGTGCCGTCGGCGTCCACCGCGAGGGCGGCGCCCACCTGGCGCGGGGCGCTGCCCCCGACCGCGACCACGGTGGCCACGGCGAAGTCACGTCCCCGCCCGGCCCACCGGTGCAACTCCTCGGCGATGTCCAGCATCTCCCGGTCTCCTTCAAGCAGCGGGCGTAAGCGAACGAGTGACCCGGTAGCCGACCTACCGCACGCCCAGCCACCCCTCGATCGGGTGGAGGGCGGGCAAGACGACGAAGACCGCCGTCAGCGCCCACATGAAGGCGCCGGTCTCCCGAGCCTTGCCCTGCGCGGTCTTGATCGCCACATGGGAGACGACCCCGGCGGCGACCCCGGCCGTGATCGCGTAAGTGAACGGCATGACCACCACGGTGAGGAGGACCGGGACCGCGGTCGCGCGGTCGGCCCAGTCCACGTGCCGGGCGTGGGTCGTCATCAGCGCCCCGATGACGACGAGCGCCGCGGCGGCCACCGAACGGGGCTACGGGGTAGCGGTGCCCGTGAGGTGCTCGGGCCGTACCGGCGTCCGGTCCAGCTCCAGCCCGGTCGCGTCGCGGATCGCCGCGAGGACGGCCGGGGTGGAGGACAGGGTGGGCGCCTCACCGACGCCGCGCAGCCCGTACGGGGCGTGCTCGTCGGCGAGTTCGAGAAGGTCGACGGGCATGGTCGGCGTATCGAGAATGGTCGGAATCAGATAGTCAGTGAACGAGGGGTTCCGGACCTTGGCGGTCTTCGGATCGACGACGATCTCCTCCATCACCGCCACCCCCAGTCCCTGCGTCGTACCCCCCTGGATCTGCCCGATCACCGACAACGGGTTGAGCGCCTTCCCGACGTCCTGGGCACAGGCCAGCTCGACGACCTTGACCAGCCCCAGCTCGGTGTCGACCTCGACGACGGCGCGGTGCGCGGCGAAGGAGTACTGCACGTGCCCGTTGCCCTGCCCGGTGCGCGGGTCGAAGGGCTCGGTGGGCCGGTGCCGCCACTCCTCCTCGACCTCGACCGCCTCCTCCCCCAGCACGTCCACCAGGTCGGCGAGCACCTCGCCCCCGTCGGTGACGACCTTGCCGCCCTCCAGCAGCAGCTCGGCGGTGGCCCAGGCGGGGTGGTACGACCCGAGCCTGCGCCGCCCGATCTCCAGCACCCGCTCCCGCACCAGTTCGCAGGCGTTCTTCACGGCGCCCCCGGTGACGTACGTCTGCCGGGAGGCGGACGTCGAACCGGCGCTGCCCACCCGGGTGTCCGCGGGCTGGATGGTCACCTGGGCGACCCCCAGCTCACTCCGCGCGATCTGGGCGTGCACGGTCACCCCGCCCTGCCCGACCTCGGCCATCGCGGTGTGCACGGTGGCGACGGCCTCACCGCCGACCACCTCCATCCGCACCCTGGCCGTGGAGTAGTCGTCGAACCCCTCGGAGAACCCGACGTTCTTGATGCCGACCGCGTACCCGACCCCGCGGACGACGCCTTCCCCGTGGGTGGTGTTGGACAGACCGCCGGGCAACTGCCGTACGTCGGCGCCCTCGCTGCTCTCCCACTGCCGCTCCGGCGGCATCGGCATCGCCTTGACCCGGCGCAGCAGTTCGGCGACCGGCGCCGGGGAGTCGACGCGCTGCCCCGTCGGCATCAGCGTGCCCTGCTCCATGGCGTTGCGCTGCCGGAACTCCACCGGGTCCATGCCCAGCCGCTTGGCCACCTTGTCCATCTGCGCCTCGTACGCGAAGCACGCCTGCACGGCCCCGAACCCCCGCATGGCCCCGCACGGCGGATTGTTCGTGTAGAGGGCGAGGGCCTCGATCTCCACGTCATCGACCGCGTACGGGCCCACCCCGAGCGACGAGGCGTTGCCGACCACGGCCGGGGAGGACGAGGCGTACGCGCCGCCGTCCAGCACGATCCGGCACTTCACATGGGTGAGCTTGCCGTCCCGGGTGGCGCCGTGCTCGTAGGTCAGCCTGGCGGGGTGGCGGTGGACGTGCCCGAAGAAGGACTCGAACCGGTTGTAGACGATCTTCACCGGCTTCCCGGTCCGCAGCGCCAGCAGACAGGCGTGGATCTGCATGGACAGATCCTCCCGCCCCCCGAACGCGCCGCCGACCCCGGAGAGCGTCATCCGCACCTTCTCCTCGGGCAGCCCGAGGACCGGGGCGATCTGCCGCAGATCACTGTGCAGCCACTGCGTGGCGACGTACAGCTGCACGCCCCCGTCCTCGTCCGGCACGGCGAGCCCGGACTCGGGCCCGAGAAAGGCCTGGTCCTGCATCCCGAAGACGTACTCCCCCCGCACCACCACATCCGCCTTCGCACTGGCCGTGGCCACGTCCCCCCGCACGATGGGCTGCCGATGCACGATGTTGGGATGCGGCACGTGCCCGGCGGTGGGGGTCCCCCCTGGACCGGAGCTTGCCGGAGGCCCCTGGGGGAGATCGTCCCGCCCCTCGTGCACGAGAACGGCACCCGGCGCAAGAGCCGAGGCCTCGTCAGTGATGACGGGCAGCTCCCGGTACTCGACCCGGATCCTCGCCGCGGCACGACGCGCCGTCTCCGGATGGTCGGCGGCGACGATGGCGACGGGCTCCCCGTGGTGCCGCACCTTCCCGTGGGCGAGCACCGGGGTGTCCCGGATCTCCAGCCCGTAGTGCTTCACCTCGGTCGGCAGGTCGTCGTACGTCATCACGGCGTACACACCGGGCAGCGCGAGCGCCTCCCCCGTGTCGATCGAGACGATCTCGGCGTGGGCGACGGTGGAGCGCAGGACCTGCCCCCAGAGCATGTCCTCGTGCCACATGTCGGAGGAGTACGCGAACTCACCGGTGACCTTGAGGGTGCCGTCGGGCCGGAGCGTCGACTCCCCGATGCCGCCCCTGGTCCCGGCCCCCTGGGTGATCTTCGTGGGTGCGCCGTTGGTCGGCATGGATCAGACCGCCTCTCCCTGCCGGGCGGCCGCGAGCCGGACCGCGTCCAGGATCTTCTCGTAGCCGGTGCACCGGCACAGGTTGCCCGACAGCGCCTCCCGGATGTCCGCGTCGGACGGGTCGGGGTTGTGCTCCAGCATCTCGTCGGCGGCGACGAGCAGCCCCGGCGTGCAGAACCCGCACTGCACGGCACCGGCGTCGATGAACGCCTGCTGGACGGCGGAGAGTTCCCCCTCGGCGCCACCGCTCCCCCGCTTCCGGGCGTACTCGGCGAGTCCTTCGACGGTGACGACGTCGCGCCCCTCGGCCTGCCCGGCGGCCACCAGACACGAGCAGACGGGCACCCCGTCGAGCCGTACGGTGCACGACCCGCACTCCCCCTGCTCACAGGCGTTCTTGGACCCGGGCAGCCCGAGCCGTTCCCGCAGCACGTACAGCAGGGACTCGCCCTCCCACACGTCGTCGGCTTCCTGCGGACGGCCGTTGACCGTGAAACTGACGCGCATCAGGCGACTCCCTCCGTGGCGCGGGCGGTGCCGCGGTAGGACTCCCAGGTCCAGGTCAGGGTCCGGCGGGCCATGACGCCCACCGCGTGACGGCGGTAACCGGCGGTCCCGCGTACGTCGTCGATGGGGTTGCAGGCGGCCGCACACAGCGCGGCGAACTCCTTGGCCACGGACGGCGTGATGACCCTGCCGTTCTCCCAGAACCCCCCGTCCTCCAGGGCGGCGTTGAGGAACTCCTCGGCGGCGAGCGCGCGCACGGGGGTCGGGGCGGCGGACCCGATCCCGGTCCGCACCCGACGGCTTCCCGGGTGCAGGGCGAGCCCGAAGGCGCACACGGCGATGACCATGGCGTTCCTCGTCCCGACCTTCGAGAACTGCTGGGGCCCGTCCGCCTTGTCGATGTGCACGGCGCGGATCAGTTCGTCGGGCGCCAGCGCGTTGCGCTTCACGCCGGTGTAGAAGCGGTCGATGGGGATCATGCGCGAGCCGCGCACCGACTCGACCTCGACCTCGGCACCGGCGGCGAGGAGCGCGGGGTGGGCGTCCCCGGCCGGGGAGGCGGTGCCGAGGTTGCCGCCGACGCCGCCGCGGTTGCGGATCTGCGGGGAGGCCACGGTGTGCGAGGCGAGCGCGAGCCCCGGCAGCTCGGCACGGAGGTGCTCCATGATCCGGCTGTACGGCACGGAGGCCCCCAGCCGAACCCGCCGCTCTCCCACCTCCCACTCAAAGAGATCACCGACGCGATGGAGATCCATCAGGTATTCGGGCCGCCGATGGTCGAAGTTGATCTCGACCATCACATCAGTGCCGCCCGCAATCGGCACAGCGGTGGGGTGCTCGGCCTTCGCGGCGAGCGCCTCCTCCCAGCTGGCGGGGCGAAGGAAGTCCATGACCGGCTCTCTTCTTCGTCTCGTGGGTGCTTCGGATCGAGCCAATCCGGGTGCGGCGGGCGAGGCTCGTTCAGGTGCTGTTCACGCGGAGTGCCGCCAGTACACAGCGCCGTCCCCCACCCGGGTCAGTCACGGAAACCATGAAGGAGTTGGCTGGCCAGGCCGGTCATCTTGTAGATTCGTATGAAACGAGGCGCCTGGTTACCTCCACGATTTCCTGTGGAAACGTGAGAACACGTCGCGCCCCGCCTCCGAACCGGCAGCCCCCACCCGGACCACTCCCCCACCTCCCCCACACACACCACACCCCCACCCGATCCACCCACCATTTCGAGACAAAGAACGGCGGCGACGAGAATGCGGCTGCGCGCACTGCTGGACACCGATGCGCTGGGGCTGCGGCTGCTCGGCGGCGAGGACGAGCTGGACCGCACCGTACGGGGTGTGATGACGACGGACCTGCGGGACCCGAGCCGCTATCTCTCCGGCGGCGAACTGGTCCTCACGGGCCTAGCCTGGCGCCGGGACGCGACCGACTCCGACCCGTTCGTGCGCATCCTGGCGCAGGCGGGCGTGGCGGCCCTGGCGGCCGGTGAGGCGGAACTGGGCGACATCCCCGAGGACCTGCTCGTGGCCTGCGCCCGCCACCGACTCCCGCTCTTCGCGGTGCACGAGTCGGTGGCCTTCGCGACGATCACCGAGCACGTCGTACGGCAGGTCTCCGGCGAACGGGCGGGCGACCTGGCGGCGGTCGTGGACCGGCACCGCCGCATGATGACGGCGGGCCCGGCGGGCGGCGGCCCGGACGTGGTCCTGGACCTGCTCGGCTCCGACCTGGACCTGCGCGCGTGGGTGCTCTCCCCGACCGGCCGCCTGATCGCGGGCCCGAAGGCCAACGCCCCCGAGCTGCCGCCGGAGACGTGCGCGGCGCTGGCGGCGGAACACCTGTCGGCCACCCGTGCGGGCCGCCGCGCCCCGCACCGCGTCCTGCTCGGCGCGACCACCTACTCCCTCTTCCCGATCCGCGGCGGCGGCCGCTCCCCGCAGGGCACCCGGGACATCCGCGAGACGGTCCTCTCCGAGTGGCTGCTCGCGGTGGAGACGGACGCGGGCGACTGGCCGGAGGAACGCCTGGACCTGCTGTACGGCGTCACCCAGCTGATCGCGGTGGAACGGGACCGCCGGGACGCCGCCCGCACGGTCCGCCGCCGCCTCGCCCAGGAGGTACTGGAACTGGTCCAGGCGGGCGCGGCCCCGGCCGAGATCGCCGCCCGCCTCCGGGTGGCGGCCCCGGTCCTCCTCCCCGGCTCCGGCGCGGCCCCGCACTGGCAGGTGGTGGTGGCCAGCGTCGACTGGCAGGGCTACGACCTGGAGACGGGCGGGACGGCCCAGTCGCTCCTGGAGGAGGTCCTCGTCGACCCGCTCAGCACCGGCCCGGACCCCTCCGACCGGATAGCGGTCGCCCACACCGGTGAGGAGGCGATCGCCCTGATCCCGCTCCCGGCGGTCTCCACCGAGCACGACGGCTCGGAACAGGGCGTCCACGCCGACACCCTGCTGGACGCGATCCGCGCCCCGCTGACCTCCGGCCTCGACGACGACGGCCGGGTCACCCTCGGGGTCAGCGCGCCCGTGCACTCGGCGGAGGGCCTGCGCGGGGCGCTGGAGGAGGCCAGACACGCCCGCCGGGTGGCCGCGGCCCGCCCCGGCCGGGTCTGCGCCGCGGGTCACCAGGAACTGGCGTCGCACGTCCTGCTCCTGCCCTTCGTCCCGGACGACGTCCGCCGCGCCTTCACCGCCCGGCTGCTGGACCCCCTGCGCGACTACGACGGGCGGCACCGCGCCGAGCTGATCCCGACGCTGGAGGCGTTCCTCGACTGCGACGGCTCCTGGACGCGCTGTGCCTCCCGGCTCCACCTGCACGTCAACACGTTGCGCTACCGGGTGGGCCGCATCGAGCAGTTGACGGGCCGTGACCTGTCCCGCCTCGAAGACAAGCTGGACTTCTTCCTCGCGCTGCGCATGAGCTGACACCCGATCGACCGGATCTCCCCCCACTTTGTGAATTCCTTCACCCGCCCCCTTGGCCCGGCGCCCCGATCGGTGCTGGAATGCGACCACTCAACAGCTCGACGGCGCGCTCGGGGAGGGCAACGTGGCGCATCCCGCCATGTCTGGTACCGGAACGACCTCACAGAACGATCCCCTCCAGACCGCGGTATGGCGGCTGCGATCACGGGCCTGCTGGGCCGACGCGGCGGCCCTGCTCCGCCCGGACACCGCGGGCGCCGCGCTGCAACGGGCGGCGCTCCTCGGCGAGCGCTGCCTCTACACCGAGAAGGGCTGGGAGGAGGCCGAGGACGCGCTGCGCACGGCGGAGGCCCTCGCCCACACCGACGAGGAGCGCGGCGCCGCCGCCTGCGAACGCGGCCAGCTCGCGTACGCCGCCACGCTGCACGGCGTACGCGACCGGGCCGACGAGGCGCGGGCCGCGCTGGGCAGGGCGGCGGCGCTGATCCCACCCGGGACGCCGGGGCGCGCGGTCCTCGACTTCCGGCGGGGGCTGCTGGCGGAGAACCTCACGGGCGCGCCCCAGGCCGCCCGCGCGGCCTACCGGCGGGCCCACGCGGGCGCGACGGCGCACCCCGACGCGCTGTTGCTCTCCTTCACCTGGCGCCACCTCGCGGGGCTCGCGCTGCGCGACGGCGACCTGGCGGAGGCGCGGCACGGCTTCTCGGAGTCCCTCCGCATCCGTGAGGAACTGGGGTACCTCGTGGGGACGGCCCCTGCCCTGGTCTCCCTCGCCGCGACGGAGCCCGAACCGGAGGCGAGCCGCCTCCGCGAGGAGGCCCGCCGCCTGTTCCGCCTCCTCGGCGGCGTCCCCACCTGGCTCACCACCCAACTGACCCCACCAGCAGCGACGGCCTGACGCTGCCCCGGGGGGCTGCGCCCGCCCCGGCGCTGCGCGGTGCCGCCAGTCCGCGCTGACGCGGGGCGGGTGCGCGCGGCCCGGCGCGGCGGGGTGCCGCCAGTCCGCGCTGGCGCGGGGCAGGTGCGCGCGGCCCGGCGGGGTGCCGCCAGTCCGCGCTGACGCGGGGCAGGTGCGCGCGGCCCGGCGGGGTGCCGCCAGTCTGTGCTGACGCGGGGTGGGTGCGCGCGCCCACCCGTGCCGCCCCAGCGGCAGGACTGCCCGCAGCCAAGGCCGATGTGGCGGAGAGCCGCAGTCGCCGTACGACGGAAGGGGACGTGTCGGGGGGTGTCCGCCCGCAGTGGTTCGCGCGGAAAACCCCGTACACCCCCGAACCCACAGGGCGCGCGGTTCCGAGGACGGACACCCCCCGGCGCGGCCCCGACCCACCACCCGGCAGGCAGCGCTACACCAGCCACCCACCGGACAACAACAGGCCGCCGCAGGCGTCACGCCGCAGCGAAATGCCTCCGCACCAGCGACCGAGCCCCCTCCACATCACGCGCGATCAGCGCGTCCAGCAGCGCCGTGTGCTCCGTCGCGTCGGCCAGCAGGTCCGCGGCGGAGCGGACCAGGGGCCACTGCGCACGCCGGTGCAGATCCTCCGCGATCCGCACCAGCTCCGCGTTCCCGGCCAGCCCGAGCACCCCCCGATGAAACGCCCAGTCGGCCTCCGCGTACGTCGCCGGGCACCCCGCCCCCGCCGCCCGCACCGTGGCCTCCGCCAACGGCCGCAACTCAGCCCACCGCTCCCCCGGCACCGACCGCGCCAGCCGCAACACCACCGGCACCTCGATCAGCTCCCGCACCTCCGCCAGCTCCGCCAGCTCCCGCTCCCCCCGCCGCACCACCCGGAACCCCCGGTTCGGCACGACCTCCACCGCCCCCTCCAACGCCAGCTGCTGCATGGCCTCCCGCACCGGCGTGGCCGACACCCCGAACCGCTCCCCCAACACCGGCGCCGAGTACACCTCCCCCGGCACCAACTCCCCCGCCACCAACGCCGCCCGCAACGCGTCCAGCACCTGCCCCCGCACAGACGCCCGCTGCACCACCCCCCGCGCCCCCGCCACCTCACCGTGCGCGTGCTCCCCACGACCCCCCTGCTCGGGCACCCGCTCGACCCGCTCACCGGCAACACCCACAGAGCCCCGCGCCGGCGACCGCACCCCCTGCTCCACAGGTCCTCCCAAGGCTCCACATGGTCAACACTCAGGGCAGTTGACGACGTCTTGTTACTCACCCGTCAAGCACCTTAGGCGCACACCCCCACCATGCAAACTCCCCCCAGCCCCGGGTAAGGTAAGCCTTGCCTACAAGCTGACGTGAATCGGTGGTCACACATGCCCGCACCCCACTCGGCGGTCACGGACGCGTACACCCGCCTCACCGAGGCGTACCCCTACCTCACGATCACGGAGCTGCCCCCCGGCACCCCACCCCCCGCAGGCGACGGCTGGGTCACCGCGGCGGCCCTGGCCACCGACACCCCCGCCCTGGACAGGTTCCTCGCCTGGGACGACGAGCAGACCCAACGCGACTACCACCGCCGCGCCCGCCCCGACGTCGTCGCCAGCTTCGGCCTGCACCGCTACGTCTGGCCCGCCTGCCTCCTCGTCACCGTCCCCTGGTTCCTGCACCGCCGCGTCCCCCGCTACCCCGCGACCCACGTCTCGTACGACCGTACGGCGGGCCGCATGGCGCTGCACCCCACCACCGCGCCCACCCCCTTCGCCTGCCTCCCGGACGACCCGGCGGCCACGCTCCCCGGCGCCCGGACGGTCCCCGACGAGGAAGCGCTCCGCGCCGAGGTCCGTGCCGCGATAGCCGAGCACGTCGAACCGCTCCTCGCCGCCTTCGGCCCGAGGACGCGCCGCCGGGGCAGGGCACTGTGGGGCATGGTGACGGACGACGTCGTCGAGGGCCTGTGGTACATCGCCCGGCACCTCGGCGAGGAGGACCGCGCCATCCGCGAACTGGAGGCCCTGTTCCCCGGCACGAGCGCCACCAAGCCGTACCTCGGCCCCCCGGCCTTCCGCGCGTCCCGCACCCCCGACGGCCAGCCGACCGCCACCCGCGACCGGGCGAGTTGCTGCATGTTCTACACGGTGGTCCCGGAGGACATCTGCGACACCTGCCCCCGCACCGGCGCACAGTCCCGCAAAGCCAACGCCCCCACGCCCACCCCCGCCTGACAGCACGTCAACAACTCACCCCCCGCACGTCGAGTAAGATCACCCGCGAGCGTGACACCCGTACGGTTACAGCCGATTCACAACTTCCTCACGCCCCCCGGAAACTTTCCGCGGAACCACCCGTACGGGTAGTCTTATTCGAACTCAACTCCCGCCCGTCAAGCGGCAGTTCGAGCAGAACGCCGCCCTGGGCTCCCCACGCCCCCACCTTGGCGGCCTCTTGCCCCGAAACCCCCTGAGGCGCGGCGGGTTTGGGCCACCATGGCGGGCGTTACGCCCTATCCCAGTTGCAAGGGACCCCAGATGAGACTGACCGACATATCGCTGAACTGGCTGCTACCGGGCGCCGTACTGCTCCTGGGCATGGTGGCGGCGGTAGCGGTGCTCGCGCACGGCAAGCGCACCCTGGCCAAGGAAGCGAGCGCGGACGACTCGTGGGAGCGCGCGGAGGAGCGCCGCAGACGCAAGGAGGCGCTCTACGGCACCGTCTCCTACATCCTGCTCTTCTGCTGCGCGGCGGTCGCCGCCGCCCTCTCCTTCCACGGCCTGGTCGGCTTCGGCGAGCAGAACCTCGGCCTGAGCGACGGCTGGCAGTACCTGGTCCCGTTCGGTCTGGATGGCGCGGCGATGTTCTGCTCCGTGCTCGCGGTGCGCGAGGCCAGCCACGGTGACGCGGCGCTCGGCTCCCGGATACTCGTATGGACGTTCGCGTTCGCCGCGGCCTGGTTCAACTGGGTGCACGCGCCCAGGGGCACCGGCCACGCCGGGGCCCCGCACTTCTTCGCGGGCATGTCCCTGTCGGCGGCCGTCCTCTTCGACCGCGCCCTGAAGCAGACCCGCCGCGCCGCGCTGCGGGAGCAGGGCCTGGTACCGCGCCCGCTGCCGCAGATCCGCATCGTCCGCTGGCTGCGGGCGCCCCGCGAGACCTACCGCGCCTGGTCGCTGATGCTCCTGGAGAACGTGCGCAGCCTGGACGAGGCCGTCGAGGAGGTCCGCGAGGACAAGCGCCAGAAGGAGGAGTCGCGCCTGCGCCGCCGGGACCAGCAGCGCCTGGAGCGCGCCCAGCTGAAGGCGATCAGCCGGGGCCACCGCGGCTTCGTCGGCCGGGGCGGCGGACGCCAGGTGGAGCTGCCCACCGTGGAGCGCGCCGACATGACGACCACCGCGGAGCCTGCCATATCGGCGTCACCGACGCCCGAACAGCTCCCGGTCCGCACCCGCCCGTCGCTCCAGCCGGTCCGCACCACCACCTCTGACCCGGTCAAAGTAGATCTGACCGCGGAGGACGACACGATGGCCCTGCCGCGCCTGGACTCCCTGGAGCGCAAGCTCAAGGACCTGGAGCAGCAGTTCGGCTGACCCGGGCCCAGGGCCTGTCCGCCCCTTCCCGCCCGCTCAGCCCTTCGGGCGACGACGGGAAGGGGCGGACAGGCCCTGGCACGAAAGGGCGGGAGCGCAACCGAAGGACCGCGCTCCCGCCCTCCTCACACCCTCAGACGGCGATCTCGAACCACACGGCCTTCCCCACCCCGTGCGCCCGCACCCCCCACGCGTCCGCCAGCGCCTGCACCAGCACCAGCCCCCGCCCGTGCGTCCCGTCACCGCTGTCGGCCGCCGTACACACCAGGGGCGGCCGGGCGACGAAGTCCCGCACCTCCACCCGCAGCCCGCGCTCCCCCACGACCGCCGTCAGGAAGGCGTCGGCGTCGGTGTGCACGAGCGCGTTGGTGACCAGCTCGCTGGTGAGCAGTTCCGCGGCCTCGCACCGCCCGGACACACCCTGGTCCCGCAAGAGCTGCCGCAGCGCCCGCCGGGCCTCGGGCACCGCCCTCAGGTCGGCCCGGCCCAGTCTGCGCCGGAGCCGTGACGTCTCCACGGCCCCCTCCGCCTCGGTCCCGATGGCCGCGGGACCGCCCCCTCGTACCTGCCTCTTCATGACCCCCGCCTGCGTGCCGATGTCGGTTCCCCTCCTGCTCGAACACGTTCACGGAATCCATGCCCCGTGGGTACCGCCCCAGACATGCAGGGCCGTCAACGACCACCCCAAGCCAAAACTGGCCGAAATGCAAAGGCCAGCGACCGACGACGGTCCTCACCACACCCCTACGGCCGAGGCACGTTCCGCAGGTTGGACCGAGCGATCTGCACCATCCGCCCCACCCCGCCGTCCAGCACGATCTTCGAGGCGGAGAGCGCGAACCCGGTCACCATCTCCGCGCTGATCCGCGGCGGAATGGACAGCGCGTTGGGATCGGTCACGACGTCGACCAGCGCGGGCCCCTTGTGCTGGAAGGCGGCCTTCAGCGCACCGGCGAGCTGCTTGGGCTTCTCCACCCGCACCCCGTAGGCCCCGCAGGCCCGGGCGACGGCGGCGAAGTCGGGGTTCTTGTTGGTGGTGCCGTAGGAGGGCAGCCCGGCGACGAGCATCTCCAGCTCGACCATGCCCAGCGAGGAGTTGTTGAACAGCACCACCTTCACGGGCAGGTCGTACTGCACCAGCGTCAGGAAGTCCCCCATCAGCATGGAGAAGCCGCCGTCCCCCGACATCGACACGACCTGCCGCCCCCGGTCGGTGAACTGCGCGCCGATCGCCATGGGCAGGGCGTTCGCCATCGACCCGTGGGAGAAGGACCCGATGATGCGACGGCGCCCGTTGGGCGAGATGTAGCGGGCGGCCCACA
This sequence comes from Streptomyces sp. NPDC006997, assembly GCF_040635175.1. Taxonomy (NCBI): domain Bacteria; kingdom Bacillati; phylum Actinomycetota; class Actinomycetes; order Kitasatosporales; family Streptomycetaceae; genus Streptomyces; species Streptomyces sp. NPDC006997. Next base: position 112,994 of record NZ_JBEYHH010000021.1, read on the forward strand.
CGTTGCACATCCCGGTGTCCACGCTGAACACCGCGTCGTCGGCGGCGACCTCGTCGAGCACCGAGGCGACGTACTCGGGATGGATGGGGACGTGCTTGTCGACCTTCCGCGTGTACGCCTTGACGACCCCCTCCAACGCGTCCGCGTGCCGCTTCAGCATCTTGTCGAGGAAGCGCCGGTTCTCCTTGACCCGCACCCGGGGGATGAGACAGCGCAGGGTCTCCTTCACGTCCCCCCACACGGCGAGGTCGAGCTTCGAGCGACGGCCGAGGTGCTCGGGCCGTACGTCGACCTGCGCGATGGTCACGTCGTCGGGCAGGAAGGCGTTGTAGGGGAAATCAGTCCCGAGCAGGATCAGCAGGTCACACTCGTGGGTGGCCTCGTAGGCGGCCCCGTAGCCCAGCAGCCCACTCATCCCCACGTCGAACTCGTTGTCGTACTGGATCCACTCCTTCCCCCGCAGCGCGTGCCCCACGGGCGACTTGATCCGCCCGGCGAGTTCCATGACCTCGGCGTGCGCGCCCGCGGTGCCGCTGCCGCAGAACAGGGTGACCTTGTTCGCCCGGTCGATCAGCTCGACGAGCCGGTCGATCTCGGCGTCCCCGGGGCGGACGGTGGGCCGGGAGGTGACGAGGGCGGTCTCGGCGGCCTTCTCGGGAGCGGGCTGCGAGGCGATGTCACCGGGCAGCGAGACCACGCTGACGCCGCCGCGTCCGACCGCGTTCTGGATGGCGGTCTGCACCAGCCGCGGCATCTGCTTCGGACTGGAGATCAGCTCGCTGTAGTGGCTGCACTCACGGAACAACTGGTCCGGGTGGGTCTCCTGGAAGTACCCGAGCCCGATCTCGCTGGACGGGATGTGCGAGGCGAGGGCGAGCACGGGCGCCATGGAGCGGTGGGCGTCGTACAGACCGTTGACGAGGTGCAGGTTGCCGGGGCCGCAGGAACCGGCGCAGGCGGCGAGCTGCCCGGTGACCTGCGCCTCCGCCCCGGCGGCGAACGCGGCGGTCTCCTCGTGGCGCACGTGGATCCAGTCGATGCCGGAGGTGCGGCGGATCGCGTCGACGACCGGGTTGAGGCTGTCCCCGACGACGCCGTAGAGCCGTTTGACTCCGGCGCGGACGAGGATGTCGACGAACTGCTCGGCGACGTTCTGCTTGGCCATGGATCCCTGCACCCCTTCAAGCCCTGTGGGTCTCTTCGGGTCCATCAATCCACACCCGTCGCGGTTACGCCTCCCAAACGGCCGCCGCCGTACGGTCGTCGGAGTACCCCTTGACCCGCACCTGGGCGCCGGCGAGGAACTCCGCGATCCCGGGCGGCTCGGGTGCCGACCAACGCCCGGTCAGGTGGGCGGCGAGGTCCGGCTCCCCGCGCAGCGGCTCGGCCAGGCCCGCGGTGCACACCAGCAGGGTGTCGCCCGGCCGGGCGACGGAGGCCCGGAACCGGAAGGGTTCACGGGGCGGGGCGGGGGCGGGTTCGTACGGGCTGGGCGGGGTGGGTATGCCGAGGTCCATGGTGAGCCGGTCGCCCTCGGTGGTCTCGGACGGCAGTGAGCCGAAGCCGACGACGGGGGCGCCGGTGACGTCGGCGACCGGCGGCTCGATGTCCTGCCACTCGCCGTCCCGCAGCCGGAACAGCCCGCCGGGTCCGACGCCGAAGAAGACGCGGGTACGGCACTCGGGGTCGGCGGGCAGCAGCAGACAGCGCAGGCTGGCGGCGTACTCCTCGGGCCGCAGCCCCTGTTCGGCGGCGCCCGCGCGGAGCCTGCCGAGGCTGCGGTCGGTCAGCCGGTGCAGGCCCGACTTGAGGTCGCCGCGCCGCCCCGCCCGGATGTCCTCGGCGAGCCGGGCGTGGCTGCGCCCGACGGCCTCGCCGATCCACCGGCACACCTCGGCCGCCGCGCGGTGCGCGCCGGGGGTGGCACGGGCGCCGGTCGCCATCGCCACCAGCACCAGCGCGTGTTCGCCGGTGCCGAACCGGGCGGTGAGCAGCGCGTCGCGGCGGGGTTCGCCCCGGTAGCGCGCGGAGTCGCCGCGCATCGACACGGCCCGCAGGGTGCAGGCGCCGTAGCGGGCCCCGTCGAGCACGGTGTCGGCCACGAGGTCGTCGAGATCGTCGGGGTCGGCGGGCGGCAGGGTGGTGGGCTCGGGTTCGTAGGTGGGCGGCCCGGAGCCGATGTAGGCGGGAGCGGTGGAGGGCTGAGCCGCGACGGCGTCGGGCACCGCACCGGACGCCGCACCGGACGCCGGACCGGGCACCGCACCGGACGCCGGTATGGTCCCGGGCCCCGTGGTCGCGGCCGTGGGCCCCCCAGGTCCCGAGGCAGAACCCTCCTCCGCCTCCCCGGCCCTCCGCTGCCGGAAGATCCCCCCGCGCCGCGAACCCCCGCCGCGGCGAGCATCACCCGACACGGCACCGTCCCCGGGCGCCTCAGGTAACGCCACCGCCCCGGAAGCCGACGCGAACCGGTCGTCCAGTGAGTCGGGCGCGGCCGTCGGGCCGGTGTCCTCGGTGGAGTCGTCGTACAGCTGCCCCCACCAGTCGTCGGACTGACCGGCGGGCCTTCCCCCTTGCTGGCTCATGCGCCCAATTGTCCACCGCGAGGGCGAGAGGAAAACGGGACATCCGGAAATTCGGGGTCGCCGGGCGGCTCCACCCCCCACGGGAGAACCGCCCGGCGACGTGGGGTGACCCGGGCCCGGCCCCTGCGCGCCACAACGCGTCACGGACCCGGGTCACGCTCGTGAGGCCCCTGCTGGCACGCGCTGTCCACCCTGGCAGAGCGCGGCTCACTGCCGCGATGATGTTGCGCGGCGGGTACACGCCACGGCAGCTTCCCGCCACCCCGGCACCCCGGAACCACAGGAGGGACGACGACCTGATGCTGGCGGCGATAGGTCTGGACGGCACCCACGAGACGGCGTACCGCACGCTGGTGGCGGTCGGCGCCGCCGACGCGGCCGATCTCGCGCGGCGGCTGACGCTGGGCGAGCGGGCGACCGAACGCGCCCTGCGGGAGCTGGAGCGGCACGGACTCGCGGCGCAGTCCTCGACCCGCCCCGGCCGCTGGGTCGCCGCCCCGCCCGCGGTGGCGCTGGGCGCCCTGCTCACCCAGCGGCGGCACGAGCTGGAGCAGGCGGAGCTGGCGGCCGTGCTGCTCGCCGAGGAGTACCGGGCGGCGGCGGCCGAACCGGCGGTGCACGACCTGGTCGAGGTGGTGCTCGGGTCGGCCGCGGTCACCCAGCGGTTCCTCCAGTTGCAGCTCGGCGCGGTCGACGAGGTGTGCGCGCTGGTCACCGGCGACCCGGTCGCCGTCACCGGCATGGAGAACGACGCCGAGGAGCAGGCGGCCGGGCGCGGGGTGCGCTACCGGGTGGTGGTGGAGCGGGCGGTGCTGGACCGGCCGCACGGCATCACCGAGCTGACCGCGGCGCTCGGCCGGGACGAGGAGGTACGGGTCGTGGACCGGGTGCCGACGAAGCTGGTGGTCGCCGACCGTACGACCGCGCTGGTACCGCTCGGCGCGCCGGCCGCCGGACCGGCCGCGCTGGTGGTGCACGCCAGCGGGCTCCTGGAGCTGCTGGCGGGCCTGTTCGAGGCGGTGTGGCGGGAGGCGCTGCCGCTGCGCGTCGGTGGTGCGGGGGTGGTCGAGCAGGGGCCGGACGCCCCCGACGCCACCGACCTTGAGGTGCTCTCCCTCCTGCTGGCCGGGCTGACCGACGCGAGCGTCGCCAAGCAGCTCGACCTGGGGCTGCGGACCGTGCAGCGCCGGGTGAGGCACCTGATGGAGCTGACCGGCGCGACGACCCGGCTGCAGCTGGGCTGGCACGCCTACGAACGCGGCTGGGTGGCCCGCGACCGGTGATGCCGGGAAGGCAGCCGACCTGCGCGCCCGCGCCCCCTCCGGCACCCTGGGCAGATGGGAGTGTGGGACCTCCTGCTGGCCGGGCTGGTCATCCTGTTCGGCCTGTGCGGAGTGCTGGTGCCCGGGGTGCCAGGGTCGTGGCTGGTGTGGGCCGCGGTGATGTGGTGGGCGCTGAAGGACCCGCGGGCGGTGTCCTGGTTCGTGCTCGTCGGTGCCACGGTCGCGCTGCTGCTGTGCCAGGTGGTGCGCTGGTCCCTGCCGCCCAGACGGCTGCGGACGGGCCGCGCCGACCGGCGGCTGGCGGTGTACGCCGGCTGCGGGGCGCTGCTCGGCTTCTTCCTGGTCCCCGTGGTCGGCGCGGTCCCCGGCTTCGTCGGCGGGATCTACCTCGCCGAACGGCTCCGCCTCGGCCGCCACGGCGAGGCCCGCGCGGCGCTGCGCGAGGCGATGCGCGAGGGCGGCTGGAGCGTGCTGGCGGAGCTGTTCACCTGTCTGCTGATCACGGGAGCGTGGCTGGGCGCGGTGCTGTGGGGCTGAGGGCTCCCTCCAGGCCGAGCAGCCGCCGCTTCCGCTCCAGCCCGCCCGCGTACCCGGTGAGCGTCCCGTCGGCGCCGATCACCCGGTGGCACGGCCGCAGGACGAGCAGCGGGTTGGCGCCGATCGCCCCGCCGACGGCCCGTACGGCGGCCCGGGGCGCCCCGATCCGCGCCGCGATCTCGCCGTACGAGGTGGTGGCCCCGTAGGGCACCGCGTCGAGGGCGTCCCACACCCGCTCCCGGAAGGCGGTCCCGTGCGCGCGCCACGGCAGCCGGAACTCGGTCAGCTCCCCCGCGAAGTACGCGCCGAGCTGCTCCTCGGCCGCCCGGAACAGCTCCGGATCGTGCCGCCACCCGTCCCGCACCTCCCGGCCGCCCCGCTGCCCGCTCATGGACAGCGAGGTCAGCACGCCGTCGGGATCGGCGGTGAGCAGCAGCGGCCCGAGGGGACTGTCGACCCTGCCCCAGTGCACGGTCACACCCACGTCATCTCCTTCTCCATGTCCTTCTCCATCACGTTCTCCTCCTCCGCCCACCCCGCGGCCCGCAGGTGGTGCACGGCGTACGACCGCCAGGGCCGCCAGGCGTCGGGTACGCCGGTGCCGGGCGGGGCGGCGTCGGGGTCGCCGAGGGCGCGGGCGCGGATCACGGCGACGGTACGGGCGCGCAGGCCGGGCAGGGCGAGCAGCGCCGCCTCGGCGTCGTCCCGGTCGGCGCCGGGGTCCAGCCGTACGGTGCCGTCGGCGAGGGCGGCGGTGAGCGCGCCGAGGGTGCCGTGCGGCTCGGCCCCGGCGAGGACTGCGGGCGTCGGGAACAGGTGGGTGAGGGCGCCGCAGGGGACGTCGAGGGGGGTGCCGTACCGCCGTACCAGCCGCTCGGCCTCCGCACGCCCGGCCACCACCCGTACCGCCAGTTCCTCCGGGTCGGCGGCGCCGGGGGCGCGGAGCCCGGGGCGGGCGGCGACGAGGGGGGCGAGGCGTGGGTCGGTGGCGAGCCGCTCGTCGACGGCGTACAGGTCGGCGTCGAGGTCGAACAGCCGCCGCAGCCGCTGTACGGCGGTCGTCAGGTCGCGGGGGTCGGTGAGGTGCAGCAGGGCGTCCAGCCAGCCCCCGGGGTGGGCGCCGGAGGACGGCCGCCGGTTGCCGGGCCGTTCGTCGACCGCGGCGAGGGCGGTGCCGTAGGGCAGCCGGAGGGTACGGCGGTAGGTGCGGCGGCCGGGGGTACCGGTCACCTCCTCCACACCGGGGACGGCCTCGCGGGCCAGCAGGTCGAACACGGGTCCGGCCTGGTAGGGGCCTCGGTGGGCGAGCCGTAGCGGGATCCCGGCGGTGGGGGTGGGGCGGCGGGCGCCCCGGCCGGGGGCGAGGGCGCGCAGCTCGCTCGGGGTGCGGGCGTACACCTCGCGGATGGTGTCGTTGAACTGCCGGACGCTGGCGAACCCGGACGCGAACGCGATGTGGGTGACCGGCAGCACGGTGGTCTGGAGCAGGGTGCGCGCGGTGTGGGCGCGCTGGGCGCGGGCCAGCGCGACCGGCCCGGCGCCCAGCTCGGCGGTGAGCTGCCGTTGCACCTGCCGGGGGCTGTAGCCGAGCCGGGCGGCGAGCCCGGTGACGCCCTCGCGGTCGACGACGCCGTCACCGATCAGCCGCATCGCCCGGCCCACGACGTCGGCGCGCACGTTCCACTCGGCCGACCCGGGCACCGCGTCCGGCCGACACCGCCGACAGGCCCGGAAGCCGGAGCCCTGCGCGGCGGCGGCCGTGGCGAAGAAGCGCACGTTCCGCCGCCGTGGGGTGACGGCGGGGCAGCTGGGGCGGCAGTAGACGCCGGTGGTGGTCACTCCGAAGAAGAAGACGCCGTCAAAGCGCCCGTCGCGGCTGCGCACGGCCTCGTACCTGGTGTCTTCGTCCATCACGAGATCCAGTGTCGACGAGCCGCGACCCCCCTGCTAGCGGGAATCGGACACGACGTTACCCACCACCACCGTCACCACCACCGCCCCTGTCGCTATCGCGACCGTGGGCGACCGCCCCGCTTGGCCTCCATGGCGGCGCGCCCCTCCGCCCCCTTCCGCTTCCAGTCCTTGCGGATCTCCGCCCGGACCCGGGCGTCGGTCTTGGCGACGATGCGCTGGTTCTCGCGGAGCAGCTTGCGGTAGCTCTCCAGCCGTCGTACCGGCAGGTCACCGGAGTCGATGGCGGCGAGGACGGCACAGCCGGGCTCGGCGTCGTGGGCGCAGTCGTGGAACCGGCAGTCGCGCGCCAGCTCCTCGATCTCGGCGAAGACCTGCCCGACCCCGCTCCCGGCGTCCCACAGGCCCACACCCCGCAGCCCCGGCGTGTCGATGAGGACCCCGCCCCCCGGCAGGGCGAGGAGGTTACGGGTAGTGGTGGTGTGCCGCCCCTTGCCGTCGACGTCACGGGTGGCCCGCACGTCCATGACCTCCTCGCCGAGCAGCGCGTTGGCGAGGGTGGACTTGCCCGCGCCGGACTGCCCGAGCAGCACGGACGTCCCGTCGGCGACGAGCGCCACGAGGACGTCGAGCCCCTCCCCGTGCAACGCGCTGACGGTCAGCACGGGCACGCCGGGCGCGCTGGTCTCGACGTCCTGGACGAGGTGCGCCAGCGTCGCGGGGTCCGGCACGAGGTCGGCCTTGGTCAGGGCGACCACGGGCTGCGCCCCGGACTCCCAGGCGAGCGCGACGAACCGTTCGACACGGGCGAGGTCGAGCTCGACGGCCAGCGACACCGCGACGACGGCGTGATCGACGTTCGCGGCGAGGATCTGCCCCTCGGACCGCTTGGAGGAGGTGGAGCGCACGAAGGCGGTACGACGCGGCAGATAGGCCCGCACATACCGCGGGTGGCCGCCCTCGGGGTCGATGACGGCCCAGTCCCCGGTGCACAGCACCCGAACGGGGTCTCCCCTGTTCGAGCGAAGCTGAGAACTCGGGGAAGGGTCGTGCGGGGTGACCAACGCGGTGTCGGCGCGCAGCACGCCGTCGGCGGTGACGACGTCACACTGCCCCCGGTCCACCCGCAGGACCCGCCCGGGCACCAGCCCTTGCGCGTCATACGGAGCGAACTGCCCTGCCCATGCCTCGTCCCAACCGTAGGGAGCGAGCGCGGAGAAAACAGAAGTGGAAGTCAACGGGTGACCCTTCACATGGGTGACCCCGGCGAGAGCGCGCACGACGGCACGCGAAGAGAGGGAGTTTCAGCCGGTGGCCACGGAGGTGGACTTGACGGTTACACGGATGCGGGCAGCGCCCAGCGCAGTGACAGCCATCGGTCGACACCTCCTCACTCTTCACCCGGCCAACAGCGACGGCCACCGGCCGCCGCGCGAACAGGGCCCACCATAGGACCCCGCCACGCGTCCGCGCCAGCGGATTTCCGGGCCCCAGGGGGAAGCCCCCGACCGCGCTGGTCGGGGGCCTGTCACTGCACGCCGTAGACCGTCTCCACGTCGACGAGTCGGATGCCCGGGTCCGCCTCCGCCGCCGCGTGCGCCTTGGCGTCCTATGTGCAGGTACGTGCACTCACTCACGCCGTCGCGCACGCCCGCCCGTTCAGCTCGAAGTCGTACGCCGGGGTGTTCGTCTGCTGCCAGGCGGCGATGAAGCCGAGGGAGAGGGTGCTGTCGGCGGGGACGGTGGCGTTGTAGTGGGCGGCGGTGGCGGTGACACGTGTGCCCTGCTGGACGTAGCCCGCGTCCCACATCTGGGTCACCCGCTGGCCGTCGCGGAAGGTCCAGGTCAGGCGCCAGTCGTCGAGGGCGTGGGCGGTGGTGACGGTGACGGCGGCCTGGAAGCCGTCGGGCCACTGGCCGGTGATGTCGTAGTCGACGCGGCAGGCGGGGGTGGTGGAGGGGGAGGAAGAAGGAGATGTGGGGGCGGTGGCGGGCCGGGTCCGGGGGCTGAGGGTGGAGGCGGGGGTGGGGGTGGGGGATGAGGTGTTCCGGGTTTCGGGGTGGGGGCGCTCGGGAGGGGGCTCCGGGCGGTGTCTCGTGTGGGACGCGGCGGGGGGCGGGGGCGGCGTGGCGGGTGCGACCGTGAGTGGGGGCGGGGACGGGCGGGGGTCGGCCACCGGGCGGCCCTCGCCCAGGTCGGTGGGGGTGTCCTCGCCGCCGGGGAGGAGGGTCACGCCGAGGGCGAGGAGGGAGACCAGGACGGCGGCGACGAGGAGGCCGTTACGCAGGACGCGGGCCTTGCCCGTGCCGGCGCCCGGGGGCTCGGGGTCGGCGGGGGCGGAGGGCGCGGCGCCGAGTCGGACGTCGGCGGCGCGGCGGCGGCGTTCGAGGTAGGCGAGGCCGCCCCAGCCGATCACGCCGCCGGCGAGGGCGGCGGGCAGCCCGCCGCCGTGCAGTCGGAGGCAGGCGGCGGCCTCGGCGCAGCGCACGCAGTGGGTGAGGTGCCGGGAGAGGTCGTCGGGGGTCTCGGGAGCGTCCGTGCCGGGGGCGCGGGTCAGCGCGTCGAGCATCCGGGCGTAGCCGCGGCACGGCGCCGCCAGCCGGGTGTCGAGGTGGTTGCGCAGGCAGCGGTCCCGGAACAGGGCGCGTGCCTCGGCGAGCGCGGCGCCGACGGTGGCCGGGTCGAGGCGGAGCCGGCGGGCCACGACGGACAGCGGCAGCGACTCCACCTCGGCCAGCCACAGCAGCTCCGCGTCGGCGGGCTGCATGTCGCGCAGGGTGCGCAGGGCGAGCGGGCGGCCGAGGGGCGGTCCGGTGTGCCGGGCGGCGTGCTCAGAGCCGAGCCAGAGGCGCAGGTCGGGGTCGAGGCGGTGGCCCTGACCCCGCGCCTCCCAGGCCGCGGCGGTGCGCCGGACGGCGGTCAGCATCCGCGCTATGCGGGGCAGTTGGGCCGCGCGTCGGCCGGTGTCCCGTACGACGTCGGTGGTGGTGGCCGCCGTACGGGCCGTCTCACGCAGACCGTCGGCGAACGCCTCCCGGGCCAGCCGGGCGGCGGCCTCCGAGCCGCAGGTGCACAGGTCGGCGTAGGACAGGACCGCGTCCCAGCACTCGGAGAACAGCGCTGCCTCGGCGGCGTCCTGGGGGGTCGGCAGGTCGGGCATGGGTCTCCTGCATCCGCATGTGAGGTCAACTCACCAGGTTCGCAGGGGAGTTGTGAGGAACCCTCGGGGCAGGAACCGAGCCTTTCACGGCTCCCTCACAACTGACAAGCCGCCTCCTCGAACCCGCGGCCCCCTCGCTCAGACCTCCACCGGGTCCTTCGCCGGGAGGCTGTCCATGAACGAGCTGACCGAGAACACCGCGCGGCCGGGGCCGGGCGGGCCGTAGCCGGGGGGCGAGGAGAGGCCGAAGTCGTCCATGGTGGCGCGGTACGCCTCCAGCAGGCGGATGTGGTACTCCAGCGGCGCGCCCTGCGGGTTGGCCTTGCCGAGCGGGGTGGTGGGCTCGGGGCACCAGGTGGTGAAGCGGGGCGTGATGCCGTGCGACATGAAGAAGCGCAGGCCCTCGGTGGTGGAGGCGATGGCCTCGTCGACCGTCTTGAAGCCGAAGGGCTCGGCCATCTCCACGCCCGCGACGAAGTTGGGGATCACGTTGCGCGCGCCGAACACCTCGGTGGAGTCCAGGATCCGTCGGTGCCACACGTCGCGGCCGACGTAGCGCTCCTTGCCGGGGCAGTACATCTTGAACAGGTACTCGTCCCACACCTCGTAGTTGGGGTGGTAGATCTGCACGCCGTAGTCCTTGAACCGCTGCACGTCGTCGCGGGGCAGGGCCTGGGCGACGACCTTGCCGATCCAGCGGCCGGGGAAGCGCTCCTCGATGGCCTTGGCGTAGTGGCCGTAGAAGTCGGCCTCGTCGCGGCCGGAGACGGTCTTGGTGATGGCGCCGCCGGTGAGGGTGTAGGCGGTGGAGGTCTTCGCGGTGTCGTAGCGGTCGATGATCTCCAGCGCCTCCAGCACCTCCTCGACGTCCTTGACCCCGGTGTACGGGCGTCCGGCGGCCTTGTGCTGGCGCCAGTTGTGGTTGATGTCGCAGTACTGGCACTCCTCCTTGGCGCCGAAGTACTGGCAGACCCGGAAGACGGTGAGGTAGATCAGGTAGCCCCACTGGATGGTCGGGGCGACCTCCATCACGGACTTCCCGTTGGAGAGGGTGTGCCGGTAGTACTCCGGCATCGGGGGCACACCTACGTCGGCGATCCGCCTGCCGTCCAGGTAGAGGCCGAGGACGCCGTCGTCGCCCGCGGCGACGCGGTACGGCGAGGACGGGTTGACGCGGACCGAGACGACCGTGCGGCGCAGGTCGTAGGGGCCGCCGGTGAGGATGATCTCCTCCGGCGGGCGGCGCAGCGCGGCCTCGCCCAGCTCGGGGAGGGTGCCGTGGTCGAAGGAGAAGATGAAGTACGACTTCGGTTTCACCTCGCCGGCCGCCTCGTTGGTGGTGTCACTGAGCGCGGACGCGTCGAACGCGACACCACCGCGCAGCAGGTCCTCCTTGAAGACGGCTTCCCGCGGCACGTGCGGGAAGCGCTCCATCAGATCCTCGACCAGCGCGGTGCGGCTGCCCATCCCGTGATCTCCTCCCTGCGGTGACGTTCGACTCCTCACGGTATGCCCCCGCGCGCCGGTGGTGTGCAGCCGGGTCCCGGAAGCGGGCCGAAAGGCCCTGGACGGTGATGTTCGCGACCCGCACGCCGGTGCGGGGCGCGGCAGTGGTGTGATGGGCGCCGACTGATCTCCTGGGAGGGTCCCGCATGACCGACACCGTGACGAACTGGGCGGGCAACATCACCTACGCCGCCAAGGAGCTGCACCGCCCGCGCTCCCTGGACGCGCTGCGCGCGCTCGTCGCGGACGCGGCCCGGGTGCGGGTGCTGGGCAGCGGGCACTCCTTCAACGAGATCGCCGACCCGGGCCCCGACGGCGTGCTGCTCTCCCTCGACGCCCTGCCGCCGGTGCTCGACGTGGACGCGGCGGCCCGTACGGTGCGGGTCGGGGGCGGTGTCCGGTACGCGGAGCTGGCGCGCGCGGTGCACGCCCACGGGCTCGCCCTGCCGAACATGGCCTCGCTGCCGCACATCTCGGTGGCCGGGTCGGTGGCGACCGGCACGCACGGCTCGGGGGTGGGCAACGGTCCGCTGTCGGCGGCGGTGCGGTCGGTGGAGCTGGTCACCGGGGACGGTACGACGGTGGCGGTCGGGCGCGGGGAGGAGCGCTTCGGCGGCGCGGTCACCGCGCTCGGCGCGCTCGGCGTGGTGACGGCGCTCACCCTGGACCTGGAGCCCGCCTACGAGGTGGCGCAGCACGTCTTCACCGAGCTGCCGCTCGCGGGGCTCGACCAGGCGGCGTTCGAGACGGTGATGTCCGCGGCGTACAGCGTGAGCCTGTTCACCGACTGGCGGGCGCCGGGGTTCCGCCAGGTGTGGCTGAAGCGGCGTGCCGACCAGCCGCTGCCGGACTTCCCGTTCGCCGCCCCGGCGACGGAGCCGATGCACCCGGTGCCGGGGATGCCCGCCGTGCACTGCACCGAGCAGTTCGGGGTGCCGGGGCCCTGGCACGAGCGGCTGCCGCACTTCCGGGCGGAGTTCACGCCGAGCAGCGGGGCGGAACTCCAGTCGGAGTACCTGCTGCCGCGCCGGTACGCCGTCGGGATGCTGGCCGCGGTCGACGGGATCCGGGACGTCGTCGCGCCCGTGCTGCAGACCTGCGAGATCCGTACGGTCGCCGCCGACGACCAGTGGCTGAGCCCGGCGTACGGGCGGGACACCGTGGCGGCGCACTTCACCTGGGTCGAGGACACCGCCGCCGTCCTGCCGGTGGTACGGCGGCTGGAGGCGGCGCTCGCTCCCTTCGAGGCCCGCCCGCACTGGAGGAAGGTGTTCACCACCCCGGCGGCGGTGCTGGGCGAGCGGTATCCGCGGCTGGGCGACTTCCGGGCGCTGGCCGCGGACCTCGACCCGGCCGGGACGTTCGCCAACGCCTTCGTGCGGGGCGTGCTCGGCGGGTGACGTCGGACGGGCCGGGCTTGCTCCACCCCTTTCCGCATCCCTTGTGGAAAGGGGTTGCGGGATCCTAGCCTCCCGACCGTGCGCACATCACGGGACATCCGCACCGCCAACCGCTACGGCGTACTCCGGCAGGTCATCGCCTCCTCCCCCACCTCACGGCAGGAGCTGGCCGCCGCCACCGGGCTGAGCCTGGCCACCGTCGCCACGCTCGTCGGTGAGCTGCTGGACCTGGGCATGATCACCGAGGTCGGCTTCGAGGACTCGGCGGGCGGGCGCCCCCGGGGCCTGGTCGCCGTCCACGCCGCCGGCGGCGCGCTGGTCGGCGTGGACATCGCGGAGACGTACGTCCACGTCGAGCTGTTCGACCTGGCGCTGAACGTGCTCGCGCACGCCGAGGAGGACGTCCACACCGACGGGAACCGCCCCGAGCGGCTCGTCGGCCAGGTCGCCGCCGCCGTCGGCTCGGTGGTCGCGCAGGCCGGGACGGAGGCGGCCCGGGTGCTCGGCGTCGGCGTGAGTATGCCGGGGCAGGTGGACCGGGACACCGGCGTCTCGGAGTACGCCCCGAACTGGGACCACTGGCACGACGTACCCCTGCGGGACCTGCTCGCCGAGCAGATCGCCTACCCGCTGCACCTGGACAACCCGCTGCGGGCGTGCGCGGTGGCGGAACTGTGGTTCGGGGCGGCGCGCGGGCGCCGGGACGCCGTGGTGGTCAACCTCGGCACCGGGGTGGGCGCCGGGCTGGTGCTGGGCGGCGGGGTGCACCGCGGGGTGAGCGACAGCGCGGGCGAGTGGGGGCACACCACCCTCGTGCTCGACGGGCGGCTGTGCCACTGCGGCAGCCAGGGCTGCATGGAGACGTACGTCGGGGCGCCCGGCATCATGCGGCACCTGCGGGAGCTGAGCCCGGACAGCCCCCTGCTGCACCCCGGGGACCAGACCGCCACCGTCGACGCGCTGGCGCGCGGGGTGGCGGCGGGCGATCAGGTGGCCGTGCGGGTGGTCCGGGACACCGCCCGCTATCTCGGCGCCGGGATCGCGGACCTGGTGAACCTGCTCAACCCCGAGGTGGTCGTGCTCAGCAGCTGGGTCGCGGCCACGCTCGGGGAACCGCTGCTCGCCGGGGTGCGCGAGGCGGTCGCCCGGCGCGCGCTGCGGCGTCCGCTGGTGGCCACCGAGATCGTGCTGTCCCCGATCCCCACCGACCCGGTCTGTCTGGGCGCGGCGGCGTTCGCGCTGGAGGGCGCGCTCCAGTCGGCCGGGCAGCGGACCGCCGTACGCCGTCCCGGCGCGCCCGGGAGGAGCCGTTCCGCGCCGCCCGCGTGACGTCCCGCGTCCGGCATCCCGAACGCCGCGCCTCGTTTCGCGCAGGCTTCGTCCAACCCCTTGCCGAAGTAGTGGCCGAAGGTTAGCGTCCCGCACCGCAAGCCGAACTGAGCCACCGGGTCGCTGAGTCACCTGCGCCGAACCGCCGAGCCGCAGCCGTACGCGAGACAAGGACGTCACCATGTCGGCCGTCAGCAGCAGAGAACCGGGCAACGGAGCACCGGGCCGAGGGGGCTGGAACCGCCGCTCCGTCCCGCGGGCCGCCCTCGGCCTGACCGCCGCCGGGTCGCTGGCGGCGTGCGGGGGCGACAACGGCCGGGGCGGCGGCTCCGGTTCGGGCAGTCACTCGGCTGGGTGTCCAGTGTGCGCGGGCTGGTCGTCCCGGGCCTGTTCAGCGGTTTCACCTGCTTCCTCTTCCGGCAGTACTTCCTGGGGTTCCCCAAGGAACTGGAGGAGGCGGCGCGCGTGGACGGACTCGGCTACCGGGGCGCGTACCGGCGCGTCGTCGTGCCCAACTCGCTGAACCTCTTCGCCGCCATCGCCACCATCACCTTCACCAGCGGCCGGAACGCCTTCCTGTGGCCCCTGGTCATCGGCCGGGACGAACCGGCGTGGACGGTGCGGGTGGCGCTCTCCTCCCACATGACCGACCAGACCGTCACCTTCCATCCGATCTTCATGGCCACCGCCATTTCCATCCCGCCCCTGGTGTTCGTGTTCCTCTTCCTCCGGCGCCGGCTGGTCCAGGGCATCGCACAGACCGGCACCAAGGGCTGACCAAGGAGACCGATGTTGTCCCGCACCACCGCCACCACCGCCACCACCGCCACCACCACCGCCTACGTCGAGGACGTCACCCCGGGCACGGGCACCCTGCCGCCCCGCGCCTGGTACCGCGGCTCCGACGCGAAGTCCCTCTCCCTCAACGGCGACTGGCGCTTCCGCCTCTCCCCGACGGCCGACGCCGAGGACGACGCGTTCGCCGCGCCCGGGTACGACGCCGGGGCGTGGGCGGAGGTGACCGTCCCCGGCCACTGGGTGCTCCAGGGCGACGGCGCCTTCGGCCCGCCGATCTACACCAACCACCTCTACCCGTTCCCGGTGGATCCCCCGCACGTCCCCACCGAGAACCCGACCGGCGACCACCTGCGCCGCTTCGACCTGCCCGCCGACTGGCCCGCGGACGGTACCGCGGTGCTGCGCTTCGACGGTGTGGAGTCCTGCGCCCGGGTCTGGCTGAACGGCACGGAGCTCGGCACGTTCCAGGGGTCGCGGCTGCCGCACGAGTTCGCGGTGGGCGAGCTGCTCCGGCCGACCGGGAACGTCCTCGCGGTCCGCGTCCACCAGTGGTCGGCGGGCTCGTACCTGGAGGACCAGGACCAGTGGTGGCTGCCGGGCATCTTCCGTGACGTCACCCTGCTGCACCGGCCCGAGGGCGCCGCCGGGGACTTCTTCGTGCACGCCGCCTACGACCACCGCACCGGCGAGGGCACCCTGCGCGTCGACTCCGAGGTGCCCGGCCGGGTCACCGTGCCCGGCCTCGGCCTCGACCTCGCCACCGGCGGGACGGCGACCGTGCCGGTCGAGCCGTGGACCGCGGAGACGCCGAGGCTGTACGACGCCGTCCTGGCCACGGCGGGCGAGCGGGTGCCGCTGCGCGTCGGCTTCCGCACGGTCGTCGTCGAGGACGGGCTGCTCAAGGTCAACGGCCGCCCGGTCCTCTTCCGGGGCGTCAACCGGCACGAATGGCACCCCGAGCGCGGGCGCGCCCTGGACCCGGAGACCATGCGGCGGGACGTGCTGCTGATGAAGCGGCACAACGTCAACGCCGTCCGCACCTCGCACTACCCGCCGCACCCGGCCTTCCTCGACCTGTGCGACGAGTACGGCCTGTGGGTGATCGACGAGTGCGACCTGGAGACCCACGGCTTCGTCGAGCACGACTGGCGGGACAACCCCGTCGACGACGACCGCTGGACCCCGGCGCTCCTGGACCGCGCCGCCCGCATGGTGGAACGGGACAAGAACCACCCGTCGGTCGTCATCTGGTCCCTCGGCAACGAGGCGGGCACCGGACGCGGACTGACCGCGATGGCGGAGTGGATCCACGCCCGCGACACCTCCCGGCTGGTCCACTACGAGGGCGACCCCGCCTGCCGTGACACCGACGTGTACTCGCGGATGTACCCCTTCCACGAGGAGACCGAGCGGATCGGCCGCGGCCTCGACGGCGGCACCCGCAAGCGCCGCGGACTGCCGCTCATCCTGTGCGAGTACGGCCACGCCATGGGCAACGGCCCCGGCGGACTGGCCGACTACCAGCGGCTGTTCGAGACGTACGACCGTCTGCAGGGCGGGTTCGTCTGGGAGTGGATCGACCACGGCATCCGCCACCCGGACCTCGGCTACGCCTACGGCGGCGACTTCGGGGAGGAGCTGCACGACGGCAACTTCGTCTGCGACGGCCTGCTGTTCCCGGACCGCACCCCGTCGCCCGGCCTGCTGGAGTACCGGAAGGCCATCGAGCCGGTCCGGATCGAGGGCGGCGGCGACGGCAGCGTCCGGGTGACCAACGGCCACGACTTCGCGGACCTGTCCGCGCTGGCCTTCACCTGGTCGTACGAGGCGGACGGCGAGACGGTGGCGACCGGCCCCCTGCCGGTGCCGCCCCTCGCGCCCGGCGAGTCGGCGGAGCTGAAGCTGCCGGAGCCCCCCGCCCCCGACGACCCGGCCGCGCCGGAGACCCTGTGGACGGTCCGCGCCGTGCTCGCCGAGGCCACCTCCTGGGCGCCGAAGGACCACGTGGTGGCCTGGGCGCAGCTCCCCCGCACCCCGCACCGGTACCCCGCCCACACGCCCACCGCCCGCCCCACGCCCGCCGGCGAGCGGATCCACCTCGGCCCGGCCGCCTTCGACGCCCGCACCGGCACCCTGCTGGCCGTCTCCGGCACCGAGCTGACCGGCGGCCCCCGGCTGGACGTCTGGCGGGCCCCCACCGACAACGACGAGGGCGCCCCCTGGCAGCCGGACGCCCGCCACGCCACCCTGTGGCGGAAGCTCGGCCTGCACCGGATGCGGCACCGGCTGGACGACGTACGGCTCACCGACGACGCGCTGACCGTGCGCACCCGCGTCGCCCCCGCCGCCGCCGACGTCGGCCTGCGCACCGCCTACCGCTGGACGGCGGACGGCGACCGGCTGCGCCTGACGGTCACCGTCACCCCGGAGGGCGACTGGACGCTCCCCCTGCCCCGGCTCGGCGTCCGGTTCGCACTGCCCGGAGCCGACCGGGTCCGCTGGTACGGCGGCGGTCCGAACGAGGCGTACCCCGACACCAGGTCGGCCTCCCGGCTGTCCCGCTGGGAGTCCTCGGTGGACGGCCTCCAGACCCCCTACGTCCGCCCCCAGGAGAACGGCGCCCGCGCCGACGTCCGGTGGGTGGAGCTGGGCGGACTGCGGATCGAGGGCGACCCGGCGTTCTGGTTCACGGCCCGCCGCTGGACGACGGAGGAACTGGACGCCGCCGCCCACCGGACCGACCTGACGCCCGGGGACCTGGTCTGGGTCAACCTGGACCACGCCCAGCACGGCATCGGCTCCCAGTCCTGCGGGCCGGGTGTCCTGCCCCGGTACGAACTGCGGGCAGCACTGAGCGAGTTCACGTTCGTCTTCTCGCCATGCAACCGACACCCCGACCCGGCGCTCTGATAATCTCACCGCCACCTGTCGTGCGCCGCCGTTCCGGCCCCGCGTCACGGCAGACCAGGACCAGGCCATCGCGCTCTCCCCCGGGTCAACCCGCCCGTTCGCCGGGGGAGCCGTGCGATGGCCTGACCCTTTCCCGTCAGGTCAGTGGTCGGCGCAGCACGGGGTCGGGTCCGGGACCTCGAAGGGCACCAACGTGCCGCCGCTGGCGGGCTGGGCGGTGAGCACGAGGTCGCCCCGCTGCCACTGCGGGCGCACGTGGTCCGCCGTCACCACCGGGGTGCCGGGGTCCGGCGCGCCGGGGGCGCCCAGCACCGTCACGCGGGTGATCGCCGAGCGGGCGAGCAGCTCGGCCACGGTCAGCGTGCCGGTGAGGGCGGCGGCCCCCGGGTAGCGCACCGCCCGGCCGGTGTCGTCGGGGACGCCGGGCGCCACCCCGTACCCCCGGGCGGTGAGCCGGTCGCGTACGGCGTCCCGCTCGGCCCCGGAGCGGAAGGCGAACGACACCGCCACGCGCGGCCGGTCGCCCCGGACCAGGTGCGTGCAGCCGAACACGTCCTCGGGAAGCGCGAGTTCGGCGGCGAGCCGCTGGATCAGGTGGTCGGCCGCGCGCAGGTCCCGTGAACCGGCGTCGACGGTGAGGGCGTGGGACGGCGTCGTCACGACGGCAGGACCCACACCGGGTTGGAGTAGAACCACAGGTCCTGCCACGGGTCGGCGTCGCCGACGACGTCGAGCGCCGGGCCCGCCGGGTCCACGGCCGCGCCCATCGCGCCGACGGCGCCGCGCCTGCCGTCCGTGCCGCGCAGCCGCACGTACACCGGGCGGTCGACGCGGCCGAGTTCGTAGGTGAGGCGGACCGTGCCGGTGGACTTGTTCACCTCGTACGACCTGACGACCCTGGCGGTGGGCGCGGTGAAGGTGTCCTTGTCCGCGGCCTCGCCGGTGACGTCGCCCTGGATGACGTCGACGCGGGCCAGCTCGGGCACGAACCCCGCCCAGTTGGGGCCGCCCGCGAGGGCCACGTCGACGGTCAGCGTGACCCGGGTGCCCTTCCTCACGTGCAGGGCGCCGCCCAGGGTGGCCCAGCGGCTGCCGCCGGACACCCGCACGTCCAGGCCGCTGAGCAGCTGGCCGTGGTCGACCCAGACGCGGCCCGCGCGGATGCCGTCCATGACGGCGGCGTAGGAGAAGCCGTCGGCGCCGACGTGGGTGCGGCTGTAGTAGCCGGGCCAGTAGTCGCCCTGCGCGACGTCGATCCCGCCCGCGTAGACCGGGTCGTCGTAGCGGCCGTTGGCGTGGAAGTCGCCGCCGCCGCGCGCCGCGGTGTCGGCGTACACCTGGTGGGAGTCGGAGTTGGCGGTGATCCACCAGGGCTTGCCCTCGGCGAGGAGGCTGTCCCACAGGCCGCCGACGGTGGCGGTCATCCAGTCGAAGCCGCCCCAGGTGCGGTAGGACTCCGGCGGGTAGCCGGCGAAGGAGTTGGCGCTGGGGCTGTTGTCGTAGATGCCGCGGGCACGGCCCATGCCGAGCGGGGCGGGGAGCCCGGCGGCCTGGTGGCCGGGGGCGCCCTCGAAGCCGACGGCGATCTGGCGGTCCGCGCCGGTGGCGTCGCGCCAGCCGCGGATCTCGTGCGGGGAGTCGACGCCGCGCCGCGCCGGGTGGTTGGCGAGCATCAGCGCGTCCTTGACCTTGCGCCGCCGCACCTGCTCCGCGAGGAAGCTCAGGCCCGCGACGGCGAGGGCCTCGTTGGCGGGGGTGGAGGCGGAGGCGCCCTGGACGCTGCCGTCGTAGTCGGTCTCGAACTGCTTGAGGACGGACACCTCGTGCTTGCCGGGGTGCACGAAGACCGTGCCGTGCTCGGCGGCGGGGATGTTCCACTCCAGGCCCTGGAAGACGAGGGTGTCCTCGTAGGCGGCGCGGGCCTCCCTGATGTCCGGGTTGACCTTCGCCACGCCGATCTTGGCGTGGGTGGCGTTGCCGTGGTCGGTGATGACCAGCCAGTCCATGCCGTGCCGGGCGCCCTGGCGGACCTGGTCGACGACGCGGTACTTGCCGTCGCTGCTGTACTGGGTGTGGATGTGGTGGTCACCGGCCAGCCACAGGAAGCCCTTCCCGCGACGGCCGGAGGCGGCGGGCGCGGCGTGGGCGGGCGCGGCGGCGGTACCGAGGACGCTGGTGGCCGCGAGGCCCGCGCCGAGGAGCCCGGCGCGGCGCAGCAGCGAGCGGCGCGACCGCTGCTCGGGGGTGAGGGCCTCGTCCGGCACGGTGGTGTCGAAGGCGGCGGGCAGCGGGGCCGCCGGGTGGCCGTGCGCGTGATCGTGGTGGTGATGGCCGTGACCGTGTCCGTGTCCGTGACCCATGAATGTGCCTCCTGGATGCCGCCGACTGTCGCGGCTGCCTGCCGCGGCGCCCACTGCGCCGCGTGAGGAGGATGAGCGCGGAAGATGAATATCGAACGACCCACGGCTGATCGTCAGACGTCCCGGACACGGCCGCTCGCCCCGCTCCGTCCGCGGGCTAGGCTTCCGTCCGAGGTCAAGCGGCCGGAGGAGAGCGGGAGGAGGCCGTCCATGGCACGTGCGGGCATCACCGCCGACCGGCTCGTCACGGCCGCCGCCGAGCTGGCCGACGAGGTCGGCTTCGACAACGTCACCCTCTCCGCGCTGGCCCGCCGCTTCGGCGTCCGGGACGCCAGCCTCTACTCCCACGTGCGGAACCTGCGCGAGCTGCGTGCCCGGCTCGCGCTGCTGGCCGGGGGCGAGCTGATCGACCGGATCGCGGACGCGGTCGCGGGCCGCGCGGGGAAGGACGCGCTGACCGCGTTCGCGGACGCCTACCGCGCCTACGCGCTGGCCCACCCCGGCCGGTACGCGGCCACCCAGACCCGCCTCGACGAGGACGCGGTCACGCCGGAGCTGCTGGCCGGCTCCCCCACCCCGCGCCGCACCGCCGACATCACCTACGGGATGCTCCGCGGCTACGGCCTCGACGAACCCGACCTCACCGACGCCGTCCGCCTGCTGCGCTCCACGTTCCACGGCTACTGCGTGCTGGAGGCCGCCGGGGCCTTCGCCCACCCCCGCGCGGTCCAGGCGTCCTGGGACAAGGCCGTCGACGCCCTGCACGCCGCGCTGGAGCACTGGCCGCGGGAGACACCCCGCCAGCCTGACTGAACGGCACGGTGTGGGAGGGGGAAAACAGCGGTACGAACGTGGAGTCGGAGACGGTTTCCCTAGACTGGGATCTTCACCAGCACCGCGGCGCGGTCCGCGGCGGCGACCACGGGGGAGGGAGCGCGGCGTGTCCTCACAGCAGCTCGGACGCGGGCCGTTGCGCGCGGCGGGCCCCGACCCGACCCCGCCCACCGGACCGGACGGCGACGGCTCGCCGCCCGCGCGGTTCGTCGGCTGGCTGGGCAGCCTCGGCTGTCTGGCCGCCGGGTACGCGGTGTTCCAGTTCCTCTTCGGCGTCCTGCCCGACTCCCTCGGCGGCGAGACCGCCCGCTACCTGATCTCCGGCGTCAGCGGTCTGGGCACCGGCGCGGCGGCCTGGCTGGCGGCGGCCCTGCTGCGCGCCCGCACCGCCGCGCAGACCGGTGCCGGGCAGCCGGATCCGGCCACCCTCGGCACCGGCGCCCTCGCCCCCGGGCCCGGTCCGCTGCCCGAGCTGTTCAGCGCCGCCCACGAGACCCTCGTCGGCCAGGTGTCCGTGGTCGACGACCCCGACGCCGGACGGCTGACGGGCTGGTCGCACTCCCTGGCCGACCCCGGCCACCGCGACGCGGGCCGCGCCGACCCCGCCCTGACCCGTCCCACCCCCGTCGGGACCGCCTACGGCCTGCACACCATGCTCGACCTCGGCATCCCCGACGGCCGCCTCGGCACCGGCGACCTGGTGGAGACGCTGTGGCGGCTGCGGCTGCCCGGCGGCGGCTGGTCGGCGCGCTCGCAGGGCGCCGAGGCCCGGCCGGAGGTCACCGCGCTGGTGCTGGGCGCGCTCGCCCGCGCGGGGGCCTCCAGCGATCTGCTCACCGCGGAGGTGGAGCGCTGCACCACCGGCTTCACCCGGGAACTCGACCGCGCCGGGCGGGAGTCCACACACGTGGTGACCACGGTCCTGCGCGGCCTGTTGCGCGCCGCGCCCCGCCACCCGGTCCTGCCGCGGCTGCACGAGGCCCTCGTGGACGGCGCGATCAGCGACGACCGCCGCGACCACCTGCGCTGCTGGAGCTACCGCCTCGGCCCGCCCTACGGCCCCGCGTCCCCGCTGCACACCGCGCTCGCCGTGGTCGCCCTGGACCGGGCCGCCCGGGTCCTCGACGAGACCGCCGCCGCCCGCGCCGCCCGCGAGGACGGCGTGCGCTGGCTGCTGGCCTGCCGCGACGCACCGCACCACGGCTGCCTGGACCTGGAGAACCTCCGCGAGGAGGTACGCCGTCCCCGCCCCGACGACCCGGTACGCCACGAGGTGCTCAACGTACGGCACTTCACCGCCTCCTGGGTGGCCCGCGCCCTGCTCACCCCCGGCGCCCGCGAGGTGGCCCGGCGCGACGGGCTGCACGACGAGTGGGCCGAGCGGCTGGACGGCGCGATCGCCGCCGTGTGGGCGGCGCAGAGCGACGGCATCTGGGCCTGGGGGCGCGGCGACAGCACCGAGCTGCGCCGCCCGATGTGGATGACGTACCAGGGCCTGTCGGCGCTGCGCGCCCATGCCGTATGGATGTACCAGCCGGTCCAGCCGGTCGTCCCGCACCAGCACTGAACCGGGCCCGGGAGGGCCGGAGGGGGAGGAAGACCACATGGGTGGTCGGCACGTCCAGGCGGCCCGGCGGCTGCTGACCGTGGAACTCGCCGCGGAACTGCCCGAGCACGGACTGGCGCTCGCCGCCCGTGACCTGGTCGACCGGCTCGGTCGGCCCGACCGGCTCCTTGAGCTGGTCGCCGAACTCGCCGCCGGGGAGGGCGAACCGGAGGAGTGCGCGCGCCTGTCGTACCGGCACGTCCTGGGCTTCGACAAGCTGCTGCTGATCGACGGCGGCCCGCGCCACATGCTCCGCGCCCACGTGTGGCATCCGGGGCGGGGCGGGATCGGCAGGGAGGACATCCACAACCACCGCTCCCCGCTGGCGTCCTGCGTGGTCCGGGGGCGGCTCGCGATGGAGCTGTACGAGACGGCGGACGGCGACGGCGACCTGACCACCGCCCGCTACCGGGAGTCCCTGGCGGCGGGGTCGGCCAACTGGCGGCTGGCGCCCGCGGGCCCGGCCCGGCTGCGGCTCACGCACGCGGCACGGATCGCGGCGGGCAGCGCCTACGCCCTGCCCGCGCACACCCTGCACCGGGCCTGGTGCGACACGGAGGGGCCGACGGTGACGCTGTTCCTGGAGACGGGCACCGAACGGCGCCGCCACACCGACGTGTTCACGGCGGCGGGCCCGCATCCGGACGCGGTGGCGAAGGTGCCGATGGCGGTGCCGGACTACCTGGACGCCCTGAACGACCTGGCGGAGCTGCTCAGGGCCGGGTGAAGGCCTGGCGGACGACGTCCAGGTTGTAGTCGTCGATGTCGACGCCGGACAGCTCCGCCGGGGCCAGCCAGGCGTACGCCTGGTCGCGCTCGGGCAGGGAGACCTGCCAGGTGATGGGCCTGACCAGGAAGTTCTCCTGCCAGTTCTTGATCTCGTGGCCCCGGTAGTCGCTGACGAAGGACGAATCGCCGACCTTGCGGACGACCTCGCCGAGCAGCCCCGTCTCCTCCTTCAGCTCCCGCAGCGCGCCGTCCGCGGCGCTCTCGCCGGGCTCCAGCTTGCCGCAGGGCACGCCCCAGACCCGGGGCAGGAAACGCTCACGCTCACTGCGGCGTACCAGGAGCACCCGGCCCGCGGCGTCCATCACGACGGCGGACGCCAGCCGCCTGTCTGAGGGGGTGTCCATGCTCATCGGTGCTCGGCCCTTCGCCGGTGACGAGTCCAAAGGGTCTGATACCCGCGAAAGCCTCAACGCTACCAGGATCGCCCCCAGGTGGCAGTGGCACGCGTCTCAACCCCCGCTCAGCGCCTGTACGTCGGCGTACGCCGGTGTGGGCCCCGCCGGTGCGCGCCCCTCCCGGACCGCGGTGAGCGCCTCGGCGGCGGCGCCCAGCGCACGCCGGTAGAGCAGGGAGCCGAGGCTGATCCGGCGCACGCCGAGGGCGGTGAGGTCGGGGACGGTGGGTCCGGTGGGCGAGTAGAGGACGTTGAGCGGGAGGTCACCCGAGGCGCCGAGGGCGCGCACCAGCGCGGCGATGGCGGCGGGGTCGGCCAGCCCGGGCACGAAGACACCGTCGGCGCCCGCCGCACCGTAGGCGCGGAGGCGGGCGAGGGTGCCGGTGCCGTCGCCGAGCCAGTACGTGTCCGTGCGGGCGTTGACGAAGAGTCCCGGCGCGGCGGCCTTCACGGCGGCGATCTTCTCGGCGTGCCGGTCGGCGGACCCGAGCCGGTCCTCCAGGTTGATCCCGGCCGCCCCCACGGCCCACAGCTCGCGGGCGAAGGCGGCGACCTCGGCGGGGTCGTCGCTGAAGCCGTCCTCCGCGTCCACGGAGAGCGCGAAGGGCGCCGACCCGAGGCCGAGGGCCAGCCGCAGGGTCTCGTCGCGGGTGGCGGCGGCCCCGTCGGGCAGTCCGGCCGCGGCGGCGACCCCGAGGCTGGTGGTGCCGACCGCCGCGAACCCCTGCGCGGCGAGCAGTCGGGCGGAGGCGTGGTCCCAGGCGTTGGGCAGCAGCAACGGGGCGCCGGTGCGGTGGAGTGCGGCGAAGTCGGTCATGCCGGGGACGTTACGGGCGTGCGGGTTCGGTACCGGCCGAAGTGTCGTGGCCGGGGCGGGGCAGCACGGTCGGGGCGTCGGGGTCCGGGTGGAAGCGGAAGCGGGCGGGTGGGCCGTCCGCCCACCGCACGCACAGCCCCGTGCCCTCCTCCACGACCACCGACACCAGCTCCGCGAGCGGCGACGGCTCCGGTTCCGCGGTGAGCCTGGCGACGGCGGCGAAGGGGCCCGGGGCGGTGGTGAGGACGCCGGTGAGGGTGTCGTCGAGCAGGTGCGCGGGGACGATCTCGGCCCGGGTCGTCCCCGCCGCCCCGGTGTCCCAGCCACGGACCCGGATCGCCGTCCCCGCGGGCGCCCCGCTCACCCAGAAGGCCCGTACCTCCACCGCGCCCCGGGCCACCACCAGGCTGACCACCCGCGCCCCGCCGCCCGTCCGGTGCCGGGAGGCCGCCCACCCCTCCCCCACGCCCAGCGGCTCGATGCCGGTGCGGCCGGCGTCGCCGCCGACGGCCACGCTGTTGTCGTACGACGGTGTCGGCGTCGTCGTGGTCGAGTAGGCGAGGCGGGTGTAGTGGGGGTCGTAGCGGACGTCCTCGCTGCCGTGGTTGTGGAGGCGGACGACGCCGTCCGAACGGGTGGACTGGAGCAGCCAGTTGGGGGCGCGCAGCGGCGTGACCGCGTCGGCGCGCTCGGCGGGGCCGGGTTGTTCGGGGGCCGTCCAGACCTCGTGCCCCGGGGGGAGGAGCAGGCCGAGGAAGCCCTTGCTGGCCCAGTAGGGGGAGGCGGGTCCCGAGTAGCCCTGCAGGACGGTCGGGTCGGGGCCGTGCCAGCCGAGGGTGAGCAGGCCGCGGTCGTCGACGGCGCCCCGGTCGAGGAAGTGCCTGAGGGCGCCGGAGGCCAGGCGGCGGGTCTCGCCGGCCGGCAGCGGGGTGTGGCCGGTGAGCGCGCCCAGCCAGAGCGGGGCGGTGGTGGCGAACCGGTAGGTGAGGGAGCGGCCCTGGTGCAGGGGGGCGCCGTCGCCGCCGAACAGGCGGGCGTAGTCGGTGAGGTGGCGGGCGAGGCGGCGGCCGTAGTGGTCGAGGAGGGCGGGGTCGTCGGCGAGCCAGGCGTGCAGGACCGGGTAGAGGTGCAGGGCCCAGCCGTTGTAGTAGTCGAACGTGCGGCCGTCGCCGTCGGTGTACCAGCCGTCGCCGACGTACCACCGCTCGACGCGGGCGAGGCCGTGGTCGACGGCGGCACGTGCGCGGTCGGGTGCGCAGCCGACCGCGTCCAGGAAGCCGCCGACGGTCACCGGGAACAGCTCCCAGTTGCAGGGCCAGGGCTCGGCGGTGAGCGCGTCGGCCAGCCAGGCGGCCGCCCGCTGCCGTACGGCGTCCGGCAGGCGGTCCCACAGCAGCGGGCGGGTGAGGCGCAGCGCGAGGGCGATGGACGCCGCCTCGACGAGCGGCTGGCCGCGGTCCTCGATCCGGGGCCAGGCGCCGGAGACCCCGGCGGCGAGACCGTCGGCGTACCGGGCGAGGACCTTCTCGTCCTGGCGGAAGGCGGCCAGCAGCAGGGTGCGGGCATAGCCTTCCAGGCCGTCGGAGAGGCGTCCTGACCAGCTGGTGTGGTCGCCGGGCAGGTGGTAGAGGGCGCGGTCGGGGGTGGCGTACGGCTCGACGGCGGCGAGCAGGGCGTCGGCGGCGGCCTCCCAGTGGGCGCGGGTGTAGCCGGTGTACGGGCTGAGGGCTCGGTCGTCGGGGGGCAGGTCCATCGGCGGGTCCTTTCCGGCGGAGTCCTTGCGGCGGGGCCTGGGGCGCCCCGGTTCCGGTCGGGACGCCCCAGGGGCTCATCCCAGCCGTACCAGACCCGGGGGTACCAGTCGCTGGGCGAGGAGTTCGTTTCGGACGAGGCCCGCGTGGACCGTGGCGCCGTGCTGGGAGGTGTGGGTGTTGTCGCGCTTCTCGTCGTAGAGGTACCGGGACGTGGAGCCCTGGACGCCGAGCGACTCGACGACGTCCCTGGTGCGGGCGGTGAGGTCGAGGTCAACGGATCGCGTGCGACCGGTACCGGCCAGAACGCCCGGGCACCGCCGCCGTCTACGGTCGTAGGCATGACCGGTGACCACCCCACCTCCCCCGCCCTGGCGGACGCCCTCGCGGCCGGGACGGTCGTGCTCGACGGGGGCATGTCCAACCAGCTGCGGGCGCAGGGCCACGACCTGGCCGACGGGCTGTGGTCGGCACGGCTGCTGCTGTCGGAGCCCGAGGCGGTGACCCGGGCGCACCTCGCCTACTACGAGGCGGGCGCGGACGTGGCGATCACCGCCAGCTACCAGGCCACCTTCGAGGGCTTCGCCCGGCACGGCGTCGGCCGCGGGCGCGCCGCGGAACTGCTCACGCTGAGCGTGACGGTGGCGCGGGAGGCGGCCCGGCGGGCGCGGCTGCGGGGCGCCGTCCGCCCGCTGTGGGTGGCGGCGTCGGCGGGACCGTACGGGGCGATGCTCGCGGACGGCTCCGAGTACCGGGGGCGGTACGGACTCACCGTCGCCGAGCTGGAGCGTTTCCACCGGCCGCGCCTGGAGGTGCTGGCCGCCGCCGGGCCCGACGTGCTGGCGCTGGAGACGGTCCCGGACACCGACGAGGCCACGGCACTGCTGCGCGCGGTGCGCGGGCTCGGGGTCCCGGCCTGGCTGTCGTACACCGTCGACGGCGACCGGACCCGGGCCGGGCAGCCGCTGGTGGACGCCTTCGCGCTGGCGGCGGAGGTGGACGAGGTGATCGCGGTCGGCGTCAACTGCTGCGCCCCGCGGGACGCGGACCACGCCGTCGCCACGGCGGCCCGGGTGACGGGCAAGCCGGTCGTCGTCTACCCCAACAGCGGCGAGACCTGGGACGCGGCGACGCACGGCTGGCGCGGTCCGGCCACCTTCACGCCGGAGCGGGTGCTGGGGTGGCGGGCGGCGGGGGCGCGCCTGGTCGGGGGGTGCTGCCGGGTGGGGCCGGGGACGATCGGGGCGGTCGCGGGGGTGCTGGCGGGCGGGTGACGGGGGAGCGACGCTCCGGACGTCCCCCGCGCGACGGGGCCCCCGGTCACTACCTCCGTCCCTCAGCCCAGGAGCTGCCGGATCGCCGCCACCACGGCGTCGCCCGTCTCCTGGACGACCGTCCCCGCGACGAGGGCGGGCAGGGCGCGGGCCGCCACGCGCAGGGTGGGGCCGAAGCCCTCGCTCTCCGGGGTGTCCAGGGCGCCCGCCAGCACCGCCGTCTCGTCGCGCAGGGCCTCCGGGTCGGGCAGCGCGTCCCGGACCAGCCGGAGCAGCCGGGCCTCGGCCCACGGCGTCGGGTCGCCCACCTTGGCCGGGCGCGTGTAGAGGGCCGTACAGAGGGACCGGGTGACGTCGGAACCCGCCGTGTACGGCAGGGACTCGCCCACCGCTGACTCCCTGGTCCGCATCCCTGGCCGCTCCCCCGGTCCGGCGTGAGTGGTACCCGGGGCGTCTTCACCTCACCGGCCTCGGTCGCGCCATACCCCCACCGCGTCCGGTCGGGGTCGGCGACGTGGGATGGCCGGAAGCTGCCGCGTTCCCCACAGGGGCGCCCGGGGGATCCACCCCCGCGCCTCAGCCGGGGGGCCGGGCGTAGATCCGGGCGAGTTCCGTCACCGTGGCGGAGACCGCGCGGCGCAGTTCCGGTGGGGCGACCACCTCCACGTCGGCGCCGAGGCGCAGCAGTTCGCCGTGGGCGTGCGCGGTGCTCTCGGTCGGGATGACCGCCTCGACCCAGCCCTCGTCGCCGACCGCGACGGCGGTGGCGTCGACCGCGCGGACGACCTCCGGGGCGACGTTGTCGGGCAGGCGCCGCCGTCCGCGCGGGGAGAGCCGGACGGTGGCGGTGCCGGTGAAGCGGCGGGCCTCGAAGTCGTCGCGGTACGCCGCCCAGTGGGCGCGCAGGTCGAAGCCGTCCGGCCGCTCGAAGCGGTCGTCGGTGAGCCGGGCGTCGAGGAACCGCGCGGTCCGGTAGGTCGCCACTCCGCGGTCGGTGGCGGCGACGACGTACCAGGCACCGGACTTGAGGACCAGGCCGTAGGGGCGCAGCCGCCGGTCGACCTCGTGCGGCTCCCGCCATCTGCGGTACCGCGCCGCCACCGTACGGCGGTTGAGCACCGCGTCGACGAACAGCCGCAGGTACGGCGTCTCCTCGGGCTCCCGGTACCAGCCGGGGGCGTCCACGTGCAGCACCGACGCCGTGCGCGCCGCCGCCTCCCGCAGTCCGGTCGGCAGCGCCGCGAGCAGCTTCAGCCGCGCCGCCGCGACGTCCGCCGCGAGCCCCAGGTCGGCGGCGGGTTCCGGCAGCCCGGCGAGGAACAGGGCCCCCGCCTCGCCCTCCGTCATGCCGGTCAGACGGGTGCGCCAGCCGTCGACGAGCCGGTAGCCGCCGCCCGGTCCGGGCTCCGCGTACAGCGGCACCCCGGCCCGCTGGAGCCGCCCGAGGTCGCGGTAGACGGTCCGCACGGACACGCCGAGTTCGTCGGCGATGCCCCGCGCGGGGACACGGCCACGGGATTGCAGCAACAGCAGCAGCGAGAGGAGTCGCCCGGCGGACATGCCCGCATTCTCCTCGGCTTCCCACCGGAAACACTGACAGCACCTGTCACACCCCCCGCCTAGCGTCGGGGCACCCGCGTCAGACAGGAGCCCACCGTGCCCGAGGTCCGCCACCCCGCCGTGATCGAGCTGCGGCAGTACACCCTGCGTCCCGGCCGGCGCGCCGCACTCGTCGAGCTGTTCGACCGGGAGTTCGTCGAGACGCAGGAGGCGGCCGGGATGACCGTGCTGGGCCAGTTCCGGGACCTCGACGACCCCGACCGCTTCGTCTGGCTGCGCGGCTTCCCGGACATGGCGGTACGGCACACCGCGCTGGCCTCCTTCTACGGCGGCCCCGTGTGGGCCGAGCACGGGCCGCGCGCCAACGCCACCATGGTCGACTCCGACGACGTCCTGCTGCTGCGCCCGCTGGACGCCGACACCGGCCCCGCCGTCTCCCCGGCGACCCGGCCGGGCCCCGGTGCCGCCGCGCCGGACCGGCTGGTGGCCGTCACCGTCTGGTCGTTCCCGCCGGGGCGGTCGGACGGGCCCACGCTGGTCCGGGACGGACTGGTGCCCGCCCTGCGCCGCACCGGGCCCGCGCCCCTCGCCGTGCTCGGCACCGAGACGGCCCCGAACACCTTCACCAGGCTGCCCGTCCGCACCGGCGAGAACGTCGTCGCGGTCCTCACCTCGTACCCGGACGACCGGGCCCGGAGGCGGCACGCGGCGGACCTGGCGGCGGACGCCCTCGCGCGGGACGCCGTCCTGCCCGGCCTGCAACGGGAGTCGGCGGCGGCCCCGCTGACGCTGCGGCTGACGCCCACCGGCCGCTCGCTGCTGCGCTAACGGAACCCGCTTGCCCCGCCCGGCGCCCGCCGCCTACCGTCGCCCCCGTGGTCGACGCGGTCTTCGGGCATCCACGGCTGGCGGCTTCCGCGACGTCCTCGACGGTGACCGGGACGACCTCGACGCGTACCTCGGCATGGCGGAGGAGTTCGGGGCGCGCCGGACCGGCCGGGCGGGAGTCGGTGTTCGTCGCCCGCAGGGACGGGGCGGGCGGTCAGCCGAACGTCACCGGGCCGCGCGGTGTGTCCAGGGTGTAGGCCATGCCCTCGGGGCCCCGCGTCAGGGGCAGTCCGGTGCCGAGGGCGGTGAGGATCCGGTGGATCTCCTCCGGGACGGGCGTGGTGGCCGACAGCTCCAGCAGCGGGGTTGTCGGCAGGCCCGCGGCGGTGGGGTGGGCCGACGTGCCCCAGTCGATGAGGAACGGCACCAGGCCCGAGGGGTGCGCCGACCCGGTCAGCCGCCAGCTGAGCAGGGCGCCGTCGGGGGTGCGGCGGCTCATCGCGTGCCCGGGGCCGGGGTCGTGGCCGCGGGTGCGGGCGGTGGCGATCGCGGCGTCCAGGTCGGTCGTGCGGACCGCCCAGCTCACCGTGCGCGGGCCGGTCAGCCCGTCCACGCCGAAGGGGCGCGGGCCGTCCGGGTCGGACTGCTCCGGGTCCGGTCCGATGATCTCCAGGTAGGCGGCTCCGCCCAGCCCCACCAGGTAGTTCCGGGTGCCGAGTCCGAGGTGGACGCCCCCCGGGGCGGGCGTCACGCCGGTACGGGCGGTGAAGTCGGCGACGGTGGCGGCCAGGTCGGGGGTCGCGAGGACGAGGTGGTCCAGAATCGCGGGCGTGGGATGCGACGGCTTCGTCGGATGCATCGGCTTCACCGGCGCGAGGCTATCGCAAGCCACCCCGCTGGAGGGAACGTCCGTACGGCAAGATGGGTGCCATGTCCCATGCCCAGCACGTCCGTTCGCCCTCCCGGAGGCCGCGCGCGTCGGCTCCGGCGCTCCTGCTGGCGGCCGTCGCGCTGCTCACCGGCTGCGGCCGCGAGACGGCGGCCGACGGGACCGGCGCCCCGCCCGCCGCCGACGGCACCGCCGACCCGCGCGAACTCGCCGACCGGGCCGGCGCGTTGGGCATCGCCCCGGAGCGCGTGTACGTCACCGACGCCCCCGGCTTCACCCTCGCGCGGCAGTCCGTCGGCGTCTCCGGCGACGACGGCTTCTCTGCGGCGTACTTCTCACAGCGCTCCGGCACCCACTTCACGCTCACCGTGGACCGCGGGTCGATGACCGCCGCGAGCTGTCCCGAGCAGCTGGTCGGCGACCAGACCGGCGGCCCGCCGGCGTGCGAGCGGGACGGCGCCGCCTGGTACCGCGACGCCGGCCTCCAGCACGAGTACGCCCTGTCGAGGGACGGCCAGCTGATCCGGCTGAGCGCCGACGCCGAGGTCCCGCGCGCCACCCTGCGCGCCGCCGCCGGCGCCGTGCACCGGCCGTCCGGCGAGGAACTCGACGCCCTCCTGCCGCCCGCGACCGGCGCCCGGCCCACCGCGCCGGTGGAACGCGGCGACCTGCCCCCGGAGGGCGACGGCGCCCCCGACAACGAGGTGGACGTCGGGGCACGGCCGCCCGACGCGGGCCCGGCGTCACGGCGGCCCGGGCGGTGACCGGCCCGTTCGGCCCACGCCTCCCGTGGCCGGGCCGGGCGGCCCATGAGCCAAAGGCACCAATCGCCCCCACCAGCGTGCCGAGCGGGTCGCTCAGCCGCGCGGGGGTGCCGTGCTCTCCCGTTCCACCAGGCGGGTCGAGAGTTCGGTGCGGGTGCTCTCCGGGCGGTCGCCGTCCATCATCCGGACCAGCAGGCGGAGCGCGGTCGCGGCCATCTCCGCGAGCGGCTGGCGGACGGTGGTGAGCGGCGGCGCCGCCCAGCGGGCCTCGGGGAGGTCGTCGAAGCCGACCACGCTGATGTCGACGGGGACCCGCAGACCCCGCTCGGCCAGCGCCTCGTAGACGCCGAGCGCCATCCGGTCCGAGCAGACGAAGACGGCCGTCGGCGGCTCCGGGAGGTCGAGCAGTTCGTGCGTACGGCGGCGGGCCCCGGCCTCCTCGGAACCGGCGTGCAGCACGTACTCCGGGCGGTGCCCGATCCCCGCCGACGTCAGCGCCGAACGGTACCCGGCGATCCGCGCCCCGCCGCCCGGCGCGCGCCGGGGCCCGGCGACGACGGCGACGCGCTGGTGGCCGAGGGCCAGCAGGTGCTCGGTCGCGGTGACGCCGCCCTGCCAGTTCGCCGCGCCCACCGAGACGACGCCCGGCGGGACGTCCCCCGCCGGGTCGATCATCACGAAGGGGATGCGGTGCTGCTCCAGCCAGGCGTACTGCGCCTCGGTCAGCTCGGCCAGGTTGAACAGCACGCCCGCCGAACCGCGCACGGTGAACTTGTCCAGCCAGCCGCGCTCCGGACGGCCCGGGCGGGCGCGCGCCAGCCCCGCCGACACCACGATCTCCAGCCCGGCGTCGTACGCCGCCTGCTCCACACCCCGCAGCACCGCGCCCGACCAGGAGCTGTCCAGGGAGTGCACGACCACGTCGACCAGCTTCGGCGCCCGGGCCGCGTCGAAGCGGGGTCTGCGGACGTAGCCGAGCCGGTCCAGCGCTTCGGTGACCCGGCGCCGGGTCTCGGGGGCGACGTCCTCGCGGCCGTTGACCACCTTGGACGCCGTCGGCACCGACACCCCGGCCTCGCGGGCGACGACCGCCAGCGTCGGCCCCGCGGCCGGTGCGCTCGGACTCCCCGTACGGACCATCGGGAACCACCTCTCCGGCCCGCCCGAGGGCCTTCGGGACAGAAAGCGCTTCCTACTCGTGATCTCCACCCTAGGCATGAGGCGACGTCACGGGAAGACAACGGGCCGACGGACGACCGAGGGAGGGCGTGGCGGGGTCGGGAACCTGGCGGCTTCGACGCGTCCGCCCCGAATGTCCCCCTGCTTGACACCGCGTCGAGCGAATGACTAGAAACCCCGGGCCGCTGCAAACGGCCCCGTACGGGCGGTTCGCTCGCGCCCCGTACCGCCGTCTGGAAGGCCCCACCGCCGTGTCGATGCCCCCGCCGTCATCTCCGCCGCCCTCCGGGGACGGGGCGCAGCCGCCCCCGTACCCGGGCGGCTGGTACGACGGACCGCCCGGCGCCGGGCAGGACGGCTGGCCCGGCGGCGGCACCCCCTACTGGCCCCCGCAGGCGCCCCCGCCCGTCCCGCCCCTGAACCCCTTCGCGGTCGTCGCCCTGGTGACCTCGCTGGCGTGCCTCGCCCCGCTGGGGCTGGTGTTCGGTGTCGTGGCGCTGCGGCAGATCGCGCGGCGCGGGGAGCGCGGCAAGGGGCTGGCGATCGCGGGGCTCTCCGTCTCCGGCGCCGTCCTCCTGCTGGCCGCCGTCATCTTCCCGACGGTCGACTTCCGGGTGTGGACGCCGCCCGCGCGGGACGACGGCGGCCAGGTCACCGAGGCGGGCTGGACCACCCTCGACCGGCTGGAGCCCGGCGACTGCTTCACCCCGCGCGACGCGCTGCCCGAGGAGGGCACGCCGTCCCTGGACGACACGTCCGTGCGGGTCGTCCCCTGCGACCGGCCGCACCGCGCGGAGGCGTACGCCTCGTTCGCCCTCGACGACGAGGGGACGTTCCCCGGCCGGGAGCGGCTCACGGAGGCCGCGAGACCCCGCTGCGGCGAGCTGTACCTGGAATACTCCCTCGACCCCCTCGCCTTCGGACCGCTCCAGACCTACTTCTTCCACCCGGACCCCAGCGGCTGGCGGGACGGCTGGCGCACGGTCCTGTGCTGGGTCACCCGGCCGGGCGGCGCCGACCTGGACTTCTCCGTACGACGGGACGCGGCCGACCTCGACCCCGCGCAGGCGTCGTTGCTCACCGCGCTGAAGCCGCTCAACGTCGCCACCGTGCTCCAGCCCGCGCGGACACCCCGCGAGGACCTCGCCGGTGCCACCGCGTGGGCCGGGCGGATGGCGGAGGCGCAGGCCGAGACGGCCGACCTGCTGAAGGAGGCCGACCTGCCCGGCGCGGAGGAGCCCGCCGACCTGCTGGTGGCCGAGCTGGAGGCCGGTCTGCCGTACTGGCGGGCGGCGGCACGGGCGTCCGACGCCGACGCGTTCCTCGGGGAGCTGCGGTCCGTGCGGGAGCACACCGGGTCGGCGCACCTCACCCGCGTCCGCGAACTGCTGGACCTGCCCACGCCCGCCGCCGGCGGCGGGCAGGCCGACGGTCGGGTGCGGTACCGCGCGGGCTGAGCCGGGCCCGGGGCGGCCCCGTCAGGCGACCCGCGCGAGATCCTCGTAGCGCACGGCGTGGGCCGGTGGCAGCCCTGCGGCCAGGCGCTCCAGCTCGGTGACGACGATCAGGCCGAGCCGTTCCAGCTCGTTGCCGAGGGAGCCCGCGATGTGGGGCGTGAGGAAGACGTTGGGGAGGGTGTAGAGGGGCGAGTCGGCGGGCAGCGGCTCGGGTTCGGTGACGTCGAGGACGGCGGCGAGACGGCCGGAGACCAGTTCGTCGGTGAGGGCGTCGTGGTCGACGAGGGCGCCCCGCGAGGTGTTGACGAGCACCGCGCCGTCCCGGATCAGGGCGAGCCGTCGGCGGTCCAGCATGTGGCGGGTCGCGGGGACGTCGGGGGCGTGCAGGCTGACGATGTCGCTGCGGCGCAGCAGTTCGTCGAGGGGGAGGGGTTCAGCGCCGAGCGCGGCGGCCTCGGCGGCGGTCACGTAGGGGTCGTACAGCAGGACATGGAGGTCGTACGGCCGCAGCAGGTCGAGGAGTCGGCGGCCCACGCGGGAGGCGCCGACGACGCCGACGCGGCGGCCGAGGTTGCCGGTGGCGGCGGTCTGCGCCGGGGTCGGGTGGGTGTGCGTGGCGCGGAAGCGCTCCCGGTGCGTGAAGGCGTCCTTCCCGGCCAGCAGGATCATGGCGAGGGTGTACTCGGCGACGGGTACGGCGTTGCCGTGCGCCGCGCTGGAGACGCTGACGCCGTGCCGCCACAGCGCCTCGCCGACCAGGGAGCGGACGGAGCCCGCGGCGTGCAGGACGGCGCGCAGTGAGGGTGCGGCGGTGAGCGCGGCGGCGCCGAGGTGCGGGCAGCCCCAGCCGGTGACCAGTACCTCCGCGTGGGCCAGCGCGGCGGCGGCGCGCGGTTCCGTGAGGTCCTGGACGACGAGCCCGGGGTCGATGTCGGCCGCCTGCCGCAGCCGCGCCATGACGGACTCGGGGAAGAGCAGCGGGAGGTGCACCGGGTCCATGGCGAACACGGCCTTGAACAGCGGGGTGCGGGGCATGGGGCTCACCGTAGGGGGGCCGCCAGGTGGAGGCAACAGAGCCCGACGGGACCCGGTAGCGCGCGACGGGACGCAATACGGGGGCGTACCCGGGGATGCGGCGGAATACCTGCGCCCGGTGTGATGCTCTGGTGTGGAGAGTGCACGAGCGCGCCGAAGGGCTGGTGGACGGATGACGGCAGACGTGACGAACCCGTGGTCCGCACCGGTGGTCCGCACCCCGTACGGTGCGGTGCGCGGCCGGTACGAGGACGGGGTCGCCGTCTTCCGGGGCATCCCGTACGCCGCGGCGCCGTTCGGGCCGCGCCGCTTCCGGCCGCCCGTGCCTCCGGAGCCCTGGGACGGGGTGCGGGACGCGGGCGCCTTCGGGCCGACGGCGCCGAAACCGCCGTACTCGGAGGCGTTCGAGCGGTATCTCTCCGACCCGGTGGTGCCGGGCGACGGCTGTCTCAACCTGAACGTGTGGACGCCGGACCCCGGTGCGGGGGCCCGGCTGCCGGTCCTGGTCTGGCTGCACGGCGGTGCGCTGACGCGGGGGTCGTCCGCCGTGCCGGTGTACGACGGGCGGGCGTTCGCGCGCGACGGGGTGGTGCTGGTATCCGTCAACTACCGACTGGGGGTGGAGGGCTACGGGCTGTTCCCGGACGCTCCGGCCAACGCCGGGCTGCGCGACCAGCTGGCCGCGCTGACGTGGGTGCACGAGTCGATCGAGGCGTTCGGTGGCGACCCCGGCCGGGTGACGCTGGCCGGGCAGTCGGCGGGGGCGATCAGTACCGGCGCCCTGCTGGCGGCGCCACGGGCGCGGGGGCTGGTGCGGCGGGCGGTGCTCCAGAGCGGGCCGCCGGAGGCGTCGGACCGGGACAAGGTACGGCGGATGGTGCGCCGGATGGCCGCCCGGCTGAAGGTCCCGGCGACCGCCGAGGCCTTCGCGGCCGTCGACCGGGAGCAGTTGCTGCGGGCGCAGGCCGAGGTGGGGCGGCTGAGCAGCCCGGTACTCGGCGGGCCCGCCTTCGGGATCGTCGTCGACGGCGACCTGGTGCCCGGCGATCCGCTGGAGGCGCTGGCGGAGGGCGGGGCGGCACCGGGGGTCGACCTGCTGACGGGCTGGACGCGGGACGAGTACCGGCTCTGGCTGGTCCCCGGCGGGCTGCTGGAGCGCGTCGACCGGCTCGGCGCGGTCGCGCTCGCCGGTGCCATGGCCCGCTGCCGGTGCGGCCACGAGGTCCCGCGCGGCTACCGCGCCCTGCGGCCCGAGGCCGGTACGGCGGAGATCGTCGGCCAGCTGGTCACCGACCACCTGCTGCGGCTGCCGCTGCACCGGCTGGCGGACGGCCGCGCCGACGCCGCGTACGTGTACGAGTTCGCCTGGCCGTCCCTGCTGCCCGGCCTCGGCGCCTGCCACGCCCTGGAACTCGGCTTCGTCTTCGACACCGGCGAGGCCCCCGAGTCAGCCAGGCTCGCGGGCCGGGGCGCCCCTCGCGGCCTGGCCGACGCGATGCACGGCGCGTGGGTGCGGTTCGCGACGGACGGCGACCCGGGCTGGCGGCGCTGGGACCCGACCCACCCCGTCCAGGTCTTCGGCGACGGCGAGCCGCACGTCAGTTACGGCCCGCGCGACCGTGAACTCGCGCTGTGGACGACGGACTCCAAGACCACCGCGCCACCCGCCTCCGCGACGGCCACCGCGGCGACGGTCGCCGACGCGGAGGGTCCGGCCCGCGCCGCGGAACTACGAGCGGTCGTCCGCCGGCTGCGCCGCACCACCGGCGACCGGCGGTACTGAGGTGCCCGGTCAGGGGGCGCGCATGACGCTCCGGGGTTCCCCCGACCCCGGTGACGCCCGGCGGACTTGCGGTGGACGCGGTCAGGACCCCGGAGCCCTCAGGGCCCCGGGGTCCCGCCACCGTGGGTGGGTCACTGGAACTGTGCGAAGAACCTCCAGATCTCGCCCTTGGTCCAGGTGGTGACGCCGCTCTCGTCGGGCGAGCCGTCGACCGGACCGGGGATGTGGCCGCCGTCGAACGCGGCCCACTGGACCGGGTATCCGGCCCGGCAGCCCGAGTAGGTGGTGGTGACGTGCGTACGGCTGCCCGGCGCGGGTTCGCGCGGGGTCTGGGGCGTGCAGCCGTTGTTGGTGACGAACCTGTCGCGCAGCGAGCGTCCCTGCGCGATGTTGAGGACGGAGTCGCTGATGCCGTGGATGCCGAAGTAGGCGATGGGCTGACTACCGCCGTCGCACCCGCTGATCTGGGCGCCGGAGATGACGGCGACGGCCCGGAAGGCGTTGGCCCGGGCACACGCGAGGGCGTAGCTCATTCCGCCGCCCCAGCTGAAGCCCGTGGCGAAACGCTGCGCCGGGTTGACGCAGAGGGCGCCCTCGATCCGCCGGATCATGTCGTCGACGAAGGTGACGTCCTCCCCGCCCGTGTTGGCCCAGCCGTTGCCCAGGCCCTGGGGGGCGACGAGGATCGCGGTGTTGTTCGCCTGTTCCTGTTGGCCGTAGTAGGACCAGGCGGTGCCGCTCGTGCCGCCCGAGGCGACGTCGGTGGCGGTGCCGCCCCGCCAGTGGAAGGCGAAGATCAGCCGGTAGCGGTGGTTGTTGTCGTAGTTGTCGGGGACCCTGAGGATGAAGCTGCGGCTCTTGCCTCCGCTCTGGATCGTGTGCGTGCCGCTCGTCAGCGCCGGGGCGCTGCCGCAGCCGCCGCCCGCGGACGACAGCTCGACCAGCTGCCACTGCTGGTTGGCGCCGCCCCAGTCGGCGTACTGGACGACGCTGCCGCCGTCGGCGGTGGAGGCGCCCTGCACCTCCACCGCCTTGCCGCTGTCGCGGTTGATGAGCCGGACGTGGCCGGCGTCGGAGTCGGCCAGGCGGAACTGCTGGTTGGTCCCGTTGTGGTCGGTCCACTGCTGGATCGGGGCGCCGTCGGCGGTCGACGCCCCGGACACGTCGAGGACCTTGTCCGAGTGCCGGGCCTTGAGCCGGTAGAAGCCGCCACCCGAGTCCAGGAACTGCCACTGCTGGTTGGCTCCGTCGTGGCGTGTCCACTGGGTGACCCGCGCGCCGTCGGCGGTGGAGACGCCGGAGACGTCCAGCGCCTTGCCGCTGTTGCGGTTGACCAGGACGTACCAGGCGTCGGTGTCCACCGTCGCCTGGGCGTCCACCGCCGCCGCCTCGGCGGGGGGTGTGGTCGCCCGGGCTGGTCCGGTCGTCACCGCGACGAGCACGCCGGTCGCGAGGACCGCCGCCAGCGCGCCCGTGCACCGAGACCACCAGCGGTGTCTCGACGGGGAGCTGGGGGCAGCCGCGCCGTGGTGGGGCTTCATCGGCTCACTCCTTCGTCAGCGGGGTTCCGTCAGGTGCGGGTCCAGCGCTGGTTGCTGCCGCCGTGGCAGGAGTAGAGCTGGATCTGGGTGCCGTTGGCGGTGCCGTTGCCGGCGGCGTCGAGGCAGAGGCCGGACTGGACGCCGACGATGGAGCCGTCGGAGTTGAGGCGCCACTTCTGGTTGTCGCCGCCCCAGCAGCTGTAGATCTGGATCCTGGTGCCGTTGCCGGTGCCCCCGGCGTCCAGGCACTTGTTGCCGTAGACCCGCAGCTCACCGGCGTCGGTGTACGCCCACTGCTGGTTGGTGCCGGTGTTGCAGTCCCACAGCTGGACCTGGGTGCCGTCGGCGGTGTTGGAGTTGGGGACGTCGATGCAGCGGCCCGAGCCGACGCCCTTGATCTGTCCGCTGCCCTCGCCGCCTCCGGGCGGCGTGGTCGAACCGCCGTTGAGCGCGTTGAGGACGGAGGTGTAGGCGGCCTTCTTGCTGCCGTCGTTGTTGAACAGCAGCGGCGTGTCGCCCGAGCGCCAGGAGTCGCTGTCCCGCACGCCCCAGACGGTGATGCCGAGGCAGCGCGAGACGGCCAGGCAGTCGTTGGTCACGTTGGCGTACGTGGTGGGCGAGGCGCCCTGGATGTCGAGCTCGGTGATGGCCACGTCGACGCCGAGGGCGGCGAAGCTCTGCAGGGTGGTGCGGAAGTTGCTGTTGTACGGGCTGCCGCTGTTGAAGTGCGACTGGAAGCCGACGCAGTCGATCGGCACGCCGCGCTGCTTGAAGTCCCGGACCATGTTGTAGACGCCCTGCGTCTTGGCCCAGGTCCAGTTCTCGATGTTGTAGTCGTTGTAGCAGAGCTTGGCGGCCGGGTCCGCGGCGCGGGCGGTGCGGAAGGCGACCTCGATCCAGTCGTTGCCGGTGCGCTGGAGGTTGGAGTCGCGGCGGGCTCCGGAGCCGCCGTCGGCGAACGCCTCGTTCACCACGTCCCACTGGACGATCTTGCCCTTGTAGTGGGCCATCACGCCGTTGATGTGGTCGATCATCGCCTGGCGCAGGCTGCTGCCGCTGAGGTTCTGCATCCAGCCGGGCTGCTGCGAGTGCCAGGCCAGGGTGTGGCCGCGCACCTGCTTGCCGTTCTGCACCGCCCAGTTGTAGATGCGGTCGGCGGAGCTGAAGTTGAACTGGCCACGCTGCGGCTCGGTGGCGTCGATCTTCATCTCGTTCTCGGCCGTCACCATGTTGAACTCACGGCTGGCGATCGACGTGTACGCCGAGTCGCCCAGCTTGCCGGAGGCGATGGCGGTACCGAAGTAGCGGCCGCTCTGCGCCGCCGCGGCGCCGAGGGTGCTCTCGGCGGCGTGCGCCTTCGGCGGCGCGGCCAGGGAGCCGACCACGGCGAGGGCGCCGACGACCAGCGCCAGCAGCAAGCCACGAATCTTTCGATGGGTATCAAGTCCAGGAAGGGCGTAAGAGCCCATAGCTGTGCCTCCGAGGTAGGGGTCACGGAATGACGCGGCTGTGCAGGGAACTGCCGTGCAGCACAAGGCCTGTTCGGGGGTGACCATCGAGGTTCGTTCGAGGTCTCGAACCCCGGCCGGTCACCCAGAGATGGATGATTGAGGGATTGACGGTGGATCGTCAATACTCATCACAGAGAAAGTTTCCGTTCTCTTTCCGAATGTTTCGAAGCGCCACCGGAGCAGCGGGTGCCGGTGTCCGATTTCTTCAAGACGGGCCCCGCCGCCGTGCCTAGCGTGGAGCGCATGAGTACACGATTCGATGCCGTGGGACTGGTCGTCTCCGACATGGCCGCGTCCGTCGCCTTCTACCGTCGGCTCGGGGTGGAGTTCCCCGAGGGAGCGGCGGAGCAGCCGCACGCGGAGGGCGAACTGGGCGGCGGTGTGCGGTTGTTGCTGGACAGCGAGGAGAGCGTGCGGTCGTTCCGCCCGGGGTGGCGGGCGCCCGGCGGCAGCGGGCGGGCCTCGCTGGTGCTGCGCTGCGACGGGCCCGCTGAGGTGGACGCCGGGTACGAGCGGCTCGTGGGCGCCGGGTACCGGGGGGAGCTGAAGCCCTGGGACGCCGTCTGGGGGCAGCGGTACGCCGTGGTCCTCGACCCCGACGGCAACGGGGTGGACCTGTTCGCGCCGCTACCCGTCCCGGGCGGCGAGTAGGTCGCCCAGCGGCAGACCCGCCAACTCCCGCACGTCCCGGGCCAGGTGGGCCTGGTCGGCGTACCCCGCGCGGGTCGCCGTCTCCGCGAACGGGGTGCCCGCGCGGGCCAGTGACAGGGCGCGGCCGAGGCGCAGGATACGGGCCAGGGTCTTGGGGCCGTAGCCGAAGGCGGCCAGGCTGCGCCGGTGCAGCTGGCGTGCGCTGAGGTCCAGTTCGGTGGCCGTCGCGGCGACGGGGCGGCCCTCGGCCAGCGAGGTGACGATCCGCGCGGTCAGCGGGTCGGGCGGCGCTCCTTGCGCCGCGAGGCGCAGGGCGACGTCCTCCAGGCCCGTCGCCGGGTCCGTCCCGGCGTTCGCCCGGGCCGTGAGCCGGCGGACCCGCGCCGTCGGCCACAGGTCGGTGAGCGGCACCCGCTGGTCGCGCAGCGCGTGCGCGGGGACGCCGAGGTAGGCCGGTGCCGTACCGGGCGCGAAGCGGACGCCCGCCCAGCGGGTCGGGGCGCCGTCGGTGAGGTGGGCGCGGGTGTCCGGGCCCGCGACCAGGAGCGTGCCCTCGTGCCAGAGCAGGTCCATGCAGCCGTCGGGCAGGACGCGTCCCGCGTCGGCGCCGGACGGGGTGTTCGTCCAGACGACGGCGCCGGGCAGCCGCGACCGCCGTTCCGCGTACACGCCGACCAGGCTACGCCGCCCACGCGCGGTCCTCCGTCCCGACCGTCGGGAGCGCCACGCGCGGCCGTCCGGCCGCGCCACCCACGCGCGAGCCGCGGCCCCCCGGCCACGCGCCATGCCCTTCCAACCACCACGCCCGCGAGGCACGCGAGCCGCGGCCCCCCGCCACGCGCCGTGCCCTTCCCGGCCACCGCACCCGCGAGGCACACCCACCCCCTTCACACCCCCCGCCCCCGGTGCTCCTGCGGACTGACGCCGTAGACCCGTTTGAAGGCACCGGAGAGGGCGAACGCGCTGCCGTAGCCGACCCGGCGGGCGATGGCCTCCAGGGTGGCGTCCGTGTCGCGGAGCAGGTCGGCGGCGCGGGCCAGCCGCCAGTGGGTCAGGTACGTCATCGGGGGCTCGCCCACCAGGTCGTGGAAGCGGCGGGCCAGGGCCGCCCGGGACACCCCGGCCTTCGTGGCCAGCGCGGCCACCGTCCAGGGGTGCGCCGGGTCGTCCTGGAGCAGTCGCAGGGCCCGGCCCACCACGGGGTCGGACAGCGCCCGGTACCAGGCGGGCGGGTGGGCGTCGGGGCGGGCGAACCAGGCCCGCAAGCCCGCGATCACCAGCAGGTCCAGGAGCCGGTCCAGGACGACCTCCTGGCCGGGTTCGTCGCGGGCGACCTCCTCCGCGAGGAGCGGCGACAGCGGGCTGTTCCAGCCGTCCGCGGGCAGCGTCAGCAGCGGCGGCAGGGCGTCGAGGAGGCGCCTGCCGACCTCGCCGGGCCACAGGTAGGTGCCGATCAGCAGCGTGGTGGCGCCGTCGGGCCGGTCGCCCCAGGCGCGGACGCCCAGGTCCATCGAGCCGTTCAGGGGGCGGCCGTCGGGGTAGCGGCACTCGCCGCCCGGCAGGATCACGGCCTGCGGGGCGGTGCAGGGGTCGTCGACGCAGGTGTACGGGTCCGGGCCGCGCGCGATGGCGAGGTCGCCCGCGCGCAGCCGCAGCCGCTCCCCCGCGTCCCCGACGAGCCACATGTCGCCGCGGACCACCACCATCACCGTCAGCGGGGCGCGGTCCTCGACGCGCACGCCCCACGGCGGGTCGAAACACGCCCGGATCACGAAGGCACCACGCGCGCGTGGGCCCTCCAACAGGCCGGCAAGGGCGTCCATGGCGTCAGCGTAGACGCCCGCTTATGGGGCCGAGACGTTCGACGATGGGCTGGCGCGGGGCCCGTCGGTTGACTGGGGGCA
Source organism: Streptomyces sp. NPDC006997 (assembly GCF_040635175.1). Lineage (NCBI taxonomy): Bacteria > Bacillati > Actinomycetota > Actinomycetes > Kitasatosporales > Streptomycetaceae > Streptomyces > Streptomyces sp. NPDC006997. The sequence goes on from NZ_JBEYHH010000021.1 coordinate 155,340, forward strand.
TGACGGAGAACACGCGGAACCAGACGGTCGTACAGGACAGGACACTCGTCGTCACCGGCGCGACCGGGCGGACCGGGCGGCGGGTCGTCGAGGCCGCGCGGGCGACCGGGTGGCGGGTGCGGGAGGCCTCCCGCACGCGGGGGTGCACGAGGTACGCCGCGTCGGCGCCGCGCAGGGTCTCCGCCCAGCTCTCCGGGGCGTCCCAGTCGAACCCCCGCGTGCAGATCGGA
>NZ_JBEYHH010000022.1:0-132455 GCF_040635175.1 Streptomyces sp. NPDC006997
AAACGCCCGGTTACATTCCGAACCCGGAAGCTAAGCCTTACAGCGCCGATGGTACTGCAGGGGGGACCCTGTGGGAGAGTAGGACGCCGCCGAACAATTTTTGGGGAAGCCCCGCATCTTCGGATGCGGGGCTTTCTGCGTTTCCGGGTCATTTAGGCTCACGGGTATGCGTTATGACCTGGTCATCTTTGACAACGACGGCGTCCTGGTGGACAGCGAGCCCATCTCCAACCGGCTGCTGGCCGGGTATCTGACCGAGCTGGGGCATCCGACCTCGTACGAGGACTCCCTGCGGGACTACATGGGGTCCGCCATGCACCGGGTTCACGATCTGGTGGAGGAGCGGACCGGGCGGCGGTTGCCGGAGGACTTCGACGACGTCTTCCACGGGCGGGTCTTCGCCGCGTTCGAGCGGGAGTTGAAGCCCGTGGCCGGGGCGGGGGAGGTCCTGGAGAAGCTGGCGGCGGACGGGGTGCCGTACTGCGTGGCCTCGTCGGGGAGTCATGAGCGGATTCGGGTGGGGCACCGGACGACGGGGTTGGACCGGTGGTTCGACGAGGGGCGGATCTTCAGTTCGCAGGACGTGGGCAGGGGGAAGCCCGCGCCTGATCTGTTCCTCTACGCGGCGGAGCGGATGGGGGTTGCTCCGGAGCGGTGTGTGGTCGTGGAGGACAGTCCGCTGGGGGTGCGGGCCGCGGTCGCGGCGGGGATGGACGTCTTCGGGTTCTCGGCCATGACGCCTGCGGAGAAGCTGGCGGGTGCCAACGGGTTCTTCGGGGACATGGGGGAGCTGCTCGATCTGCTGGGGTGAGAGTGAAGGTGAAGCTGAGAAAAATTCAGCTTTGGCGTACCGGTCGGTAGGGACGAGGCTTACGCTCGCCGCCATGACTGATGTGCTGCGGCGCGGTAGGGCCTCGTTGGCGTTCGGCTTCTTCGCCCAGGGCGTGGCGTTCGCGCTGCTGGTGACGCGTATCCCGGCGATCCAGGACCGGTACGGGGTGTCCGACGCGTTGCTGCCCGCCTTCCTGGCCGCCGTACCCGTGCTGGCCGGGGTGGGGAGTGTGGGGACCGAGTGGCTGGTGAGGCGGGTGCGGCCCAGCCGGGTGCTGCGGTGGTCCCAGCCGGTGGTGCTGCTGGCGCTGCTCGGGGTGGGGGCCGGGGAGCGGATGGTCGAGCTCGGGATAGCGCTCGCCGCGTTCGGGTTGGCCGTGGGGGCGTTGGACGCCTCGATGAACATGCTCGGGGTGAGCCTGCAGCGGGCGTACGGGCGCAGCATCATGCTCGGGTTCCATGCCGCGTACAGCCTGGGTGGGATCGTGGGGGCGTCGCTGGCGTGGGTGGGGGCGCACGGGGATCTGGCGTTGGTGGTGTCGTATCTGCCGGTGGTGGTCGTGCTGGTGCCGTTGGCGCTGGTGGGGAGTCGGTGGTACGTCGACGGGGGTGGGGGTGAGGGGGGCGGCTCTGGTGGGGGTGTGGGGGGTCCTGAGGCTGGCGGGGTTGTTGTCTTCCGGGTGTTGTTGCCGCTCTGCCTGGTGATGACCTTTGCCTATATCGGGGACGCGACGGTCTCCAACTGGAGCGCGAAGTACTTGCAGGACGTGTTGGGGAGCAGTGAGCAGCTCGCCACCGTGCCGTACAACGTGTACATGGTGACCACGCTCGTGGGGCGGGCCGTGGGGGACCTCGGGGTGCGGAGGTTCGGGGCCGTGGCCGTCGTACGGGGTGGGGCGGTGGTCGCGGCGGTGGGGTTCGCCGTGGTGGCGGGGGCACCGGGGGCGTGGGTGGGGATGCTCGGGTTCACGTTGCTGGGGCTGGGGCTGTGTGTGGTCGTCCCGCAGACGTTCGCGGCGGCGGGGCGGATGTTCCCCGGTGCCTCGGACGTGGCGGTGGCTCGGTTGAACGTCTTCAACTACGTGGGGTTCCTGGTGGGGTCGCCGTTGGTGGGGGCGTTGGGGGACGCCTGGAGCTATCGGGGGGCGATGCTCGTACCGATGGTGTTGGTGCTGGTGACCGTGGTGTACGCCCGCTCGTTCGAGGCTCGGGTGGACCGATACGGTGGCGGGCATGAGCGGCCGCACACAGTTGATGTGGGATGAGGCAGTAACGGGGTACGACTTCGGTCCGGAGCATCCGATGGATCCGGTTCGGCTGGCGCTGACCTGGAGGCTCGTCGAGGCGTTCGGGCTCGACCGGGAGGTGGAGGTGGTCGCCGCCAAGCCTGCCGGGGAGTCGACGCTTCGGTTGGTGCACCGGGGGGACTACATCGACGCGGTGAAGGCGGCGTCGGTGAATCCGGCGGCGGCGGACGTGTCGTACGGGCTGGGGACGCTGGACGATCCCGCGTTCGCCGGGATGCACGAGGTGTCGGCGTTGATCGCCGGGCAGTCGGTGGGGGCGGCGGAGGCCGTGTGGCGGGGGGACGCGCCGCACGCGGTGAACTTCGCGGGTGGGCTGCACCATGCGATGCCGGGGGGTGCGGCGGGGTTCTGCATCTACAACGACGCGGCGTTGGCGATCGCGCGGCTGTTGGAGCTGGGTGCCGAGCGGGTGGCCTACGTGGATGTCGACGTGCATCACGGGGACGGGGTGCAGGCGGCGTTCTGGGAGGATCCGCGCGTGCTGACGATCTCGTTGCACGAGCATCCTCGGACGTTGTTTCCGCAGACCGGGTGGCCGGAGGAGACCGGGGGCGCGGAGGCGGAGGGGTCGGCGGTGAATGTCGCGTTGCCCGCGGGGACGGGGGACGCGGGCTGGTTGCGGGCGTTCCATGCGGTGGTGCCGGAGCTGGTCGCGGACTTCCGGCCGGACGTGCTGGTGACTCAGCACGGGGCCGATACGCACTTCGAGGATCCGTTGGCGCATCTGGCGGTGTCGTTGGACGCGCAGCGGGCTGTGCAGGTCGCCTGTCATGAGCTGGCGCATGAGTACGCCGGGGGGCGGTGGGTGGCCTTGGGGGGTGGGGGGTACGCGGTGGTGGACGTGGTGCCGCGGTCCTGGACGCATCTGGTGGGGATCGCGGCGGGGCGGGCGGTGGAGCCGGGGGCGGTGATTCCGGAGTCCTGGCGGAGTGAGGTGTTCGCGCGGACTCGGCAGTTGGGGCCGGGGCGGATGACTGATGGGCGGTGGCCTGTGGAGTGGGTGGGGTGGGAGGCGGGGTACGACCCTGCGGATCGGTTGGACCAAGCGGTGGTGGGGGCCCGGCGGGCGGTGTTCCCGTTGCGGGGGTTGTTGGCGTAGCGGTGCGTGTGTGGGTGAGGTGAGTCGGCGCTGGTGGGGTGCGACCTATGGGCGCCACATGTGGGTGTCATCCGTGGGTGTCATCCGTGGGTGTCACCTGTGGGTGCTGGCGCGGGTGGTGGGTCGCGAGGCCCGGCGCCGCGGGGTGCCTCTCCCAAGCCCTTCGAGCAGGGGGGACCCCCAGCGCCCACCCGTGCCGCCCCAGTGGCACGACTGCCCGCAGCTGGGGCGGTTCGCGACTGCCCGGGGCTGAGGTGGCGGCCTGCTCGTAGCTGCGCCCGTTAGTTCGGTGGTGGGTCGGGTGGGTTACGCCGTGTGTGGGGTGTTCCGGGGTTTGGGGGGTGGGGGCGGGGGGTGTGGGTCAGCATCGGGGGATGGTGTTGTGGGGTGAGCTGCGGGGTTATCTGGTGGAGGCCGGGCTCGCGGGGGCGGTAGGGACCCTGCGGGAGCAGAGTCTGCGGAGTTATCGGCTGTTCGCTGCTCGGGACCCTCGGGTGTTGATCGGAATTGATCCACAAGGGGACTGGTGCGAGCGCGAGTTGATTGAGTTGATGGCGGCCAAGTGTGGGGTTTCGGCCGATCCTCGGCACACTTCAGGGCATGATGTGATCGACCCGGAGCGGACGCTGCTCGCGCTGGACGCCTTCGCGGAGCGGTTGGGGGCGGTGGCCCGCAGGCGTGGGGCGGTGCTGTTCGGCACCGGGCATCCCCATCGGCTCCTGGGCTTCTACGCCGACCTCGCAGACGCGATGTCGGCGGCGGGATGTCTTGTCCTCACCCCGATGCAGGGTCACTGTGTCGACATAACGACCCGGTTCGGCCTACGTACGTACAACCTTGATTACGTACGAGGAGTCGCGTTCGTGCGGAGGGCCGGGGTCTCCGGCTCCGGTGGTGAGACCGGCGCGCACAGCCACTCGCCGCTCCCGGTTCGACTCGCGCTGGCCGCGCTCGCGGAGGGCGGCGGCCCCCTCCCGGAGCTGGTGGTCGGTGACCACGGCTGGGTCTGCGGGGCAGGTCAGCTGGGGTTTGCGGCGATGGGCCTGGCGGACACCGACGACCCGGCGCTCTTCGTGGGGGAGGCCGAGGGGTCGGTGTCCGTGGCCGTTCCACTTGATGACGCTGTGCGGTCTGATGACTACCGGCCGCTTACCCGCTACGTACTCAATCGAGCGTGTCTGTCACAGTAGGCCGCCGATGGGTGCACCTCTTCCCCACTCGCATCACCCGCCCCTAGTCTGGGGAGTGAGCACGCAGCGACGAAGCGTCACCGGAAGGGGAAGCCGGTGGCCGTCGAGTGCGGAAGGTCAGGTGTGTCATGGCTGCTGACGAGAGGCCTCTCAGCGAGGTCCAGTTCCTTACCGTGGCGGAGGTCGCCTCGGTGATGCGAGTGTCGAAGATGACCGTGTACCGGCTGGTGCACAGCGGTCATCTGCCCGCGATCCGGGTCGGGAGGTCGTTCCGCGTCCCGGAGAACGCGGTTCACGAGTACCTCCGCGACAGCTACGTGGGGGTGGAAACCGCCTGACGGCGGTCCGTCCCGAGGGTCGACGAGATCCCACGAAGGACCCGTAAGGCCGTAAGGGCCGGAGGGACGCGCTACCGGGCAGTTCGCGGTCCCTCCAGCCCCTTCCGGCGGCCTCGATTACAACCTCAGCGCTCGGGCGGGTTAGGCTAGCCCCTCGTAGGTCGTGTGGGCCCATGGCGCCCAAACACCGAGTGATGAGAAGTGAGCGAGGGTAGTCGTGGGCTCTGTTATCAAGAAGCGGCGCAAGCGGATGGCCAAGAAGAAGCACCGCAAGCTGCTCAAGCGCACGCGCGTTCAGCGTCGTAACAAGAAGTAGGCGACGCCGAGCAGGCGACCGTGTCGCTGTGGCCCCCCATCGAACGCGATGGGGGGCCACGTGCGTCCATCACGCCATCGAAGGCGACGGGGGCCACGTGCGTCATCACAGCGCGACCACGAGCCGCTAAGTTGGCCCGGTAACGGGGAACCCGGCAGCAGAGGGACGGACGCGGAAGGAAGGCGCTGATCTTGGGCAAGGTCGTGCTGGTGACCGGAGTGGCCCGTCCGTTGGGAGGCCGCTTCGTGCGGCGGATCCAGCGCGACCCGCAGGTGCACCGGGTCATCGCCGTCGACGCGGTACCGCCCGAGCACCACCTGGGCGGCGCGGACTTCATCCAGGCCGACATCCGGCAGCCGACCATCGCGCGCGTGCTGGCGGAGACGGGTGTGGACACGGTCGTCCACATGGACGTCACCGCCACCGCCCTGGGCAGCGGCAGCCGGGCGACGGTGAAGGAGACCAACGTCATCGGCACCATGCAACTGCTCGGTGCCTGCCAGAAGTCGCCGACCGTGAAGCGGCTGGTGGTGAAGTCCAGTACGAACGTGTACGGGTCCGCGCCCCGCGACCCGGCCGTGTTCACCGAGACCACCCCGCCCAAGTCGCTGCCCAGCGGAGGCTTCGCCAAGGACACGGTCGAGGTCGAGGGGTATGTGCGGGGCTTCGCGCGGCGGCGGCCGGATGTGGCGGTGTGCGTGCTGCGGTTCGCCAACATCCTCGGGCCGAGCGCCGACTCGCCGCTCGCGGCGTACTTCTCGCTGCCGGTGCTGCCGACCGTCTTCGGTTACGACCCGCGGCTCCAGTTCGTGCACGAGGACGACGTCGTCGAGGTGCTGCGGATCGCCTCGCACGAGCCGGAGCGCGGCACGCTCAACAGCGGCACGTTCAACGTCGCCGGGGACGGGGTGCTGCTGCTGTCGCAGTGCTCGCGGCGGCTCGGCCGTCCCACGGTGCCGTTGCTGCTGCCCGCCGTGACCTGGGCCGGTTCGCTGGTGCGTACGCTGGGGATGACGGACTTCTCACCCGAGCAGATCCGCCTGCTCACCCACGGCCGGGTGGTGGACACGACCCAGATGCGCGAGACGCTGGGCTTCGGGCCGAAGTACACGACCGCGGAGACGTTCGCGGACTTCGCACGCGGCCACGGCCCCGGGCTGCTGCCGCCGGAGGCCCTCGCCCAGGCCGTCGACCGGATCGCGGCGCTGCCTCTCGCGGGCGGCGGCCACCCGACGCAGAGCGCCAACTGAGGAGCGCAGCAACGATGGCGGACGCCAAGGTCATTCCGTTCGACGACGACCGCTCCCGCGGGGGCTCCACGCAGCGGCCGCCGCGACGCCGGGGCGCGGCGGGCCGACGCGGTGGCGGCGAGAGGACGGCCGGGCAGGGCGCCGAGCCGGTCCAGCCGGTCACGCCGCTGCCCGCCGGGGCCGCCGCGCAGGACGACGTCCCGGCGGTCGGCGCGGAAGCCCAGCCCCCGCGGCGGCAGGAGCCGCAGGGGCAGCTGGAGGACGGGGCGCACGGCGCCGGTGGCGGCCTGGAGCGGCGTATCGCGGGTGGCCTCTCCTTCCTGCGTCGCCGTATCACCGGTGACTACGAGGTCGACGACTTCGGCTACGACGCCGAGCTGACCGACCAGGTGCTGATGTCGCTGCTGCGGCCGATGTACGAGAAGTACTTCCGGGTCGAGGTGAAGGGCGTCGAGAACATCCCGTCCGACGGCGGTGCGCTGATCGTCGCCAACCACTCCGGGACGCTGCCGCTGGACGGCCTGATGATGCAGGTCGCCGTGCACGACCACCATCCCGACGGCCGTCATCTGCGGCTCCTCGCCGCGGACCTGGTCTTCGTGCTGCCGGTCATCAACGAACTGGCCCGCAAGCTGGGCCACACCCTCGCCTGCGCGGAGGACGCCGAGCGGCTGCTCGGGCAGGGGGAGCTGGTCGGAGTGATGCCGGAGGGGTTCAAGGGCATCGGGAAGCCGTTCAGCGAGCGGTACAAGCTCCAGCGCTTCGGGCGGGGCGGTTTCGTCTCTACGGCGCTGCGGCAGGGCGCGCCGATCATCCCGTGCTCGATCGTCGGGGCGGAGGAGATCTACCCGATGATCGGCAACGCCAGGACGCTGGCGCGGCTGCTGGGCTTCCCGTACTTCCCGCTGACGCCGACGTTCCCGTGGCTGGGGCCGCTGGGGGCGATGCCGTTGCCGACGAAGTGGACGATCCAGTTCGGCGAGCCCATCGCGACGGACGGCTACCCGCCGGAGGCGGCCGAGGACCCGATGCTGATGTTCAACCTGACCGACCAGGTGCGCGAGCAGATCCAGCACACCCTCTACAAGCTGCTGGTGCAGCGCAGGTCGGTGTTCTTCTGACCGCGGGGCACGGGGGAAACGGCTGGCACGGCTGATACGGCGATGGGGTGCCCTTCCTGCTGAGGGGGGCACCCCATCGCCGTATCACCGTGGGCCGCTCAGCCCGCGTCCTCCGCCTGGATGCCCAGGCCGGGGAGCAGGCCGGGGAGGAGGGGCGGGAGGGTGACGTCGGGTTCGCTGGTCGGGAACTTGCTCTCGGACGGGGAGGCGCTGCCGGTGTCGTCCTGTGGGGGTTCCAGCAGGCCGCCGGTGCCGCCGCCGAGCAGGCCGTCGCCCTCGGTGCCGGAGCTGGCGGAGCGGCTCGGGTCGCCGTCGCCGGGTCGGCTGCCGTCGGTGGTGTCGCCGCCGGTGTCGCTGCCCGTGCGGGGGGCGGCGGAGCGGTCGGCGTCGGGGCGGCCGGGGGCGGACGGGCCGGAGCCGGTGCGGTCGCCGTTCTTCCCGTTGCCGCCGCTGCCCCGGGTGGGGGGCTGGGGGAGCAGGGCCTGGAGCGGGGCGACGTCCTCGTCTATGGCGTCGAAGACCGACGACACCTGCTCGCTGACGTCGCCGAGCTGGGCGGGCAGTCGTTCGCGGAGGGCGCCCCAGGTGTCGCGGTGGGAGCGGGAGAAGGCGGAGAGGGCCTGCATGGGGCCGATGGAGTCCGGGTCGCGCTGGTACGCCGAGGTGAGGAGGCGGTGGCCCTCGGAGGCGTCGTGGCCCATGCCGGACAGGGCGCGGCGGATCTCGCCGACGGACTCGTGGTCGAGGTGGCCGCCCCGGCCGCGCTCCATCAGCCGACGGGCCTCGTTGAGCCGGGTGGAGGCCAGGTCGAGGTAGGCCTGGCCGCGCTCGCGGTCGCCGTCCGCCAGTCCCAGCTTGAAATCCTCTATGCCGCGCTTGAGGCCGTAGAGGGAGTCGCCGGGGAGGGCGTCGGAGCTGGCGGCGGCGACCCCGCCGAAGGCGCCCGCGGCGACGCCGACGCTGAGCCCGCCCGCCGTGAGGCCCTTGGCGAGCCGGGTGCGCGGCCGCAACTTGCCGAGCGGGGTCGCGCGGTGGGCGCCGCGACCCCGCGCGCGTTGCTCCGGTACCGGTGAGTCCGTTGCCCCGCCGCCCGCGGTGCCCTCCCGGAGCATGGCCTCCATCGCGGCCACCAGCTGGGCCCGCTGGACGACCTTGACCTCGGGGTCCATCGTCGGTTTGGGTAGCTCGCCGAGGCCCGTGGCGAGGGCCAGCAGACGGCCCTGTCCAGTCTGTTCCGCGGCAGCCGGAGCCGAACCCTCGGACTGCTCGGCCGCCGTGCCCGGCTCGGACTGCTCCTCCAGGGCCTGGGCGAAGGCGTTCGCCCGCCGGTGCGCCGATACGTTCGCGATCACTGGCGGCACCTCCTCTCGTCATGACGGTCGACTCCCCAGGGGGTCCTGAGGGTTGCACGCCCCGCGCCGGACCACACGATCGAGCGATCGGAGTCGGCCAGGGAGTGACCACAGGGAGCCTGCATCCCGCACAACGAGCGGCGCGGCACTTGGGTTACGGACGGCGGATGATCCGACCGCGAAGCCAACGGGTGCTCACTGAGAGCGAGTTGAGGACCGCGGAGCGTACGCGTCTCAGCGCGCGTCGTCCGGGAGGAGCCGGGCGAGGGTGCGTACGGCGCGGTACTGGAGGGTCTTGATGGCGCCCTCGTTCTTGCCCATCACGCGTGCCGTCTCGGCGACGGAGAGACCTTGGAGGAAACGGAGCGTGACGCATTCCTGCTGTTGGGGGTTGAGACGGCGTACGGCGTCGAGGAGGGCGGCGTTGGAGAGGGACTCCAGGACGGAGTCCTCCGGGGAGCGCTCGACCTCGTTGGCGTCGAGCATCTCGCCGGTGGTGACCTCCAGCCGGAAGCGGCTGGACTTGAAGTGGTCGGCGACGAGGTTGCGGGCGATGGTGACCAGCCAGGCGCCGAAGTCGCGGCCCTGCCAGGTGAAGGTGCCGATCCTCCGGAGCGCGCGCAGAAAGGTCTCGCTGGTGAGGTCCTCGGCGGTGGCCTTGCCGCCGACGCGGTAGTAGATGTAGCGGTAGACGGTGTCGCTGTACTGGTCGTAGAGGCGGCCGAACGCCTCGGCCTCGCCCGCCTGGGCGCGCTCCACGAGGTCCATCATCCGGGCGCTGTCGCTGTCGGCGGCCGGTCGGCGTGCGGTGGCCGGCGCGCCGGACGAACGGCCTCGTCTGCCGACCGCGGCGCTGCCGTCGGCCAGTGCGTAGCACGGGCCGAGCGGTGCGGCGGTGGCGAAGGCGGGGACGGCGTACGCGGTGGGGACGAAGCCGCGCAACAGGTCCAGGACCGTTGCGCGCAGCGTAGCCAGGCCCGAGGCGTCAACCCCGACGTGTGGGTACACGGGACTCCCAGAGGCAGAGCTTCCATCACGTGCAGTGCGGGACCTTTCACCCGTCGTAGCGACGGTGGGGTACCGGATTGCGTCTGAGGAGAATAACGCTTCGTACAGGTGCTGCTACACCCGGTTGCTCAAATCATCGATTACGTCGCTTCTGTAACCGAATGACGGTCTATCAAGTGGCTTTGTGTGAACGATTGTTGATCGGTTGGGTGCGGATTCCGGCCCGGTACGGGGCGTGTTGTGGCGGTGTCCAGCCAAGGTGACTGGTCGGGGGGTTGGGTGGGTACGCGATGCGGATTGGGCGTGTTTGTTCGGTGGCGGGACGGGGGCGGGGCGGGTTGGCGCCGCCTGGCGGGGTGCGGCGGCGCTGCTGCGCGCGCGGGGATGGGCGTCAGCCGCCGTACGGCGGGAGGGGACGTGTCGGGGGGTGTCCGCCCGCGGTGGTCCGCGCGGAGAACGCCGTACACGCGCGGTTCCGAGGACGGACGCCCGCAGGCGTGGACGAGGTGGTCCCGCCCCGGTGGGACGGCTAGCGGCGGCGGCGGTGGAGGGCGATGGCCGCCGCGGTGCCGCCCGCTACCGCGCCGACGCCCGCCGCGGCGGGGATGCCGACCTTGGCGGCCTTGCGTCCGGTGCGGTAGTCGCGGAGGCGCCAGTCCTGCTCGCGGGCGTGGCGGCGCAGCTTGCCGTCGGGGTTGATGGCGTAGGGGTGCCCGACCAGCGACAGCATCGGGATGTCGTTGTGCGAGTCGCTGTACGCCGCGCAGCGGGAGAGGTCCAGCCCCTCCGCGACGGCCAGCGCGCGCACCGCCTCCGCCTTCGCCGGGCCGTGCAGCGGTTCGCCCACCAGCTTGCCCGTGTAGACGCCGTCCACCGACTCCGCGACCGTGCCCAGCGCCCCGGTCAGCCCCAGCCGACGGGCGATCACGCGCGCGATCTCCACCGGCGCGGCCGTGACCAGCCACACCTTCTGCCCCGCGTCCAGGTGCGCCTGCGCCAGCGCCCGGGTGCCGGGCCAGATGCGCTCGGCCATGTACTCGTCGTAGATCTCCTCGCCGATCGACATCAGCTCGGAGACCCGGTGGCCCTGGACGATGGACAGGGCCGAGTCGCGGGCTTCCTGCATGTGTTCCGGGTCCTCGACGCCCGCCAGCCTGAACCACGCCTGCTGCCAGGCGAACCGGGCCAGTTCGCGGGTCTCGAAGAACTTCCGCTTGTACAGGCCCCGGCCGAAGTGGAACAGCGCGGCGCCCTGCATCACGGTGTTGTCCAGGTCGAAGAACGCGGCTGCCCGGTCGTCGCCGAGGACCGGGAACGCCGGTTCCTCCTCGGGGACCGACTTGCGCGCGGCCTCCGCCGAGGCCTCGCCTGCCAACACGCTCCGCGCCGTGGCGGAGCGCCTACGGGGGGTGAGCCATCCGAGAGCGGCCATGTCCGTGAGCATAGCCAGTCTGTTCGGTGGTTCCGGAGTCGAGAGGTTGGGGCGGTGTGAACTCTCCGCGACCTCATCGTTAAGGTCGACGGCTTAACCAGGGGCGCGCGCGGCGCGAGAATGGCCCGTATGAGTCCCCTCTTCCGCCGTACGGCCGCTGCCGCACCACGCGACGCCGCCGAGCCACGCGACCCGCAGGAACGTCTCGTCACCCTCGTCCGCAAGCCCGGCTGCCATCTCTGCGACGACGCCCGGGCCGTGGTCGAGACGGTGTGCGGCGAGCTGGGCGTGCCCTGGGAGGAGAAGGACATCACCCGGGACCAGCGGCTGCACGACGCGTACTGGGAGCAGATCCCCGTCGTCCTCGTCGACGGTGAGCAGCACACCTTCTGGCGGGTGGACGCGGAGCGCCTGCGCCGGGCGCTGGTCCGGTAGGCCCGGCCTCCGGTGGGGTCCGACGGGCCTGCAGCGGACCCCGGTGGACCTCTAGCCGACCAGGGAGAGTGGAGTGTGTGTTCGGTCGTGACCCGTGTCACGTTGGGCGGGCAAATCGGACACCATCTTTGTGCACGCGTTCACAAAGACATAGCCTGCTTTCGACGGGGCGGTCCGGGGACATATGGCCGCCCACAGCCCCGCTCTACCCGCAGGAGCACCGTGGCAACTGGCCGAACTCACCGACCGGCGACCCGCAGCCGAGGGATTCCCGAGGCCACCGTCGCCAGGCTTCCGCTGTACCTCCGAGCCCTCACCGCGCTCTCCGAGCGGTCGGTGCCCACGGTCTCCTCCGAGGAGCTGGCCGCGGCGGCGGGGGTCAATTCCGCGAAGCTGCGCAAGGACTTCTCGTACCTCGGTTCGTACGGCACGCGGGGCGTCGGCTACGACGTCGAGTATCTCGTCTACCAGATCTCGCGTGAACTGGGGCTCACCCAGGACTGGCCGGTCGTGATCGTCGGTATCGGCAACCTGGGCGCCGCGCTCGCCAACTACGGCGGTTTCGCCTCCCGTGGCTTCCGGGTCGCGGCCCTCATCGACGCCGACCCGCAGCTGGCGGGCAGGCCGGTCGCGGGGATCCCGGTGCAGCACACCGACGACCTGGAGCGGATCATCCAGGACAACGGCGTGTCGATCGGCGTCATCGCCACGCCCGCCGGTGCCGCGCAGCAGGTCTGCGACCGGCTGGTGGCGGCCGGGGTGACGTCCATCCTGAACTTCGCGCCGACCGTGCTGACCGTGCCGGACGGCGTCGACGTGCGCAAGGTCGACCTCTCCATCGAGCTGCAGATCCTCGCCTTCCACGAGCAGCGCAAGGCGGGCGAGGAGAGCGCGGCCGCCGCGGCGGCCGCCGCCACCGCCTCCGAGACGACGGTCGCGAGCGAGCCCCCGGCCGCTACCGCCCCCAAGGCCGCCGCCGCCGCGCCCGCCGCCGACCAGGGACCCGACGGGGACGTACCCGCCGTGATGCCGGCATGAGTCTCCTCGTCGTCGGCCTGAGCCACCGCAGCGCCCCGGTCAGCGTGCTGGAGCGGGCGGCGTTGCACGCGGACGCGCAGGCCAAGCTGGCGCAGGACACGGTCGCCGCCGAACCGGCCACCGAGGCCGCGCTGCTGGCCACCTGCAACCGCATCGAGCTGTACGCCGACGTGGACAAGTTCCACGCCGGTGTCGCCGAGCTGTCGACGCTGCTCGCCCAGCACAGCGGGGTGGGCCTTGAGGAGCTGACGCCCTACCTGTACGTCCACTACGAGGACCGGGCCGTCCACCACCTGTTCTCGGTGGCCTGCGGCCTGGACTCGATGGTCGTCGGCGAGGGGCAGATCCTCGGCCAGATAAAGGACTCGCTGGCCCGGGCGCAGGAGCTGCACACCGCCGGACGGCTGCTGAACGACCTGTTCCAGCAGGCGCTGCGGGTCGGCAAGCGCGCCCACTCCGAGACCGGCATCGACCGCGCCGGGCAGTCCCTGGTCACCTTCGGCCTGGAGCAGCTCGCCCTGGAGACCCCCGTCGAGGACTGGGCGCGCGGCAAGCGGGCGCTGGTGATCGGCGCGGGCTCGATGTCCTCGCTGGCCGCGGCGACGCTCGCGCGGGCCGGGGTCGCGGAGGTCGTGGTGGCCAACCGCACCGGCGAGCGGGCCGAGCGGCTCGCGCAGATCCTGACCGAGGCCGACGACCACGCCGTACGGGCCCGCGCGGTGCCGATGGACGCCGTCGCCGCCGAACTGACACGTGCCGACATCGCCGTGTCCTGCACCGGGGCGACCGGTCTCGTCCTCACCGCGGAGGCGGTCGCCGCCGCGTTCGAGGGCCGCACCGGGGAGTCCGCCGCCGACCTGGCCGCTGACGCTCGTACCGGGGAAGCGGCGATAGCCGAGCCGGCGCCGCTGCCGCCGACCAGCGTGGGCACGGAGGACGACTGTCCGCTGGACGTGTCCGCGCCGGGGCTGACCGCGTCCGGGTTCTCGGTGATGGGTGAGGCCGCCGTCGCCGGGATGGACGCGGCGACGCTGGAGCAGCACGCCGTGTGGGCGGCGGGCGGCGCGGTGGAGCGCCGGGAGGCCGAGCGCCGGGGACCCGAGGCCGACGCCGAGCTGATCGGCGCGCTCGCCGCGACCGCGGCGGCCCTCGGCCGGATCCCCGAGCGGCGGCGGCCCGAACCGGTCGTCGGACTGCCGCGCCCCGAGCCGGTGCTGTTCCTGCTCGACCTGGCGATGCCGCGCGACATCGACGCCGCCGCGCACCGGCTGGCCGGGGTGCGCCTCGTGGACATCGAGTCGCTGGCGGAGGCGTCGGCCGACGCCCCGATGGCGGCCGACGTGGACGACGTCCGCCGTATCGTCTCGGACGAGGTCGCGGCCTTCGGCGCGGCGCAGCGGGCGGCGCACATCACGCCCACCGTGGTCGCGCTGCGGACGATGGCCGCCGATGTCGTCGCCGGGGAGATCGCGCGGCTGGAGGGGCGGCTGCCCGGTCTGGACAGCAGGCAGCGCGGGGAGATCCGGCAGGCCGTGCACCGCGTCGTCGACAAGCTGCTGCACGCGCCGACCGTCCGGGTCAAACAGCTCGCCGCCGAACCGGGCGGCGCGGGGTACGCGGACGCGTTGCGCACGCTGTTCGACCTCGACCAGGAGGCGGTGGCCGCGGTGTCGCGGGCCGAGAACCGGAACCAGCAGGATCAGCAAGACGTGCAACACCAGAACGTCAGGAACCGAGGGCCAGCATGAGTGACAAGGCACTACGGCTCGGGACCAGGCGGAGCAGACTCGCCATGGCCCAGTCCGGGCAGGTGGCGGACGCCGTGAGCCAGGTGACCGGCCGGTCCGTGGAACTCGTGGAGATCACCACGTACGGCGACGTCTCCCGCGAGGCGCTCGCCCAGATCGGCGGTACCGGGGTCTTCGTGACCGCGCTGCGCGACGCGCTGCTGCGGGGCGAGGTCGACTTCGCGGTGCACTCGCTGAAGGACCTGCCGACCACCCAGCCCGACGAGCTGGCGCTGGCCGCGGTCCCGGAGCGGGAGGACCCGCGGGACGTGATCGTCGCGCGGGACGCGCTGAAGTTCACCGACCTGCCGCGCGGCGCCCGCATCGGCACCGGTTCGCCGCGCCGGATGGCCCAGCTGAACGCGTACGCCCGTACGCACGGCCTGGACATCGAGACGGTCCCGATCCGGGGCAACGTCGACACCCGGATCGGATACGTCCGCTCCGGTGAGCTGGACGCCGTCGTCCTGGCCGCCGCCGGACTGAACCGGATCGGCCGCGGCGACGAGGTGACCGACTTCCTGTCGGTCGACACGGTTCTGCCCGCCCCCGGCCAGGGGGCCCTGGCGATCGAGTGCCCCGCGCACCACACGGAGCTGATCGCCGCGCTCGCCGAACTCGACGACCCGTTCACGCGGGCCGCCGTGACGGCCGAGCGGTCACTGCTCGCCGCCCTGGAGGCCGGTTGCAGCGCCCCCGTGGGCGCCTTGGCCGACCTTCTGGCCGACGGGCAGACTGTCAAGGAAATGCGCCTGCGCGGCGTCGTCGGCACGACCGACGGCTCGTCGCTGGTGCAGCTGTCCACCACCGGTCCCGTGCCCGAGACGCACGAGGGCGCCGTGGCACTCGGTCGCGAACTCGCCACCGAGATGCTCGCCCTGGGCGCGGCCGGTCTGATGGGGGAGCGAGCACAGTGAGCCCCACCACTCTTCCCGCCGGCCTGGAACACGGGCACGTCACCTTCCTCGGTGCCGGACCCGGAGATCCGGGACTACTCACTCTGCGCGCCGTGGAGGCGCTGGCGAACGCGGATGTCCTCGTCGCCGGGCACGAGGTGCTCGACGTCGTCCGCGCCCATGCCAGGGCGGGCGTCGCCGTCGTGAACACCGACCCGGGTTCCTCTTCGGACCCGGTGCCGGGCACGCCTCAGCTGACGGTTGTTGACGGCACGTCAACAACCGTTGGTGCCCCCGCGGAACGGGATGCCGCACATCTTGTCATGGAGGCCGCGCGGGGCGGCAGGCGGGTCGTGCGTGCGGTGTCCGGGGACCCCGGGCTCGACACGTGCGCCGCGGAGGAGATGCTCGCCTGCGCCGCCGCCGGGGTGCCCTTCGAGGTCGTCCCCGGTATCGCCGCGGCGGTCGGCGTCCCCGCGTACGCCGGTGTCCCGCTGCGGGACACCGAGGGCGCGGACGTCCGCTTCGTGGACGCCCGTACCGCGTCCGACCGGTGCTGGACCGAGGTCGGCGCGTCCGACGGGACCGTGGTCGTCTCGGCCACGCTGGACTCCGTAGCCGCCGCCGCGGGCGAACTGGTGTCCGCCGGACGTAAGCCCGACACCCCGATGAGCGTCACCATCGCCGGTACGACGACCCGGCAGCGCACCTGGAGCGCCACGCTGGGCACGATCGCGCAGACGCTGAAGCAGGCGAAGGTGCTGCCGTCGCCGGACGGCGGGCGGTCCGTGATAGCCGTGGTCGGGGAGCGGTCCGCCGCCGCCCAGCGCGACCAGCTGTCCTGGTTCGAGTCCAAGCCGCTGTTCGGCTGGAAGGTCCTCGTCCCGCGGACCAAGGAGCAGGCGGCGTCCCTCTCCGACCAACTCCGCTCCTACGGCGCGGTACCCCACGAGGTCCCGACCATCGCCGTCGAGCCGCCGCGTACGCCGCAGCAGATGGAGCGGGCGGTGAAGGGGCTCGTGACCGGGCGGTACGAGTGGATCGCCTTCACGTCCGTCAACGCGGTGAAGGCGGTGCGGGAGAAGTTCGAGGAGTACGGGCTCGACGCCCGCGCCTTCGCGGGGATAAAGGTCGCCGCGGTGGGCGAGCAGACGGCGAAGGCGCTGGTCGCCTTCGGCGTGAAGCCGGATCTCGTCCCGAGCGGGGAGCAGTCGGCGGCGGGCCTGCTGGAGGACTGGCCCCCGTACGACCCCGTCTTCGACCCGATCGACCGGGTCTTCCTGCCGCGCGCCGACATCGCCACCGAGACGCTGGTCGCCGGGCTGATCGAGCTGGGCTGGGAGGTCGACGACGTCACCGCCTACCGGACGGTCCGCGCGTCGCCGCCGCCCGCGGAGACCCGCGAGGCGATCAAGGGCGGCGGCTTCGACGCGGTCCTCTTCACGTCCTCGTCCACCGTGCGGAACCTGGTGGGCATCGCCGGGAAGCCGCACAACGTGACGGTGATCGCGTGTATCGGCCCGGCGACGGCCAAGACGGCCGAGGAGCACGGGCTGCGGGTGGACGTCATGGCCCCCGAGCCGTCCGTCCTGAAGCTGGCGGAGGCGCTCGCCGAGTTCGGCGCGCGGCGGCGGGCCGCGGCGCTGGAGGCCGGGGACCCGGTGACGCGGCCCAGCGAGCGGCGGCCGGGCGCCAGACGACGCCGGTCGACGACGTGAGGTGATGCGGGGTGCCTGTGGCCGGCGCCCCGCATCGTTTCCTGCGAGGTCAATGAGCGTTCACCCGCTGTGGGAGCCTGCGTATCGCCAATCCCCTTGATTGGTCCATCTGTTCGTGTCATCCTGTAAGGCTTTGCGCTGACACGACGACTGGGATGCCAGGGGGAAGACATGACGGGGACGGCGACGGGGAACCCGTCCGGTGGGGACGAAGAACAGGTCGCGCGGCTGGCCGCTGGCTCGCCGAACTTCGGTCACCTGCTCCGGCACGAGCCTTTACTGGTGACGCTGGGCTGTTCCGCCGAGTCGTACGTCCACACCGACCCGCACGCCGCCATGGTGAAGGCCCGCCTCTTCGGCGAGGTCATGACCCGCCACCTGGTCACGCTCCTCGGCCTCACCGTCCCGGGGTCCCGGCAGGTCGACAGGATCAACGCGCTGACCCGGTCCGGTGTCCTCGTCCCGCAGGTGAGGGCATGGTTCGAGGCGGTCCGCACGACGGGCAACAAGGCCGTTCACGAGTACTACGCCAGCGTCCGCGAAGCCCTTCAGTCCGTGGAGCTGTGCTTCCGTCTCGGTGACTGGCTGCACCGCTCGCTCGACCGGTCCGACGCCACGCACCGGGTCTTCCTGGCACCCGCGCCACCCTCTGCCGCGCCCGCGCCCACCACTGTCGCCGACCGGCACGAGCTGGAGCAGCTGCGTACCGAACTCGGTGCCTACCGACGCAAGTTGGAGGAGGCCCGGCTCAGCTACGACGGCAAGCAGAGCCGCCTGGAGCGTGAGCAGGCCGCCCGGGAGCAGGCCGAGGCGGAGCTGGCCCGTGCCGAGGCCGAACGGGTCGCGCTGCACGACCTGATCGCCGAGCTGAGTGGCAAGATCACCGAACTGACGGCCCCGGCCATGGAGTCCCGTTCGGCCGCCCGTCCGCTGGACGGCGCCTCACGGCGTGACGAGTTCATCGCGCACGCGCAGAAGGCCGCCAGCCCGCCGATGAGCGAGGCGCAGGTCCGCGCCGAGCTGGACTGCGTCCTGGAGAAGGCGGGCTGGGCCGTTCAGGACGACGCCGCCAAGAACCTCTTCGCGGGCAAGGGCGTCGCCGTCCGGGAGGTCTCCACCGCCGTCGGTCGTGCCGACTACCTCCTCTACGTCGATCAGCGCCTGGTCGGTGTCATAGAGGCCAAGCGGGAGGGAGCCGACCTGGAAGCCGCCATGGAGCAGGCCTCCCGGTACGCCACCGGCCTCACCCGCAGCCAGCAGCTCAGCGCCTGGCGGGCCAGCCTGCCCTTCCGGTACGTCGCCGACGGCAACACCGTCCGCTTCCACAACGCGCTCGACCCGTCCCCGCGCACCCGCGAGGTCTTCGCCGTGCACCAGCCGGACACGATCGCCCGCTGGGTGGAGGAGGCCGAGGCCGACCACGGCGCGCCGACCCTGCGGGCCCGGATGCGCCGCCTGCCGGAGACCTTCCTCGACCCGGAGGACCTGCGCCCCGCCCAGGTGACCGCCATCAACGGCCTGGAGCACTCCCTGGCCAAGGACAACCCGCGCGCCCTGATCCAGATGGCGACCGGCGCCGGCAAGACGTACACGGTGGTCAGCGAGAGCTACCGGCTGCTCAAGCACGCGGGCGCCAAGCGCATCCTGTTCCTGGTCGACCGCAACAACCTCGGCGGCCAGGCCGCGACCGAGTTCGAGAACTTCGACACCCCGGACGACGGCCGCAAGTTCACCGAGCTGTACGTCGTGCAGCGGCTCTCGGGGGACACCGTGCTGGGCTCCGCCCACGTGGTGGTGTCCACGGTGCAGCGGCTGTGGCTCGCGCTGACGGACCGCGAGGTGCCGAGCGCCGACAGCGAGGACGCGTCCCTCGACCGCTACGACCTGGTCGACGAGCCGGTGGAGGTCGGCTACAACCCGGACCTCCCGCCTGAGGCGTTCGACCTGATCGTCGTCGACGAGTGTCACCGCTCCATCTACGGCAAGTGGCGCGCGGTCCTGGAGTACTTCGACGCCCACCTGGTCGGCCTGACCGCCACCCCGGTCAAGCAGACCTTCGGCTTCTTCTTCCAGAACCTGGTCAGCGAGTACCCGTACGAGCAGGCCGTCGCCGACGGCGTCAACGTCGACTTCGACGTCTTCCGGATCCGTACGGAGCTGGGGGAGAACGGCGGGACGATCCCGGCGGAGACGGTCGTCCCGATGCGGGAGCGCAAGACGCGCCGCGAGCGCTACCAGGAGCTGGAGGAGGACCTGGAGTGGAAGGCGTCCCAGCTGGGACGCCAGGTCATCAGCAAGGGGCAGTTGAAGCTCGTCGTCGAGACGTTCCGCAGGCACCTGTTCACGGAGATCTTCCCGCCGGTGGGGGAGGGGGAGGTCCAGCGCGCCCGGACGCACGTGCCCAAGACGCTGATCTTCGCCGTGGACGACAACCACGCCGACGAGATCGTCCAGATGGTGCGGCAGGTCTTCGGGGAGAGCGACGACTTCTGCCGGAAGATCACCCACGCGGCGAAGCGTCCGGCCGAGCTGATCAAGGCGTTCCGCAACAGCCCCGAGCTGCGCGTCGCGGTGACCGTCGACATGATCGCCACGGGGACCGACATCCCGCCGCTGGAGTGCGTCTTCTTCCTGCGTGACGTCAAGAGCTGGGCCTACTTCGAGCAGATGAAGGGACGCGGCTCCCGGACGATCGACCCGGCGGAGTTCCAGGCCGTCACGCCGGACGCCGAGGTGAAGGAACGGTTCGTGATCGTCGACGCGGTGGGCGTGACGGACTCCCCGCGCGTGGACGCGCGCCCGCTGGTCAGGGTCTCCGAGCGGAAGATCCCCCTGGAGCGGCTGATGGCCAAGACGGCGGGGCTGGCGCTCACCGAGGACGAAGTCGCCACGCTGGCGGGACGCCTCGCGCGACTTGACCGGCAACTCACGCCCGAGGAGCGGGACGAGATCGAGGAACTCGCGGGCCAGCCGCTGCGGGAGATCGTGGGCGGGCTGGTGCGGTCCGTCGACCCCGACCAGCAGGAGCGGGCGCGGCGGATCGGCGGGCAGCCGCAGGTGCGGCAGGACATGCTGGACGCGCTGAAGCCGATCGCCTCCAACCGTGAGCTGCGGGACCGGATCATGTCCATGCGCCGTGCGCACGACATCGTCATAGACGAGGTGAGCGTGGACGAGGTGATGGAGGCGCGCGGCGTCACGGCCGATGAGCTGGCGATGCGCAAGGTGACCTCCTGGCAGCAGTACATCAAGGACCATGAGGACGAGATCGCCGCGCTCAGCCTCGCGTTCAGCGAGCGGCGCGACCCGAAGGAGGTCTACCGGCGGCTGAAGGACCTCGCCCGGAAGATCGAGCGTCCCCCGTTCCAGTGGACGCCGGGGCGGCTGTACGACGCGTACGTGCAGTTGGGCAAGGCGGCTCGGCATCCGCGGGGGACGGCCGGCGTCGTGGACCTCATCGGGCTGCTGCGGTTCGAGCTGGGGCTGGAGGAGGAGGTACGGCCGTACCGGGCGCTGGTGGAGGAACGGTATGCGGCGTGGCGGGCCCGGCAGGAGCAGGCGGGGGCCGTCTTCACCGAGGACCAGGTGTGGTGGCTGGACCGGATCGTCGACGTGATAGCGACGGATGCGGCGATCGAGCCCGAGCATTTGAAGGACGTACCCTTCATCGAGCGCGGGGGCGTGGACGGGTTCCTTCGGGAGTTCGGGGCGGATCGGGGGGCCGAGATTTTGGATGAGCTGGGACGGGAGTTGGGCGCGTGAGCGAGGGCGGTATTCCTTCGGAGGTTCCGAAGGGGTGGGCACGTGTTCGGCTCGGTGACATTCTCGCCCGGATCGAGGCAGGCAAGTCCTACAAGTGCGAACCTCGTCCGGCATCGGCTGAGGAGTGGGGGGTCATCAAGGTCAGCGCCATGACTTGGGGTGACTTTGATGAGTGCGAGAACAAGGCAGTGCCTGTCGGGTTTCCGTTCAATCCCGATTACGAGATTCGGCCGGGGGATATTCTACTGAGCCGGGCGAATACGGCTGCCTATGTAGGGGCCTCCGTGCTCGTGCGTCAGTGTCGTCCGCGACTGCTTCTCAGTGACAAGAGCCTTCGGCTTGTTCCGGCTGATGGTGTCGATAGGGAGTGGCTGGCATACCTGCTCTCGTCTCCGGTGATCCGTTCGCAGATCTCCGAACGTGCCACTGGGACGAAGGACTCCATGCGGAACATCTCGCAGGGAGCGCTTGGTGAGCTTGAGTGCTTGTTGCCTCCCGTGGATGAGCAGCAGCGCATCGTTGCCGCGCTCGAAGGGCAACTCGCCCATCTTGAGAAGGCTGAATCCAGCATTGTGGCTTCGCGTGTAAAAACGAAACAACTTAGGCACTCTGCACTGCAGTCACTCCGCGCCGCTGCCGTCGATTCTGGTGCGCCTCTCCTGTCAATCGCAGAGATCGCCGACACATCGCTTGGAAAGATGCTCGATCGCAGAAAAAATAGCGGTGAAGCAACGCCCTACCTGCGGAACGTTAATGTTCGTTGGGGGCGATTCGATCTGGCCGACCTCCGCACGGTACCGATGAGTGAAGAGGAGCAGAGGAGGTTCAGCGTCCGAGCAGGTGATCTACTCGTATGCGAAGGCGGTGAACCCGGTCGGTGTGCTATCTGGCCGGAGGGGAACTCTTATATGGCGTTCCAGAAGGCCCTACATCGGGTTCGTGCGCACGGGGTAGCGTCAGCTGGTTGGATCGCGCTCATGCTTGAAGAGGCGGCTCTCAGTAAGCGCTTTGAGCACCTCCTTACTGGAACCACTATCAAGCACCTTCCGCAGGAAAAGCTTCGTTCGCTACGTATCCCTGTGCCGGACAATAAGATGCAGGAAGAAATGTCCCGATGGGTGTCCGAGGCTGAAGAGTCGGCCCATCGACTGGTGGTCGAATCCGAGAGAGCTCTAGCGCGCTCCTCTGCTCTACGTCGCTCTCTCCTCGCTGAGGCTTTCGCTGGCCGCTTGATCCCTCAGAACGTCACTGACGAGCCCGCCGACGTATTGGTTGGCCACATCCGTGCCGAGCGGGAGGCAGCCAGAGTCACCAAGCCCCAGCGTCGGAGTCCCCGCCGGGCCCGTGCTTCGCGGAAAGACACGCCAGACACCGCACCCGTGCCGGACGCACCTCCGCAGCCTAGGGCCGATGCTCCCGCCCTAGCCAGCGCCAGCCAGCCCACCCTTGACCTGGAGATTTCCTCGTGACCGCGACCGAGGCCCGTCGGCTTGTCGACAAGCTCTGGAGTTACTGCCACGTCCTGCGGGACGACGGTGTCTCCACCATCGACTACGTCGAGCAGTTGACGCTTCTCGTGTTCCTCAAGATGGCGCACGAGGCGCAGTCCCGGCCTCCCATGTTCCGCGAGCAGATCATGCCCGAGGGGACCGTCTGGGAAGGGCGTGGCTGGCCCGAGCTGCTGAACAGCGACGGTGCCGAGCTCGAAGCCGCCTACACGCAGCTCCTCGAAGACCTCGGAGCCCAGCGCAAGGGCACCACCTTCCACCTGATCTTCAACGGGGCCCGTAACCGCATCCACGACCCCGCGAAGCTCAAGCGCCTGGTGAAGGACCTGATCGACAAGGAGAACTGGTCCGGGCAGAAGACCGACATCAAGGGCGACGCCTATGAGGAACTGCTCTCCCGTGGCGCGGAGGACATCAAGTCGGGCGCGGGTCAGTACTTCACCCCGCGTCCGCTCATCCAGGCCATCATCGACTGCGTCCGCCCCACCCCGGACGACACGATCACCGACCCCGCCAGCGGAACCGGCGGCTTCCTGCTCGCCGCCGCCGAACACATCCTCAGCGAGTACGGCAACCGCCTCACCCCCGAGCAGCGCAAGCACCTCAGCAGCGGAGGCATCTGGGGCACCGAGCTGGTCCGGAACACCGCCCGTCTCGCCGCGATGAACCTCTTCCTGCACGGCATCGGTCAGCCCACCGGGCCCACCCTCATCCATGACCGTGACGCCCTCATCGCCCCGCCCACCAAGCGCGCGAGCCTGGTCCTGGCGAACCCGCCCTTCGGCAAGAAGTCGTCCATCACCGTCTACGGCGACGACGGCTCCGCCGCCCGCGAGGCCATCGCCTACGAGCGCCGTGACTTCTGGGTCACCACGACCAACAAGCAGCTCAACTTCGTCCAGCACATCGCCTCACTGCTGGAGATCCACGGCCGGGCCGCGGTCGTCGTCCCCGACAACGTCCTCTTCGAAGGCGGCGCGGGTGAGACCATCCGCCGACGCCTGCTGAAGGAGTACGACGTCCACACGCTGCTGCGTCTGCCCACCGGCATCTTCTACGCGGGCGGCGTCAAGGCCAACGTCCTGTTCTTCGAGCGCAGGCCCGCTCGTCCCGAGCGACCGTGGACCGAGAAGCTGTGGGTCTACGACCTCCGTACCGCCCAGCACTTCACCCTCAAGCAGAACCCGCTCACCCGGTCCCACCTCGAAGATTTCGTGCAGTGTTACCGCCCCGACGAGGACCGCTCCAAGCGGGTCGAGACGGAGCGCTTCAAGGCGTACACCTACGAAGAGCTCGTCGCCCGCGACAAGGCCAACCTCGACATCACCTGGCTCCGCGACCCCAGCCTCGACGACGCGGACAACCTGCCCGCGCCCGAGGTACTGGCCGCCGAGATCGTCGAAGACCTCCAAGCCGCGCTGGAGGAGTTCGCCGCGATCGCGGAGACCTTGCAGCAGGCCCGGGGTGAGGGCCCTGCGGCGGAGGCGGCTCCGCTCGCCGACTGACATGCGGGTGCGGCCCGCACCGTGGACTCGGTGTGGGCCGCGTGCGTTACTTCGTCAGCGCCCGGACGCGTACGGCAGGAAGGTCGCCCAGGTGGTGGGGGTGAGGGTGAGGCGGGGGCCGGTGGGGTTCTTGGAGTCGCGGACGAGGACCTGAGTCTCGTCCGGGGTGGCCACCTCGACGCAGTCGGGGCCGCTGGACGTGCTGTAACTGCTCTTTATCCACTCCAGCTTCATGTTTCTCCAAGCACTTTCTCGATGAGGGCCATCGACTCCCGTGGGCTGAGAGCCTGTGCCCGGATGATTCCATACTGGATCTCCAGGAGCTGCACCTCTTTCGGCTCCGTGATCACGCGACTGATGTGCGCCACCTCGACATGACCGACCGTGGTGCCGTCCCCGAGCCTGACCAACCTGAACGAGCCGTCGAGCCCCGAGTTCTCCTCGCGGTTCAGGGGCAGTACCTGAAGGTCGACGTTGCGGAAGGCGCCAACCTCCAACAGCCGTTCGAGTTGCGCGCGCATCACCATCTTGCCCCCGATGGGCCGGAGAAGTGTCGACTCGCACTGGACGAAATTGAAGAGGGCGCGGGCTGTCGTGTCGCCGACGATCTCCTGCCGCGCCATGCGGGCCGACACCTGCTGTTCCAACTGGTCGGCGGTGAAGGGCGGGCGGCGGGCGCCGAGCACCGCCCGGGCGTACTCCTCGGTCTGCAACAGCCCATGGACGACCGAGTTGTTGTACGCGCACAGCTCAACGGCTTCCGCCTCCAGCTTCTTCAGATCCCGTACCTTCTTCGGGTACCTGATCTCCGCGACGTCCTTCTTGAACGCCGCGATCTTCCCGCCCGCGCCCAACGCCTCGTCCGCCGCCTCCAAATACTCCGGTCGGGGAATCCGCCGTCCCCGCTCCACGGACGAGACCGACTCCTCGCCGTAGCCGATCACCGCGCCGAACTCCGCCTGGGTGAGGCCCGCCGACTCCCGCCACAGTTTCAGTTGCCGGATGACCGTGCGCATCACGCCCCCGGCCTCCTCGTCGTCCGGCCCCGCGTTCCACTCGTTCACGTTCGCCACCTCTCCCTCGGTCGCCCCGTACCGCCCGGACGGGACCGGACGCCAGGCGGACGGCCAACGGCCGCACGGGCTGTCCGTCTTCACAGGCTACGCATACGTGAACACGCTGGGTGACGTGAATCAGCAAACTCTCCCGCCCTCCGGCGCACCCGCCGTGCGCCGGTTCACCGTGCCGCTCTCCGCCACCCGCCGAGGCGCCCGTCTCGCCCGGCTGCTCGCCGTGCAGCAACTGAGTGAGTGGGGGGTGCCGTTGGATCCGGCGCGGTCGCTGGTGGCCGAGCTGGCGGCGAACGCCGTGCTGCACGGGCGGGTTCCCGGGCGGAGCTTCCGGCTCACGCTCTCCGTCGCCGGGCCCGGCGTTCTCCGGATCGAGGTCACCGATCCTCGTGGTGATCGGTTGCCCTCCGGAGCACCCAGCGGTGATGTGCCCGCCGAGTCCGGGTACGGGCTGGCGATGGTCGAGGAACTGGCCGACCGGTGGGGCGTACGGGTCGGGCCCGTGCCGTGCAAGACCGTGTGGGCGGAGGTCCGGCTCCGGGCCTGACCGGAGCCCGGGGATACGGGACTCGGTGGGCCGGTCGTCGGGGGTGCGGGCGGTAAAAGGAGTTAAGAACTCCCTGGAAAGAACCCTCCCAACCCAACCAAACCTCCCGGACGTCACTCACGCGGGTGAACCCGGCCAACCTGGCTGGCGCGGCGGGGGATTGGGCGGGCAGGCTCACCGTGACAACCGCAGACATGCATCGGCCCTCGCCGGGACTGGCATCCCAGTGCGAGGGCCTGACCAAAGAGGAAGAACGGACCTTCCCCATGGCTGAGACGCAGCTTATCGCTGCCCCGCGTGCGAAGCAGGGCGTTCGGCACACCGCCACCCGGTCCGGTGTCACCCACGTACGTGCGTACCACCCCAACCGGTACACGATCGTCGGCAACCACCTCGCCCAGCACCGCGAGCTGTCCGTGACCGCCATCGGGCTCGCCGTCCACATCCTGTCGCTGCCCGAGAGCGCCCCGGTCGACATCCGCACCCTCGCTGAGCGGTTTCCCGAGGGGCGGGACCGGATCGCCTTCGCGCTGCGGGAGTTGGAGGCGTGCGGGTATCTGGAGCGGGTGCGGGAGCGTACGGCTGAGGGGCGGATGGTGACGCGTACGTACGTCCACCATCGGCCCGGGGAGCCAGCGATCGCCGACGACACCGCCGACGACACCGCCACCGACGACGACACCGACGTCGTACCGGCGCCGCAGCCGGTCGTACGGGAACCGGCTCCGCTTCCGGAGCCCGAACCCGAACCCGAACCCGAGCCCGAACCCCGGCGTGGGCCCTCCCACGAGCGCGCCGTCTCCCTGCTCGCCGGGTTGCGCCGTACCGACGAGCGGCTCACGCTCTCCCGCCGGGAGGTGGAGCGGCTGGCCCCCGCCGTCGCCGAGTGGCTGGACGGCGGGGCCAGCGCCGCGACCGTCCACCGGACGCTCACCGTGGACCTGCCCGGCGAGCTGCGGTCCGCGTCCGCGCTGGTCGGCTACCGGCTGCGGGAGTCGCTGCCGCCGCCCCTGCCCGCCGTGCCCGTGTCTCCGGCTCCCGGGGTCGGGCGGAGTCGTCCCGATCCCTTCCAGGACTGCGACGGCTGCGACCGGGTCTTCCGGGCGCCCGAACCAGGGCTCTGCCGGAGCTGCCGGGCTGAGCGGATGCCCGGTGGCCAGGTTCTGGCTGTGGCCTGAGGCCGGTCAGCCTCGGCGCCCGGGCAGGGTGGGGGCGGGGCAGGGCGGGGCATAGGACAGGCGGGGGAAGTGCTCCGTCCACTGGGCGTGGCTGATCGTGGTGTGGACGTGGTCGCAGGCGTCGGTGAGGGCCCGGTCGAGATCGGTGTACCAGATCTGGACGCTGTGGTGGGCGGTCACGGTGAGGAACGTGCCGTCCGCCGTGAGGGAACGTACTTCCTTGACCGTCCCACGGGGGTTGGTGAGGTGGGCCAGGGGGACGGGGTGCGCGCGGTCGGTCGTGTCCCAGACGTTCAGCACGCCGTCGATGCCGACGGTCACCGCCGTGCGTCCATGGGGGGCGAAGGCCACGCTGGTGACGATGTCGGCGTGTCCCGCCAGCACACCCGGGGCACGGCGGTGGGGGAGGCCGCTGATGTCCCACAGCTTCGCCGTGCGGTCGTCGCTTCCGCTCAGCAGTGCACGGCCGTCCGGGCTGTAGGCGAGTGCGTCCACGAAGTTCTCGTGTCCCTTGAAGACGGCGAGGGGGACGGCGTGGCGCGGGTCGGTCACGTCCCAGACGCGGATGTGGCGGTCGTCGGAGCCCGAGGCCAGCGTCCTGCCGTCGGGGCTGAAGACCACGGGCTTGACGTTGCCGGTGTGGCCGGTGAGCTTGTCGAGCGCGCGGGGTCGGGCGGGGTCGGTGATGTCCCAGAGGCCGACGGTGTCGTCGTAGCTGCCGGTGGCGACGAGGTGCCCGTCGCCGCGCACGGCGACGGAG
Source organism: Streptomyces sp. NPDC006997 (assembly GCF_040635175.1). Taxonomy (NCBI): domain Bacteria; kingdom Bacillati; phylum Actinomycetota; class Actinomycetes; order Kitasatosporales; family Streptomycetaceae; genus Streptomyces; species Streptomyces sp. NPDC006997. The sequence goes on from NZ_JBEYHH010000022.1 coordinate 27,449, forward strand.
TAGACGGCGTCGGTGTGCTCCGTGGGCCACTTCGACGCCAGGGTGGGGTGGCGCGGGTCGGTCACGTCCCACAGCCAGAGCGTGCGGTCGCTGTCCGCGCCGAGCAGGGTGGAGCCGTCCGGGGAGAACTGGATCGGGCCCAGGGCGGCTCCGTCGGTGGCGGCGGTGCCGAGTCGGCGGGGCTGTCGAGGGTTCCGCATGTCCCATACGACGATCTGTGAGCCGGTGGCCATGGCCAGCAGCCGGCCGTCGGCGGTCACGGCCGGGGTGTGGCCGACCGGGGTGCGGCTGGGGGGCCCGGTGCTGGTCGACGCGGCGGAGAGAGTGCTGAGCAGGGTGTCCGCCGTGCGCCTCTGCGGAGTCTGGCGGTAAGCGGCCAGCGCGATCTGGATGGCCAGTGACGGGTTGTCCTGGCTGAGGCGGACGGCCTCGTCGGCGGCTCGCACGGCCACCGCGTCGTTGCGTTGTCGGGTGACGGTGTGCTGGGCCCGTACGGCGAACCCGGCGGCCGTCATGGCGCACACGAGCAGGGCGGCGAGGGACCCGACGAGTTGGCGCAGTCGGCGTAGCCGACGGCGGTCGCGCTGTCGGCTACGCTGTGCCGCCGCCTCGCTGGCGTCGAGGAAGGCGCGTTCGCGGGTGGTCAGCGCCCGTGGGGGGATGTCCTTCGCGGCGGCGAGGCGTACCCCGCGGTAGAGGGTGTCGGGGTCGTGGTCCAGGGACTCCCAGAGGGTGGCTGCCTCGGTGAGGGCCCGTCGCAGGCGTTCCTGGTCGCGGTCCTCCGCCAGCCAGACGCCGAGCCGGGGCCAGCAGCGGATCAGTGCCTCGTGGGCGATCTCGACGTGGTCGGCGTCGGTGGTCAGCAGCCTCGCTCTGGTCGCCTGTTCGAGGACGGACTCCGTGTCCGGGCCGCTGTCGAGTTCCGGGCGCGGTACCCGGCGCTTGGTGTCCTCGGTGCCTTCGCCCAGCGCGACGAGCCGCAGGAACAGTCGTCGTGCGGCCCATTGTCGACCCTCGTTGAGGGCGCCGTAGAAGTTCTCGGCGGTCTGGGCGAGCGCGCCCTCGATGCCGCCCGCCGCGCGGTAGCCCGTCAGGGTGAGGGCGTTGCCCCGCCGTCGCTTCCAGGTCTCCAGCAGGGCGTGCGAGAGCAGGGGCAGGGCGCCCGGCCGACCGTGGGCGTCGGCCGTGAGGGTCGTCAGCAGGGCACTCTCGACGGTGAGGCGGGAGCGGGCGGCGGGCTGGACGATCGCCGCCCGCAGCTCCTCGGCGGTCATCGGGGCGACGGGGTGGTGGGCCTGGGGCAGGGCGTCGACGAGCCCGGCCAGCCGCGTGCAGTGCGCGTAGAAGTCGGCCCGCACGGCGATGGCGACGCGGGCGCGGCTGTCGGGGGCGTGCGCCGTGTGCACGAGCGCGGTGACGAAGCGTTCGCGTTCCCGGGCGTCGTGGCAGAGCGTGAACACCTCCTCGAACTGGTCCACGACGATGAGGACCTCCTCCGCCGCGGGGTCCTCCTCTCCGGGCTCGGCCCGCTGCCTTTCGTATGCCGTGAGCCGGGTTTCGTATTCCCGCAGGGGGTGCGGGCCGGGGGTGAACAGCAGTGCGGGGGTGCCGCGGAAAGCGGGGAGAACTCCGGCGCGCAGCACCGATGACTTACCGGAACCCGAGGCCCCGAACAACAAGAGAAGTCGCTTTTCCCTCAGGTGTTCGACGAGTGCGGCGGTGAGTTTCTCCCGGCCGAAGAAGAAACCGGCGTCGGTTTCCTTGAATGCGGACAGGCCGATGTACGGGGGCTTGGCGGTTGACGTGTCCTTACCGGCACACGCGTCAGCCGTCCGCTGCCAGATCACCTTCCACTCGCGCTCGTCACCGCCGCAGGCGCGGACGTAGGCGAGGGTGACCGCCAGGCTGGGGAGGTGGCGCCCGGCCGCCGCCGAGGACAGGGTCGCGATCCCGTAGTGCGTGTGCCGGGCGAGATCCCGGTAGGTCGGGCGGCCCGCCTCTTCCCGCAGTTTCCGCAGACGGCTCGCGAATTCGAAAAGCGGACCGCCGTTCGGATCCAGCGGACTTTCTCCCCGTGGCACGTTCCCACCTCTCCCGCGGCCGCGCCCGTTGTTCGGTATCCGTTTGTTCGGCGTCGGCCGACCGGCCTTGAACAACAGGTTAGCGGCTACAAACGGTGCATCAGGTCCCGCACCGAGGACCGGACGACGAACGGAAAAGAGGAATCCCATGAAGAAGCGAATGCTGGCCACGGCCGTCCTGATCAGCGGACTCACGCTGGCCGCCGGACCCCTCGCGCAGGCCGCCCAGGCCGCGCCGGGCGCCCAGGCCGCCGTCCCGGCCGCCACCGCCGAGCGGCAGGTCATCGTCTGCACCGTCAACGACGACCGGGTCAACTTCCGCGGTGGTCCCGGCACCAACTACCCGGTGCTCGGTCAGGTGAACAGGGGCCAGCAGCTCCACTACCGCGAGCGCCAGAACGAGTGGGTCATGGGAGACCTGGTCGGCGGACGCACCGGCGTCTGGATCCACGACGCCTACCTCGACGGCTGCTGACGGCGCCGTCCCCCCACCCCGCGGGTGCCGTCGCCTCGTGTGACGGCACCCCCGGTGCCTACGAGCCGTGGGGGCGGGCGCCCGACGGCCGCTGGGCCTGGGGCAACCCGCCCACGCCCGTCCTGGACGGCGCGTTCGGGGAACTGTGCCTGCGACCGCTCGGCGGCCGGGGCGGGCTGGCCGTACCGCGTCATGCGGTTCCGCGTGCGCGGGCTCGCCGTCTGACCCTGGTGGCGCCGACGCCGCGTCGGCAAGTCCGGGGAGGGGGCGGGCGTAGCTTAGGGCGTATGACGACGACGTACGGATCCTTTCCGGGTACGCGCCCCCGGCGGCTGCGTACCACGCCCGTGATGCGGCGCATGGTCGCCGAGACGCGGCTGCACCCCGCCGACTTCATCCTGCCCGCGTTCGTGCGGGAGGGCGTGAGCGAGCCGGTGCCGATCGCGGCGATGCCGGGGGTCGTGCAGCACACGCGCGACAGCCTGAAGAAGGCGGCGGCGGAGGCGGTGGCCGCCGGGATCTCCGGGATCATGCTGTTCGGGGTGCCGGAGGAGGGGAAGAAGGACGCGGTCGGGACGCCGGGGACCGATCCGGACGGGATCCTCCAGGTGGCCCTGCGGGACGTGCGGGCCGAGGTCGGGGACGACCTGCTGGTCATGTCCGACCTGTGTCTCGACGAGACGACGGATCACGGGCACTGCGGCGTGCTCGACGACCAGGGTCGCGTCGACAACGACGCGACCCTTGAGCGGTACGCCGAGATGGCGCAGGTGCAGGCCGACGCGGGCGCCCATGTCCTCGGGCCGAGCGGGATGATGGACGGGCAGATCGGCGTCGTCCGGGACGCGCTCGACCAGATCGGGCGGGAGGACGTGGCGATCCTGGCGTACACCGCCAAGTACTCGTCCGCCTTCTACGGGCCCTTCCGGGAGGCCGTCGGGTCGTCGCTGAAGGGCGACCGCAAGACGTACCAGCAGGATCCCGCCAACTTCCGGGAGTCGATGCGGGAGCTGGCCCTCGACCTGGAGGAGGGGGCCGACATGGTGATGGTGAAGCCCGCCGGGCCCTACCTCGACATCCTGGCGCGGGTCGCGGACGCGGTCGACGTGCCGGTGGCGGCGTACCAGATCTCCGGGGAGTACTCGATGGTCGAGGCCGCCGCCGAGAAGGGCTGGGTCGACCGGGAGCGGGCGATCCTGGAGACGCTGACCGGGATCCGGCGGGCCGGGGCGCGGAACATCCTGACGTACTGGGCCGTGGAGGCGGCGCGGATGCTGCGCTGACCAGGGAGGATCCGGCTGCGCTTGGCAACGGTTAGGGATCACTGAGGCCTCGGTTCGGTCCGTCTTGTTGACGGGTTCTCGTCAGTCTTTCTAGGTTCAACGTCTGGCCTGATCTTTTCGGTCAGGTCCTTCGTCGATCCCTGGGGGGATGCCATGCAGTGGTTCATCGCGGCGCTCAAGAAGTACGCCGAGTTCAGTGGGCGCGCGCGCCGCAAGGAGTACTGGATGTTCGTGCTGTTCAGCTCGCTCATCTACGTCGTGCTGATGGGCGTCGGTCTGGCCGCCGACCTGACCTGGCTGCCCGTCGTCTTCGGTGCCGCCATGCTGGTGCCCTCGCTGAGCGTGGGGGTGCGCCGTCTGCACGACACCGGCCGCTCCGGCTGGTGGCTCCTGATCGGGGCGGTCCCGTTCGTCGGCGGCGTCGTGCTGCTGGTGTTCGCCTGCCTGGACGGCCAGCCCGGCGTGAACAAGTACGGCCCCAACCCCAAGGAGGCCCCGGTCCTCGTCTGAGACGACGACCGGGAGTGGGACCGCCCGCCGGATACCGGTCGGGCGGTCATCCTTCACCCGAACTTCACCGCTCTGTAGGGTGTCGTCGCGTGAGACGCATCCTGATCCGGTCCGGGAAGAGCCCCTTCCGTGTCGCGACCCCGACCGAGTTCATCCACCAGGACCTGATCGGGACCAACACCGGCAACCTGCTCTTCAGCGACTCCGCCCACAAGATGCTGTCGGCCCCGGACACCGAGGTCACCTCCAACGGCATCCGCACCGACCCGTCCGCCCGGCGCGCCGCGGAGATCAACGAGCGGTACGACGTCTTCGTCGTCCCCCTCGCCAACGCCTTCCGGCCCAGCTTCCACGCCTCGCTCGACCGGCTCTCCACGCTGATCGAGCAACTCACCATCCCCGTCGTCGTCTTCGGCGTCGGAGCGCAGGCGCCCGACGACTACGACACCGGGTGGCTGCGGCCGATGGAAGCCTCGGCGAAGCGTTTCGTCTCCGCCGTGCTGGAGCGTTCCGCGTCCCTCGGCGTCCGGGGCGAGCTGACCGCGTCCTACCTCCGGGGACTCGGGTTCCCCGCCGACCGGATCGACATCATCGGTTGCCCGTCGATGTTCCTGTACGGCGACACCTTCCCGGAGATCCGTCCGGCCGAGCTGACCGGCGCCTCCCGCATCGCCCTCAACCTCTCCCCGGACGCGGTCCCCGTGGGAGACGTCTCCGGCATCGCCCGCACCGCCTGGGAGCGCTACCCCCACCTCACCTACTACGCGCAGAACCTCGACGACGCCGAGCTGCTGCTCTGGGGCGACACCACCCCCGAGTCCGGGTACGAGGACCCCTTCCCGCTCCAGCTCAGCCACGCCCTGCTGCGCGAGAACAAGGTGCGGATGCCGCTCGACCCGGCCACCTGGATCGACGAACTGCGCGGCTACGACTTCGCCTACGGCACCCGCCTGCACGGCACCATCGCCGCCCTGCTCGCCGGGACGCCCGCGGTCCTGCTCAGCCACGACTCCCGCACCCTCGAACTGTGCCGGTACTTCGACCTGCCGTACCGCACGCTGACCGGGCTGCCCGCCGACACCGACGCGCGCGAGCTGTACGAGGGCGCCGACTTCTCCGGCCTGCGCAAGGGGCACCGGGAGCGGTTCGAGCGGGTCGTCGCCTTCCTCGACCGCAACGACCTGCGGAACACCTACACCCACGGCGACGGCGGCGCCGCCTTCGACGCCCGCCTCGCCGGGCTCGACCTGCCCGCCTCGCTGCCGGTGTGGGACGGCTCCGACGACGGCCACATGCGGTACCGCGTGGCCCGGCTGCGGGAGCGGCTCGCCGCCGCCGACGCGCGGATGGAACAGCGGGTCAGGGAGAACAAGGAGCTGAAGGCCAGGCTCGCCGCCGCCGAGAAGCGGGCGACGGAGACGGCCCGCCGCCTCGACGACACCCGCGAGCGGCTCGCCGCCCTGGAGCGCCGGACCGGCGGCATCGAGAAGCGCGCCCTGGTGCGGCTGGGTCCGGCACTGCGACGGCGGGTGCGGGGGCTGTTCGGCCGCCGCCGCGCCTGAGGGACCGACTCCCCCGGGCGCGGCGGCGTACGTCCCTACAGGCGCTCGGGGGTGCGGATGCCCAGGAGGGCCATGCCCTGGTTGAGGGTGCGGGCCGTGATGTCGCAGAGGAACAGGCGGTTCTCCACCTGCGCCGGGCTCTCCGCCTTCAGCACCGGGCACTTGTCGTAGAACGTCGTGTAGAGCGACGCCAGCTGGTACAGGTACGCCGCCAGCTTGTGGGGGGCGTACTCCGAGGCCGCCTCCGCGACCGTCTCCGCGAACGCGTCGACGTGCAGGCCCAGGGCGCGCTCGGCCTCGTGCAGCGCCAGCTCCGGGTGGGGGGCCGGGCGGACCTCGCCCGCCTTGCGGAGGATGGACTGGATACGGGCGTACGCGTACTGGAGGTACACGGACGTGTCGCCGTTCAGCGAGACCATCTGGTCCAGGTCGAACTTGTAGTCGCGGTTCGCCGACGTCGACAGGTCGGCGTACTTCACCGCGCCGATGCCGACCTGGGCGCCGCGGTCGGCGATGTCGGCCTCGGTGAGCTGGTGCTGGGTGTCCTTCTCGCGGACGACGGCCGTGGCACGGTCGACCGCCTCGTCGAGCAGGTCCACCAGGCGGACCGTCTCGCCCTCACGCGTCTTGAACGGCTTGCCGTCCTTGCCGAGGACCGTGCCGAAGGCGAGCTGGTGCGCCGTCACGTCGTCGTTCAGCCAGCCCGCCCTGCGGGCCGTCTCGAAGACCATCTTGAAGTGCAGGGACTGGCGGGCGTCCACGACGTAGAGCAGTGTGTCGGCCTTGAGGTGGAAGACCCGGTCGCGGATCGCGGAGAGGTCCGTGGCCGCGTAGCCGTAGCCGCCGTCCGACTTCTGGACGATCAGCGGGACCGGGTTGCCGTCCGGGCCCTTGACGTCGTCGAAGAACACGCAGAGCGCGCCCTCCGAGCGGACCGCGACACCCGACTCCTCCAGGAGGCGGCAGGTCTCCGCGAGCATGTCGTTGTAGCCGGACTCTCCGACGATGTCCGGGTCCCGGACCTCCATGTCCAGCTTCTCGAAGACGGAGAAGAAGTAGATCTTCGACTCGTCGACGAACTTCTGCCAGGTCGCGAGCGTGTGCGGGTCGCCCGCCTGGAGGTCGACCACCCTGCGGCGGGCCCGCGTCTTGAACGCGTCGTCCGAGTCGAACAGCCTGCGGGCCGACTTGTAGAGGCGGTCGAGGTTCGACATGGCCTCCTCGCCGGTCACCTGGGACGCCTTGTGGTCCAGCTCGTGCGGGTGCTCGTCCAGGTACTGGATCAACATGCCGAACTGGGTGCCCCAGTCGCCGATGTGGTGGCGGCGCACCACGTTCTCGCCGGTGAACTCCAGGAGCTGGACGACCGAGTCGCCGATCACCGCGGAGCGGAGGTGGCCTACGTGCATCTCCTTCGCCACGTTCGGCTGGGCGTAGTCGATGACCGTGGTGCCGGGGGTGGCGGTGGTGGGCACGCCGAGGCGGGCGTCCGGGTCGGTGGCGCGGGCGGCGAGGTTGTCGGTGATCGCCTGGTCGGTGACGGTGATGTTGAGGAAGCCGGGGCCGGAGACCTCGATGTCCCTGATCACGTCGCCGGTGGTGACCTGGGCGACGACCCGGGTCGCGAGGTCGCGGGGGTTGGCCTTGGCCTTCTTCGCGAGCGCGAGGATGCCGTTGGCCTGGAAGTCGGCCCGGTCGCTACGTCGCAGCAGCGGGTCGACTCCGTCGGCCTCCGGGAGGGTGGAGGCGAGGGCGGCGGCGAGGTGCTGGTGGACGGTGGCGGTGAGGGACGTGACCGGGGCCATGGGGTGGGTGCCGTTCTCCTCGTGGGTGCGGGTGGATGGGGTCAGTATCCCACGGGGGGTAAAGGGGTTTTTCCGTGTACGGGGGGCGGTGGGGGCGATGGGTGGGTGCCGCCCCCGGCCGCGCGGGTCGGGCGTAACGCGTTTTCGTCGTGGTGGGGGGAGCTGGGAGAATGGGGCGGGCAGTCGTGGATGGCGCGGCTGGGTTGTGGGAACTTCTGGATAAAGAGGACGTGCCGATCGTGGCTCAGAGCACCGAGACCACCGACTGGGTCTCCCGTTTCGCGGATGACGTCGTTGCGGAGTCGGAGCGTCGGGCCCCGGGCAAACCGGTCGTCGTCGCGTCCGGGCTGTCACCGTCCGGGCCCATCCACCTGGGGAACCTCCGCGAGGTCATGACCCCGCACCTCGTCGCCGACGAGATCCGGCGGCGCGGGATCGAGGTGCGGCACCTCATCTCCTGGGACGACTACGACCGGTACCGCAAGGTGCCCGCCGGGGTGCCCGGCGTCGACGGGTCCTGGGCCGAGCACATCGGCAAGCCGCTGACCTCCGTGCCCGCGCCCGAGGGGTCCCCGCACGCCAACTGGGCCGAGCACTTCAAGGCCGCCATGGTCGAGTCGCTGGCCGAGCTGGGCGTCGAGTTCGACGGCGTCAGCCAGACCGAGCAGTACACCTCCGGCGTCTACCGCGAGCAGATCCTGCACGCCATGCGGCACCGCGGGGACATCGACGCCATCCTCGACCAGTACCGGACGAAGAAGGCCCCGGCCAAGAAGGCGTCGCAGAAGCCCGTCGACGAGGCCGAGCTGGAGGCCGCCGAGGGGTCCGGCGCGGCCAGCGAGGACGACGGCAGCTCCGGCACCGCCGGGTACTTCCCGTACAAGCCGTACTGCGGCAACTGCGAGAAGGACCTCACCACCGTCACCGGCTACGACGACGAGACCACCGAGCTGACCTACGCCTGCACGGCGTGCGGCTTCTCCGAGACCGTCCGGCTGAACGAGTTCAACCGCGGCAAGCTGGTGTGGAAGGTCGACTGGCCCATGCGGTGGGCCTACGAGGGCGTCGTGTTCGAGCCCAGCGGCGTCGACCACTCTTCACCCGGCTCGTCCTTCCAGGTCGGCGGGCAGATCGTCGGGATCTTCGGCGGACAGCAGCCCATCGGGCCCATGTACGCCTTCGTCGGGATCAGCGGCATGGCCAAGATGTCGTCCTCGAAGGGCGGCGTGCCCACCCCCGCCGACGCGCTGAAGATCATGGAGCCGCAGCTGCTGCGCTGGCTGTACGCCCGCCGCCGCCCCAACCAGTCCTTCAAGGTCGCCTTCGACCAGGAGATCCAGCGCCTCTACGACGAGTGGGACCGCCTGGACGCCAAGGTCACCGACGGCTCCGCGCTGCCCGCCGACGTCGCCGCGCACTCCCGTGCCGTCGGCACCGCCGCCGGTGAGCTGCCGCGCACGCCCCGGCCGATGCCGTACCGGACGCTCGCGTCCGTCGCCGACGTCACCGCCGGGCACGAGGACCAGGCGCTGCGGATCCTGAGCGAGCTGGACCCGGAGCGGCCGGTGCGCTCGCTCGACGAGGTACGGCCCCGCCTGGACAAGGCCGAGGCCTGGATCAACACGCAGGTCCCCGCCGACCAGCGGACCATCGTGCGGGACGAGCCCGACGCCGAGCTGCTGAAGTCCCTGGACGAGCAGGCCCAGGGCTCGCTGCGGCTGCTGCTCGACGGGCTCGCCGACCACTGGTCGCTGGACGGGCTGACCCACCTCGTCTACGGCGTTCCCAAGGTGCAGGCCGGGTTCTCCGCGGACGCCACGCCCAAGGAGCTGCCGGCGGAGATCAAGACGGCCCAGCGGTCGTTCTTCGCGCTGCTCTACCACCTGCTGGTCGGGCGGGACACCGGGCCCCGGCTGCCCACCCTGCTGATGGCGGTGGGACAGGAGCGGGTGCGGCGGCTGCTCGGGCAGTAGGTCCGAGGGGAAGCGGTTCCCGTACGAGGAGGGGGCGCCCGGCGGTCATGCCGGGCGCCCCCTCCTCGTACTCACGCGATGTGGTCTTCCTCAAGTTCCGCGTTGTAGCGGTTCGTGAAGCGGTTGACCATGCGCTTGGCCTCCTCCGCGGGGAGGTCCAGGCGGAACTCCGCCTCCACGTTCTCGCCGAACTCACGCGGGGTGGGGTAGCTGCCGTTGATCGACTGCTTGAAGACCTGGTAGTACGCCTCCTCGTCCGGCGCCTCCGGCGCCGCCGTCCCGCCGCCCTCGCCCAGTTCCCGGGTGCGGTTGGGGCCCACCGGGATGGGGAAGCTGCCGGTGTCCTCCATCGACGGGGGCTCCTCGAACGGCGCCTCGTACTGGGCGCGGTACTCCTCGGCCTGCTGCTGCTCCTCGTACCACTGGGCGTAGGCGGCGTCCGGGTCGTACGTGGGGTCGTAGCCGCCGTGGTACTCGGTGGTCCGGGGGTCGCGGGCCTGGAGCCACGGGTTCTGGGGCTCGTCGGCGCGGGGCTCGGGCGCGGGGGGCGGCTGCTGGCCGGGGGGCGGGTCGCCGGCCAGTTGGGGGCGCTGCTCGCCGGAGGGTGCCGTCGCCTGGGGGACGGGCGCGGACTCGGTGAGCGCGGGCAGGTCCGGGGACGGGGACGGCGCCGGGGGCAGGAGCGCCGGTTCGATGCCCGCCGCCGCCAGGCCCGCGGGGGCCGTTTCCGCGAGGGGGACGCCGTAGCGGGCCAGGCGCAGCGGCATCAGGGACTCGACGGGGGCCTTGCGGCGCCAGGAGCGGCCGAAGCGGGAGCGGAGGCGGGCCTGGTAGACGAGGCGTTCCTGCTCCAGCTTGATGACCTGCTCGTAGGAGCGCAGCTCCCACAGCTTCATCCGGCGCCAGAGGAGGAAGGTGGGCACGGGCGAGAGCAGCCAGCGGGTGAGGCGGACGCCCTCCATGTGCTTGTCGGCGGTGATGTCGGCGATGCGGCCGATGGCGTGCCGGGCGGCCTCGACGGAGACCACGAACAGGATCGGGATCACGCCGTGCATCCCCACGCCCAGCGGGTCCGGCCAGGCGGCGGCGCCGTTGAACGCGATCGTCGCCGCGGTCAGCAGCCAGGCCGTCTGGCGCAGCAGCGGGAAGGGGATCCGGATCCAGGTGAGGAGCAGGTCCAGGGCGAGCAGGACGCAGATGCCCGCGTCGATGCCGATCGGGAAGACGTAGGAGAAGTTCCCGAAGCCCTTCTCTAGGGCGAGTTCGCGTACGGCTGCGTACGAACCCGCGAAGCCGATGCCCGCGATGATGACGGCACCGAAGACGACCACGCCTATGAGGACGCGGTGCATCCGTGTCAGCTGAAGTGGCGCGGCCACCCGTACTCCCCTCCCACTGCGTGTTGTTGCGCGCCCAACAGAGTGGCACACGTGTGCGGGGGACGGGTGGCCGGTACTGCTCTCAGTCCTTCTTGGCCGCTGACGCCGACTTTGAGGCGGACTGGGAGGGGGACGCGCTGGTGCCGCCCGCGTCGCCCAGCGTCGCCTTCAGGGCCGCCACCGCCTCCTTCGCCGCCTTCGTCGCGGCCTTCGCCAGGTCGTCGCCGTCGGGGGTCTTGTCGCCCGCGAGGCCCGCGCCGTTGTAGTCGAGGGTGATGACGACGTTCTCGACCCGGGCGACGACCGTCTGCTGCTTGAAGGCGCCTTCCTTCTTCTTCAGGTCGTAGCGGACGAGGGTCGCCTCGTCGCCGGTGCCGCCGAGCGGCTCGGCCTTGGTGTTCCTGGCGCCGTCCGCCGCCCGGGCGTCCTCGACCTGCTTGGCGTAGTACTCCCGGGCGCGCTCGTCGCCCGCGCCGCGGCTGACGTCGGAGTCGAAGCGGAGCAGGGCGACGTTCAGCCAGCGGAACTGGGAGCCCTTGACGCCGTTGTTGTCCAGGCTGTCCCAGGAGCAGTTGGCGCGGGTGGAGGTGTCGTCGGAGCTGCCCTCCTTGCCCTTGGTGCCCTCGGGCACCAGGTCCTCCAGGGTCTTCTTCGCCAGCATCCGGCACGGCTCGGGCAGCGTCCCGTACACCGCCGCCTGGACGGTGGGGGAGGGGCTCGCGGAGGTGCTCGCGGCGCTCTCGGAGGCCTTCTTGGCGTCGTCGCCGGAGTCGGAGTCCGAGGAGCAGCCCGCGGCGATCAGCAGGACGGGGACGGTGGCCGCGCCGACGAGGGCACGGCTCAGACGGGACGACCGCCCCGCACGCTGGTCACGCTGGTCCTCGGCTCGCTCTGCTCGTCGCTGCATGGTTCCTTCACTCATGACGCTTCGTGATTCCCTGCGGTCGGATCGGGTCCGAGGGGCCACGGTACGCGGTGCGGGGTGGGCGCGAGCGGGCTTCGGCGCCTTCGCGGAGGGGGCAGGGTGGGGGCCGTACGGCGTCAGCCGGACAGGGAGTCGGCCAGTCGGGAGGCCAGTTTCCGCGCCCTGTCCTGCATTTCCTCGCTGTCCGGTACGACGCCGACGGCCGCGGCCTGCTCCTCGTACTCGATGGTCACGATGACGTTCGACGTGCGGAACGCCACAGTCACCGTCCGCTGCTGGGCCGTGGAACCGGCGCTGCTCAGCTCGTCGTCGACGAACGCCTCGTCGCCGAGGTCGTCGAGGAGGCGGGGCTGGAGGTCGGGGGTGGGGGCGGAGGGGGAGGGGTCCGTGGAGGGGGAGGCGGCGTGTGTCGCCGTCTCCTTCTCCCGTTTCGGTGCCGCGTCCGTCGTGCCGGTCGCGGTGGGGGCGGGGAGGTCCGCCGTGTCCTGGAGCGTGGCGAAGAGTTGCTCGGCCTGGCTGTCGTCGCTGACGGTGTCGTCGTACGACACCACGCGTTCGAGGTCGATGTGGAGGCGGTCGGTGGCGGTGCTGGACTCGACCTTCCAGCGGCAGCCCACCTTGCGGTCGTTGTCGTAGGTGAGCGTGGCCTCGCCCGCGTACGCCTTCTCGCGCTGGTCCTCGTCGGTGAGCCGGGTGATGCCGGGGAGCAGGGAGTCCAGGGTGTCCTCGCCGACCGCGCCGCAGGGTTCGGGGAGGGTGCGGTAGCGGCCGGGCTGGGCGGTGGTCGTGGCGGTGCCGGTGTCCTCGGAGTTGGAGCCGTCGGCCGTGCCGCCGGTGTCGGAGCCGCCGGTGCAGCCCGCGAGCAGGGCCGCGAGGAGCGCGGCGACGCCGGGTACGTACGCCTTCCGCTGCACGGTCAGGCTCCTCTCGGTGTGTCCCCGCAGGTTAATCGGTTGCCGGGCGGGGGTGTGTCCGGAGGACAATGTGTATCGCACGCGCTGCCGTGGACGCCGGTCCGCTGTCCCTTTCGTTGACCTTGGCGCCGGTTTTGCGATTCCTGACTTCTGACGGTGTTCGTAGACTTTTCTGTGGTTCTGGGGGATGAGGCTTGATGTCGTACGTGGAGATGCCGGGCGCGAAGGTACCGATCCGGATGTGGACCGACCCCGCGTCGGTGGAGGACGTCGCGCTCCAGCAGTTGCGGAACGTGTCCACGCTGCCCTGGATCGAGGGCCTCGCGGTGATGCCGGACGTGCACTACGGCAAGGGCGCGACGGTCGGCTCCGTGATCGCCATGCGGGGCGCGGTGTGTCCGGCGGCGGTCGGGGTGGACATCGGGTGCGGGATGTCGGCGGTACGGACCTCGCTGACCGCCAACGACCTGCCCGGCGACCTGTCCCGACTGCGCTCGCGCATCGAGCAGGCCATTCCGGTGGGGCGGGGGATGCACGACTCCCCCGTCGACCCGAGGCGCCTGCACGGGCTGGCCACGGCGGGGTGGGACGACTTCTGGGGGCGGTTCGGCGGGGTCGCGGAGGCGGTGAGGTTCCGTCAGGACCGGGCGACCCATCAGATGGGGACGCTCGGCGGGGGAAACCACTTCGTTGAGGTTTGTGTAGATATGTCCGATTCGGTGTGGCTCATGCTGCACTCTGGATCCCGGAACATCGGCAAGGAGCTGGCCGAGCACCACATCGGCCTCGCGCAGAAGCTGCCGCACAACCAGGGCCTCGTCGACCGCGACCTCGCCGTCTTCGTCGCGGACACCCCGCAGATGGCGGCGTACCGCAACGACCTGTTCTGGGCGCAGGAGTACGCCAAGCACAACCGCACGATCATGATGGCGCTGCTGAAGGACGTCGTCCGCAAGGAGTTCAAGAAGGCGAAGCCGACGTTCGAGCAGGAGATCTCCTGCCACCACAACTACGTGGCGGAGGAGCGGTACGACGGTATGGACCTGCTCGTGACCCGCAAGGGCGCGATCCGCGCGGGCTCCGGGGAGTACGGCATCATCCCCGGTTCCATGGGCACCGGTTCGTACATCGTGAAGGGCCTCGGTAACGAGAAGTCCTTCAACTCCGCCTCGCACGGCGCCGGTCGGCGGATGAGCCGCAACGCCGCCAAGCGCCGGTTCTCCATCAAGGACCTGGAGGAGCAGACGCGCGGGGTGGAGTGCCGCAAGGACTCCGGGGTCGTGGACGAGATCCCCGGCGCCTACAAGCCGATCGAGCAGGTCATCGACCAGCAGCGGGACCTCGTCACGGTGGTGGCGAAGCTGAGGCAGGTCGTCTGTGTGAAGGGCTGAGGGCCGGGCGCGGCTCAGCGCTCCCGGTGCACCTTCGTGTTCGACGCCTGGGCGCGGGGGCGGACGATCAGGAGGTCCACGTTGACGTGGGAGGGGCGGGTGACCGCCCAGGTGACGGTGTCGGCGACGTCGTCGGCGGTCAGGGGTTGGGCGACGCCCTCGTAGACCCTGGCCGCCTTCTCCGTGTCGCCGCCGAAGCGGGTGAGGGCGAACTCGTCGGTCCTGACCATGCCGGGGGCGATCTCGATGACGCGCACCGGGCGGCCGACGATCTCCAGGCGGAGGGTCTCGGCGAGGACGTGGGCGCCGTGCTTGGCGGCGACGTAGCCCGCGCCGCCCTCGTAGGTGCCGTGGCCCGCGGTGGAGGAGAGGACGACCACCGTGCCGTCGCCGCTGGCCTCCAGCTTGGGCAGGAGGGCCTGGGTGACGTGGAGGGTGCCGAGGACGTTGGTCTCGTACATCGTGCGCCAGTCGGCCGGGTCGCCGGTGGCCACCGGGTCGGCGCCGAGCGCGCCGCCCGCGTTGTTGACCAGCACGCCGACGGTCTGGAAGGCGGTCGCGAACTCGTCGACGGCGGCGCGGTCGGTGACGTCGAGCTGGTACGCCGTCGCCGCGTGGCCCGCGGCGTTGATCTCCTCCGCGAGGGCCTCGATGCGGTCCTTGCGGCGGGCCGTCAGGACGACCCGGTAGCCCGCCGCGGCGAGCTGCCGCGCGGTGGCGGCGCCGATGCCGCCGCTCGCACCGGTGACGACGGCGATGCGGGAGGCGGCGGACGGGGCGGCGGGGGCCATGGCTTGCTCCTCGGGCGGGTGGGCGGGCGGTCGAAGGCGACTCCGTCAGGATAGGTGGGCGGGGTGCGGCCTCAGGCGTCGCGGGGGGCCCACATGATCAGGGCCATGCCCGCCAGGCAGACCAGCGCGCCCGTGACGTCCCAGCGGTCCGGGCGGTAGCCGTCCGCCACCGCGCCCCAGGCCAGCGAGCCCGCGACGAACACGCCGCCGTACGCCGCGAGGATGCGGCCGAAGTGGGCGTCGGGCTGGAGCGTGGCGGCGAAGCCGTAGGCGCCGAGGGCCAGCACGCCGCCGCCGATCCACAGCCAGCCGCGGTGTTCGCGCACGCCCTGCCAGACCAGCCAGGCGCCGCCGATCTCGAAGAGGGCGGCGAGGACGAAGAGGGCGGCGGAGCGGAGGATGAGCATGGGGCAGCTTCGCACGGGCCCCTCTGGCGCGGTTCCGGCCAGGGGGCGGGGTGGGGAACGGTCGTCGGAATAACGGTCGTCCCTGACCCGTTCACCGGTATAGTTGAACGGTCAACCACTTGGAGGGTGAGCGGCCATGCAGTCCACGCAGTTCGGGATCTTCACCGTCGGGGACGTCACACCGGACCCGACGACGGGCCGTACGCCCACCGAGCGGGAGCGGATCAAGGCGATGGTCGCCATCGCGCTGAAGGCCGAGGAGGTCGGCCTGGACGTCTTCGCCACCGGCGAGCACCACAACCCGCCCTTCGTGCCCTCCTCGCCCACGACCATGCTCGGTTACGTCGCGGCCCGCACCGAGCGGCTGATCCTCTCCACCTCCACCACCCTGATCACCACCAACGACCCGGTGAAGATCGCCGAGGACTACGCCATGCTCCAGCACCTGGCCGACGGCCGGGTGGACCTGATGATGGGCCGCGGCAACACCGGCCCGGTCTACCCGTGGTTCGGCAAGGACATCCGGGAGGGCATCAACCTCGCCATCGAGAACTACGCCCTGCTGCGCCGCCTGTGGCGCGAGGACGTCGTCGACTGGGAGGGCAAGTTCCGCACCCCGCTCCAGGGCTTCACCTCGACGCCCCGGCCGCTGGACGGCGTACCGCCGTTCGTCTGGCACGGGTCGATCCGGTCGCCCGAGATCGCCGAGCAGGCCGCCTACTACGGTGACGGGTTCTTCCACAACAACATCTTCTGGCCCGCCGACCACACCAAGCGCATGGTCGAGCTGTACCGCAGCCGCTACGCCCACTACGGGCACGGCACCGCCGAGCAAGCCATCGTCGGGCTCGGCGGGCAGGTCTTCATGCGGAGGAACTCGCAGGACGCCGTGCGGGAGTTCCGTCCCTACTTCGACAACGCGCCGGTGTACGGGCACGGGCCCTCGCTGGAGGACTTCACCGAGCAGACCCCGCTGACCGTGGGCTCCCCGCAGCAGGTCATCGAGAAGACGCTCGCCTTCCGGGAGTACGCCGGTGACTACCAGCGCCAGCTGTTCCTGATGGACCACGCCGGGCTGCCCCTGAAGACCGTCCTGGAACAGCTCGACCTGCTCGGCGAGGAGGTCGTGCCGGTGCTGCGCAAGGAGTTCGCCGCCGGGCGGTCCGCGCACGTCCCGGACGCGCCCACCCACGCCTCCCTGCTCGCCGCCAAGGAAGGAGCCGCCGTATGAGGCTCGTCGTCGTGTCCGCGGGGCTGAGCGTGCCCTCGTCCACCCGGCTGCTCGCCGACCGGCTGGCCGCCGCCACCCGCGCGCAGGCCCCGGCCGCCGAGGTCCGGGTGGTGGAGCTGCGCGAGCTGGCCGTGGAGATCGCGCACCACTTCACCAACGGGTTCGCCGGGCCGTCGCTGGCCGCCGCCCTCACGGCGGTGACCGAGGCGGACGGGCTGATCGTCGTCACGCCGGTGTTCTCGGCGTCGTACAGCGGGCTGTTCAAGTCGTTCTTCGACGTCGTCGAACCCGACGCGCTCGCCGGGAAGCCGGTGCTGGTCGCCGCGACCGGCGGCACCGCCCGGCACTCGCTGGTCCTGGAGCACGCGCTGCGCCCGCTCTTCGCCTACCTGCACGCCGTGGTCGTACCGACCGCGGTGTACGCCGCCTCCGAGGACTGGGGCGCCGAGGGCCTCGACGGCCGTATCGAACGGGCGGCCGGGGAGCTGGCCCGCCTGATGACCGGGCCGGCCGCCAGCGCCCCCCAGGCCGCCGAGCCCGACGTCGTCCCCTTCGAGCAGCGGCTCGCCGCGCTCCGGCCCGCCGGGTGAGACAGCGGCAAGAAGCCCGGCCGTACGGCACACCCCCGACCTTACGGCCGGAACGCTGCGCCACACTGGACCCGTGGCCCCCACTGTTCTGCTCGCCGAGGACGACCGCGCGATCCGGCACGCCCTGGAGCGCGCCCTGACCCTGGAGGGCTACGACGTCACCGCGGTCGCCGACGGCGTCGAGGCCCTCGCCAGCGCCCACCGCACCCCGCCCGACGTGCTCGTCCTCGACGTGATGATGCCCGGCATAGACGGGCTCCAGGTCTGCCGGGTGCTGCGCGCCGAGGGCGACCGCACCCCCATCCTGATGCTGACCGCGCTGGTGGAGACCCAGGACCGGATCGCCGGCCTGGACGCGGGCGCGGACGACTACGTCGTCAAGCCGTTCGACGTGGACGAGGTCTTCGCCCGGCTGCGCGCCCTGCTGCGCCGCACCAGCGCGGACGGCGGGCCCCTGACCCGCGACGCGCCAGACACCGCCGGACGGGCGCCGCTGAACGACCCGCGGCTCATCGGGGCCGCCGGGATCCGCATGGACCCGCGCGCCCGGCGGGCCTGGCGCGGTGCGCGCGAACTGGAGCTGACCCGCACCGAGTTCGAGCTGCTGGAACTGCTGGTGCGCAACGCGGGCACCGTCCTCGACCACGCCACCATCTACGACCGCATCTGGGGCTACGACTTCGGCCCCGGTTCCAAGAACCTCGCCGTGTACGTCGGCTACCTGCGCCGCAAGCTCGACGAGCCGGGCGCGCCGCAGCTGATCCACACCGTGCGCGGCGTGGGCTACGTCCTGCGGGAGCGGTGATGGGCCGTGGCCGTCGGCTGCGGCTGCTGTCGCTGCGGACCACGTTCGCGGTGTCGTTCGCGGCGGTGACGGCCGCCGTCACGGTGATCGTCGGCATCCTGTCGTACAACGCGGCGGCCCGGCTGGTGCGGGTGGACCAGCAGTCGGTGTTCTCGGAGGTCGTGCAGGACCTGCGGGCCGAGGTGCGGGCCAACCGGATGGAGCCGGGGGACTTCTCCTCCGGGCCCGGTCACGACTTCGTCCGCCCGGCCCGTACGGACGTGCAGGTGCTCGGGCCGGACGGTGCCGTCGTCGACCCGGGGAGCCCGGGGCTGCCGGTCACCGGCGCCGACCGGGAGGTGGCGGCGGCGTCGGCGGCCGGGACGGTGGCGCAGCACCAGGGCGTCGACGTCGGCAGCGACGTGTACCGGGTCGCCACGGTCGCGCTCGGCGCCGGGCGGGGCGCGGTGCAGGTGGCGCAGGAGTTCAGCGACACCGAGGACCTGCTGCGCACCCTCCAGCAGCGCACCTGGGTGCTGATGGGGGCGGTGGTGGTCGCGGCGGGGCTGTTCGGCTGGTGGCTGGCGCGGCGCATCACCCGGCGTCTCGTGGTCCTCACCGACGCCGCGGAGGCCGTCGCCCGCACCCGGCGGCTCGGCATCCAGGTGCCGGTGACCGGGTACGACGAGGTGGGGCGGCTGGGGCGGGCCTTCGACCGGATGCTGGGCCGCCTCGCCCAGTCGGAGGAGGACCAGCGGCGCCTCGTGCAGGACGCGGGGCACGAACTGCGGACGCCGTTGACGTCGCTGCGCACCAACATCTCCCTGCTGAGCCGGATAGACGAGCTGCCGCCCGACGCCCGGGAGGAACTCGTCGCCGACCTGGGGCAGGAGGCCCGGGAGCTGACCGACCTGGTCAACGAGCTGGTCGACCTCGCCGCCGGGCAGTCGGACAGCGAGCCGCCGCAGCGGGTGGACCTCGCCGACCTCGCCGAGGACGTCGCCGTGCCGGCCCGGCGCCGTACCGGGCGGCGCGTCCTGGTGCGGGCGGACGGGGACACGGTGACGCAGGGGCGGCCGGTGCTGCTGACCCGGGCGCTGACGAACCTCGTGGAGAACGCGGCGAAGTTCGACGCGGACGGCACCGAGCCGATCGAGATCAGCGTGAGCGGAGCGGACGGGGACGCGGGGACGGGACCCGTGCGGGTCGAGGTGCTCGACCGGGGGCCCGGGATCGCCGCCGACGACCTGACCCGCGTCTTCGACCGGTTCTACCGCGCCGCCGACGCCCGCTCCCTGCCCGGCTCCGGGCTCGGCCTGTCCATCGTGCGGGAGGTGGCGCTGGCGCACGGCGGCGGGCCCTTCGCCTACCAGCGGGAGGGCGGCGGCTCCGTGCTCGGGTTCACGGTGGGGCGCTGGTCGGAGTGAGTGGTCCGGCGCCCCCGGATGGCCCTCCGGGGTAGTCCGCGCCCGCTGGCGGGGTGAGGGTGGCAGGGGGGTCGGGGACGCCAGCACGAAGGACGTCAGGCCGGACCGGGGACGCCAGCACGAAGGACGCCAGGGGGGCCGGGGACGGCCAGCACGAAGGACGCCAGGCCGGACCGGGGACGCCAGCACGAAGGACGCCAGGCCGGACCGGGGACGCCAGCACGAAGGACGCCAGGGAGTCGGAGATGCCCCGCAACACCGAGACCAAGCCCGCCGAGCCCTCCGTCGCCGCCGCCAACGAGGCCGTACGGAACCGGTTCCCCTTCGCCGACACCCAGGACCTCGCCGACGCCCGGCGCGGCTTCATGGGCACCGCCAGCGAGAGCGTCGTACGCGACACCGAGGGCCGTACGGTGTGGGACCTGGACGCCTACGGCTTCCTCGCGCAGGACTGCCCGGACACCGCCAACCCCAGCCTGTGGCGGCAGAGCAGGCTCTGCTCCGACCACGGCCTGTTCGAGGTGACCGACGGGATCTACCAGGTCCGCGGCTTCGACCTGTCGAACATGACGCTCGTCGAGGGCGACCACGGCGTCTTCGTCATCGACCCCCTGCTGTGCGCCGAGACCGCCGCCGCGGGCCTCGCCCTGTACCGCGCCCACCGCGGCGACCGCCCCGTCACCGGCGTGCTCTACACCCACAGCCACGCCGACCACTTCGGCGGCGTCCGCGGCGTCGTGTCCGACGCGGACGTGGCCGCGGGCGTGCCGGTCTTCGCCCCGCTCGGCTTCCTCGAACACGCGGTCAGCGAGAACGTCTACGCCGGTACGGCGATGAGCCGCCGCGCCGCCTACATGTACGGCGCCGCGCTGCCCAGGGGCGAGCGCGGGCAGATCGGCGCGGGCCTCGGCCAGACCCTCTCCACCGGCACGGTCGGCCTGATCCCGCCGACCGCCGACCTCAGTCGCACCGGGGAGACGGTGACCGTGGACGGCGTCCGGATGGTCTTCCAGCTCACCCCCGGCACCGAGGCCCCCGCCGAGCTGAACGTCCACTTCCCCGACCGCGCGGCGCTCTGCATGGCCGAGAACGCCACCCACAACCTCCACAACCTGCTCACCCTCCGAGGCGCCCAGGTCCGCGACCCGCGCGTGTGGGCCCGCTACCTCACCGAGGCCGTCGACCTCTTCGGCACCGCCACCGACGTCGCCTTCGCCTCCCACCACTGGCCCGTCTGGGGCCGCGACCGGGCCCTGCGGTTCCTGTCCGAGCAGCGCGACCTGTACGCCTACCTGCACGACCAGACCCTGCGGATGCTCAACCAGGGACTGACGGCCACGGAGATCGCCGAGACGATCGAGCTGCCCCCGGCACTGGAGGGCGCCTGGCACACCCACGGCTACTACGGCTCCGTCAACCACAACACCAAGGCCGTCTACCAGCGGTACCTGGGCTGGTTCGACGGCAACCCGGCCCACCTGTGGGAACACCCGCCCGTCGAGTCCGCCCGGCGGTACGTCGCGGCCATGGGCGGCGCCGAGGAGGTGCTCCGGCACGCCCGGCGGTCCTTCGCCGAGGGCGACTTCCGGTGGGTCGCCCAGATCGTCAACCACGTGCTGTTCACCGACCCGGACCACCCCGGCGCCCGCGACCTCCAGGCCGACGCCCTGGAACAGCTCGGATACGGCAGCGAGAACGGCACCTGGCGGAACTTCTACCTCATGGGCGCGCTGGAGCTGCGGCACGGGCCGGTCGGCACGCCCACCTCCACCGTCGCGCCCGACCTGCTCGCCGCGCTGACCCTGGAGCAGCTGTTCGACGCCCTCGCGATCCGGGTGGACGGCCCGCGCGGCTGGGACGCGGACATCACCGTGCGCTGGAACCTGACGGACGGCGAGCGGATCACGATGCGGCTGCGCAACGGCGTGCTCACCCACGTCCGGGGCAGCGGACCGGCCGCCGCCGACCCGGACGTCGAGATCAGCCTCCCGGAACGGGAACTGCGCGCCGTCCTGCTCGGCGGCGTCGAGCCGTCCGGCCTGGCCGCGCGGGAGGACGTCGAGGTCAAGGGCGACATCGGGGTACTGACGGAACTGCTCGGGTACCTGGGGGCACCGGACCCGGACTTCGCGATCGTCACGCCGTAAGGGGTGCGGTGCTCTGTCGATCGCGGAGCTGCGGCAGATAGTGGATCGCGGGGCCGCGGCCGTCAGTCGATCGTGGGGCCGCGGCCGTCAGTCGATCGCGGGGCTGCGGCGTTCCACGAGCACCACGTCCCGCCAGCGGCCGTGCTGGCGGCCGATGCGCTCCCGGGTGCCGATGACGCGGAAGCCCGCGCGCCGGTGCACGGCGAGGCTGGCGGTGTTCTCGGGGAAGACACCGGACTGGATGGTCCAGATCCCGGCCGCCTCGGTGGCCTCGATCAGCGCCTTGAGCAGGACGGACGCCACCCCACGACCACGGGCGCCGGGATGGACGTACACGGAGTGCTCGACGACACCGGCGTACGCGCACCGGTCGGAGACCTTCGTGGCGGCCACCCAGCCGAGTACGGCGTCCCGCTCGTCGAGCGCGACGAAGCGGTGGTCGGGCAGCTTCGACGCGTCGAACGCCCGCCAGTCCGGGGCGGCCGTCTCGAAGGTGGCGTCACCCTCGTCGATACCGGCCTGGTAGATCGCCAGGACCTCGGCGGCGTGCGCGTCGGTCATCGGCGCGACTCTCACGCTGGTCGGGCTGGGCATGGCGGCGGACTCCCCTCTCCCGGCCCGCTGGACAGGCGGTGGCGGGCGCGTCGGCCACCAGTCTGCCTCGTGCGCACGGTGTGGCCGCGCGGTCAGCCGCCCGGGGCGGGGGTCACACCTTCGAGTACGGCGGGGGTGACGGTCCGAACCTCCCGTCTTCGACGGCGTTGGGCCGTGTGGAGCCGACGCGGGTCCACGGGGGTCGGCGAGGCCATCGTCGTCGGGGCGGCAAGGAGACACGGACGCGTGAGTCACGACATCCGGCGAGGCGGCCACGGTGCGCCGTGGTGGGACCGCCTGTACGAGACGGATGCCCGGGAGTACATCGACCAGCCCGAGCACGCGGAGCGGGCCGCCCGGGTGCTCCGGGCGCTCGACCGCTTCCAGCGGATCACGCTCGGGTACCGGCGGCAGAGCGCGATGGTCCTGGCCGCGACCGCCGGAGCCCCCGAGCCGCGGATCCTGGAGCTGGGAGCGGGCCACGGACGGCTGGCCGCCCGGATCCTGGACCGCTGCCCCGCCGCGCTCGTCACGGTCAGCGACGTCGAACCGTCGGCGGTGGCGGCGTTCCGGGCCGGACCGCTGGCCGGACACCCCCGCGTCACGTCGCGGGTGATCGACGCGACGGCGATCGACGCGGCGTCCGGCGCCTGGGACGTCGCGGTGTTCGCGATGTCGCTGCACCACCTCGACCCCGCACAGGTCAGGCGACTGCTGTGCGAGGGCACCCGGGTGGCCCGCCGACTGCTGATCATCGACGCTTGGCGGCACCCGGCGTTCCTGGCGGTCGCGCCGCTCTTCCTCGTCCTCGGCGGCCGGGACAACCTGCACGACGGCGTCATCAGCCTCCGCAAGGCCTACAGCGCGTCGGCGCTGCACGACCTGGCCGCCGACTGCGGGGCCGCGGTGGCGCTGGACACGCGCTTCTCCCCGCCGGGCTACCTGGTGGCGTCGGCTCACCGCCGTGGCACCGCGCGGGACACCACCCCGGTGGGACAAGGACGGAGTCTGACACTCACGTGACGACGGCACAGCCAACCGTGGTCGGCACGACGGCCGAGGCCGCCGAGGCCGCCGCCCGGTTCGTCTCACCGGCCACCCGGCACCTGCTGACCACCGAAGGGCTGACCACGGCCCTGCTGGAGAGCAGGGCCGGGGGGCCGATGCGGATGGCCCACGTGGGGCACCGCGTCGTACCGCCCGACCAGGCACCAGCGGAGGCGGTCACGCTGCTCGGCGGCGGGGGACCCCTGGTGGTGCGCGACTCCCTGATCGCCGGACCGGCGCGGCGGGTGTGGTCGGCCAACCAGGTAGTGGGCCGACTCGATCTCTCCGCCGAGGCGGCGGCCTGCCTGCGCGGCGACGCCCTGCTGGGGTTCGCGTTGCGGGCCGCGGGCATCGGCCGTCGACGCACCCTCGTCGAGGTCGGCCGCTGCCCCTGGCCGCTCGCGGTGCCAAAGGGGCCGGTGCCGCCCGCGGCGTTCCGGCGCTACGTGATCTGGCACGGGGACGACGAGGCGCTCGCGGTGGTACGGGAGGTCTTCAACCCGTCGCTAGTTGAGGCGGGTTGGGCGGAAGGAGCGCACCCATGACGCGGCGAGTGACGACCCAGGTGGGGATCGTCGGCGCTGGCCCCGCCGGGCTGGTGGCCGCGCTGCTCCTGCTGGCGGCCGGAGTCGAGGTCGTCCTGGTGGAGAAGGAGGCCCGCGCGGTGCTCGAACAGCGGCCCCGCGCCGGGCTGGTCGAGCACCGGGTGGTGGAGTTCCTGCGCCGCGAGGGCCTGGCCGACGGGCTGCTGGCACGCGGCTTCCCGCACGGCTGGTGCGAGATGGTCATGGAGGGCGAAGCGCTCAGGTTCGACTACGCCGCGCTCTCCGGCGGCCACCAGCACTGGGTCTACCCCCAGCAGCACCTGGTGGCCGACCTGCTGACCCGGCTGGACGCCCTCGGCGGCGCGTGCCACTTCGACGAGACCGCCCGGGCCCTTGAGGACATCGACCGCCGTCCACGCATCCGCTGCCGCGACCGGGAGGTCGTCTGCGACTACGTGCTGTGCTGCGACGGTCCGGACTCGCTGGCCGCCGCCGCCCTGCCGTCCGGCTCCGGGACCGGCTTCCGCTACCCGTACGACTGGCTGACGGCCCTGGTCCACGTCGACCGTCCCGTCGAAGCGGTGGCGTACGGCGTCCACGCCGAGGGCTTCGCCGGGCTGATGCCGCGCGCGGGTCGGCAGGCCCGGCTCTACCTCCAGGTCACGCCGGGCGACGACCCGGCACGGTGGCCCGCGGCCGACGTACGCCGGGAGTTCGCCGCCCGCATGGGCGCCACCGCCGACGCTCTGCCGACGATCGACGAGGTGATCGCGACCGACGTCGTCCGGATGCGCGGCAGGGTCAGCACCACCGTCCGGAGGGGCCGTCTGCTGGCGGTGGGCGACGCGGCGCACGTCCTGACCCCCAGCGGCGCCAAGGGCCTCAACCTGGCCGTCGCCGACGCGGCGGACGCCGCCCGGAGCCTCGTCCGCTGGTACCGCGACCGCGAGGACGACGACCTCGCCGGCTACTCCGGGCGCCGGGTCCGGGAGGCCTGGCAGGTGCAGGAGTTCTCCGACCGGCTCCTGAACCTGCTGCACCTCCCCCCGGCCGCGGACCACGAGGCCGCCTTCCAGCTCCGGCTCCGCCGGGAACGCGCCGTACGCCTGCTGGAGCCGGGCCCCCTGGGAGCGGCCTTCGCGCACTGGTACGCCGGATCGGGCCGGGGCCCGGACGGACGCGGTCCCGTCGACGGCCCGCGCGAGGCCCGTACCCCTCCCGCCCGTGATGCGCCCGACGACCCGGTGAGGAGCCGCTGATGGCCACGCTGACGGCGCAGGTGAGCGCGCTGTACGGGTTCTCCCGCGGTACGCAGGCCACGCTCAGCGTGGCCCAGCCGATGACCGCGGCACTGCTGTCCGGCGCCACCCCCGCGAACTGGCGGTTCGCGGTGTTCTGCCTGGGCTGCCTCGCGGGCTTCTTCTCGGTCTTCGCCGTGAACGACCTGCTCGACTCCCGCCTGGACCGACGCCGGTTCGCCAACGTGCGCGACCACGACGGGCCCGACATCGACGCCGTGGGCGGGCGGCACCCCCTCGCGCGGGGCCGGTTGTCACGGCCCGCCGCCGTGCTGTGGGTGGTCGGCCTGGCGGCGGTCGCGGCGGGCGTCTGCGCCCTGTTCAGCCGGGTCTCCCTGCTGCTGTTCCTCGGCGCCGTGGCACTGGAGATCGTGTACTGCAGGCTCGCCACCGTCACCGTCTACAAGACCGTCGTCAGCGGTGTGATGGTGGCCATGGGCGCCCTGGTCGGCTGGTTCGCCCTCAGCCGGGACGTCGACGCCGAGGTGCTGTCCCTCCTCGTGCTCTGGCTGGCGGCCTGGGAGATCGGCGGCCGGAACATCCCCAACGACCTCGCCGACCTCGACGAGGACGTCCATCTGGGCATCGCGACGATCCCCGTCCGGCACGGGGCCGGGACCAGCGCACACCTGTCCTTCGCCGCCCTCGCCGTCGCGGCCTGCGCGAGCGTCGGCCTGGTGTGCGTGGCCTTTCCCGCCACCACCCCGAGCGGCGCCCTCTGCCTGACCCTGGCCGCGCTGGCCGCCGCCCACTGCCTGATCACCCCGGGCCGACAACTGCTCCGTTCCCCGGACGGCGCCACGGCCCTGACGGTGTTCAACCGCGCCTCGCTCCACCCGGCCCTGGTGCTCGCGGTGGTGATCCTCGGGCTCTCCCTGCGCTGACGTGCTCAGCGGCTGGCCGGACCGCTCACCGCGTCGCCGACGTACCGGGCGCCGAGGACGATCACCACCCTCGTCATGACGGCGGCGCCGTACGCCGTCATCCACCGCTTCCAGCGGTTCGGGACGTCGGTGGAGCGGTCGCCGCCCGCCACGTGGCCCTCAAGGCACCCTGGCCGCTTGACGGGCCCTCAGTACATTTCGAGGGCGGGGCCGGAAACCCCGCCCGAACTACCGAAACCCCAGCTCAGGGCCACACCAGGCAATACGGCTGATGCCCCGCCTCATGCAACCGATGGCTGAAGTCCTGCCATTCGTGCAGCGGTTGAGGGCGAGAGGGTGCTGACCTGGTGTTTCGCAAGGCAATGTGCGTTGACCTGGGGAAACTCCTCTCTGAAGTTCTCACGCGTCAACGCTGTTTTTCAGGCTCATGTGCCCTGGATGCTGTGCGGAGGATTGCTGGAATCGGCACTACTGAGCAGATGATTGCCTTCACCGCGACTCTGCGAGCTGAAATTAGGAACACGAAAATCTCAGGTTCGCGCTAAGTCTGTTCGTCGGCTCCTTGTCGGCCTGCGTATCTATATTCTGCCTGGCACTTCCGGGCGTAGAATATGCTTCCTATTGAAACGCTGGCTGGATGAGCCAAGGAGCTTCATTGCCGCAGCACCAGCAGGGCCGGATCGGTGACGAACAGTTCTGCGATGCGACGCTGATCTCAGAACGTCACCTTCTCCCGCGAGTTGTTGGCCAAGGCCGGCATCGGGGTCGAGTCTCTGCTGTTGATCTCCAAGCCGTACATGGAGCGCCGTTCGTACGCGACCTGCCGCAAGCTGTGGCCTGAGGCGGACGTCGTGTGTGCCTCCGAGCCGCTGGAGTTGGACGACTACATCAAGCCCATCGGCGACGAGAAGCTCGTCGTGGACATGCTGGTGGGCGATCTGCAACGGGTGATCGAGTATCCGAAGCTCGGCTTCGCCGTCGAGCAGGAAGTGCCAGCGGATGTGTATGACGCTTACGAGCGACTTGTGCGGGCGGGGTTCGACAGCCGTCTTGTCACTGGCTGACGGCGACTCAGTCCCGAAGGTCTTTGACCATGACCGCGTACACCGGTGAGTCGGCGAACGGTTGCTGCTCGCCGACTCTGGCGTATCCCCATGTCTCGTAGAGTGCTTGGACCTTGGGGTGTGTGACGTCTACTAGCAGCACGGCGAGGTCTTCCGTACGTTCCTTGAGTAGCGCCTCGTGCAGGCGGTCGGCAATTCCCTGCTTACGCCAGCTTGGGCGCACCATCACTTCGGAGACCGCGTAGGTGGAGGAATAGCCGTTGTTCGGCTCGTACGCGGTGGAGCGCCACCATTCGCGGCCGGGGGCGAGCGGGGCGCCGTAGGCGAAGCCGACCGGTTCGTCTTCGTCGTACGCCACCACGCAGGAGAAGCCGTCCATGCCGGTCCAGTGGTCGACGAACCAGGCGAAGCGCTGGTGGAAGGGGTCGTCCATCTGGTCGGCGTAGGCGTCGGCGTGTACGTCGATGAGCATCTGCCGGAAGGCCTCGGGGAGGTCTCCGTGGTGGAAGTGACGCAGGTCGGTCACGCTCGGCTCCATTCGGTTCGCATGCGGTCTGCCCAGTCTCGTGCGTAGGAGGCGGAGGGAGCCATGACGAACAGGCCCCGGTGGAAGTCGCCCATGAGCGTGCGCATACGGCCGGGCAATGGGTCGCCATCCATGATGGTGAAGACGTCGGTGGCTGACGCCGTGGCCTGTTCGGCCTCTCCCTGGTGGAGCTGTGCGAGGGCGAGCTGGGCGGTCGCGAGGGCCTTGTTGCGCCGGAAGGCGGTCGGGATCCTGGCCAGCGCGCGGTGAGCCATGGCTTCGGCATGAGGGTGGCGTCCGCTGTTGAACTGGACGATTGCGGCCAGGTGGTCAAGCTCGGCCTGCCCGTAGAAGGCGGTCCAGCGCGGACGCTCTCGGTCAGCCACCCTGGTGAAAGTGTCCTGGGCTGATCCCAGTGAACGCAGGCCCGCACGGCCGTCACCGAGAGCCGCGTACGCGAGGCAACGCGGACTCGGCCCAGCGAGTCGAAGAACGGGTCTCGGCGAGCCGCTGAGGAGGCTTGCGCGGCCTGGGCCGCTGCGAGGGCTTCGGGCCAGTTCTGCCGCTGGTAGGCGAGCATCGAGAGGTTGACCCAGACTCGCATTTCGGTGGGGCCGTCCTGGGAGAGGCCGGCGTACGTCGCTGATTCGTTCAGGTAGCTCTGGGCCTGGTCGAGATTGCGGGCGTCGATGCAGGACCAGGCGGCGATGGTGGTGTACTCGGCGGCCAGTGCGTACAGGGCTCGGCGGACGCGTTCGCCGGCGTTGCGCTGCTGTAGTTCCAGCACCCTGGTGCGGCCCTGGGCGGCGGCCTTCTCCAGTGCCGTGTGTCCGCCCTGGCGGTCGTCGGCCTCGACAAGGGCGTTCATCCCGGCAGCGACCCGGGCCACGTCCGACATGCCGACGGTCCGGCGTTGCGCCGCCAAGGGAACGGCGGCAGCTGCGCTTCCGGTTGCTGAGGTGAGGAAAGTGCGACGCCGCACGGGGTCCTCCTGCGGGTGTTGCATGGTGCGTGGTGCGCTGAACCCTAAGTCCTCGACGGGACAACCGAACACCCGCTCCAGGGCTGCACACGTGCGTCCGATGGGGCGGCGGGAGGTCCCGTTGAGGAGGTTGCGGATTGTGCGGTCGGAGACGTCACCGGGCCTGCCGGTGATCTCTGCCAGCGCAGCGTTTATCCGACCAGCCAATTCTTCCTGGGTGAGCCCGAGTCCCTCCATCCGGCTCTTGAGGATGGCGTTCGCTCCCATGGACCGACCGTAGCCCTGTGGTCACTGGCCGAACCAGACCCGAGGTCACCGGAGCGTAAAGTCTTCCGGTTCGCGTAGGTGCTGCGGGGCGCGACTTTTCCTGTTCGCCGTCGGCCAGGGGCCGTTGACTCGGTACCAGCCGTTGAGCGGGGCGGGATTCCCCTTCCTGCCTCTCGATGGCGTGGAGGAAAGCCCGCTCCTGCGCACCCTTCGCGGGGCGGGCGTCCCAGCCTCGGAGGGATGACCCCGTGACCATGACCGCCGCCAAGCCAACCGCGACTGGTGTTCCGGGCTACATCGAGACGGTGCCGTGCGAGCCGGAATCCGCGCGCCGCGCACGTCTGCTCGTGTCCGCGGCTCTGGACACCTGGGGCATAAGCGAGTTGGCCGAGGTGGGCACTCTGATCGTTTCGGAGCTGATCAGCAACGCCGTCAGCCACACGCCCTGTCGCGTGGTCCGTGTGGTGATTCGACGCGAGACGGCCGAAGTGATTCGGATCGGCGTTGCCGACAGGTGCCGAGACACCCCGGAACTGGGCTGTCCTGAAGGTGACTCCGAGGGCGGCCGTGGTCTGCTCCTGGTCGAGTCGCTGAGCTGGCGGTGGGGCTACGACCTGCATCGTTGGGGCAAGCTCGTCTGGGCAGAGTTGAGGGTGCCGACCGCATGCTGATCTCGCGTATCTCCTTACGACTCCTGCCCTCGGAGGGACTGGTGGGCGACCCGTTCCCGGACGCGTGCGTGCAGCTGGTCTTCGGCCCGACGCGTCCGTCTGACGAGGCCCGCGCGGTTGCTGTCCCAGAGCCGGTCCGGATAACTCCCACCGACCTTGTGCGGCTGCGCGTCGAGTCGGGACTGGCTCTCGGCGAGATCCGCGCGGAGATGCAGCGTGCCGAGATCGCGTGGCGGCAGCAGCTCAGCCGCTGGTATGGCGACAGCCGCCTGGCAGTCGAGGCCCGCGCACCGGACATCAGCCTCCTTCAACGTGTCCTGAACGGACTGCGGAATCCCGGTCCGGTTTGGACAGGCCCCGGCGCCACTTCTTCCCGGCGCACCTGAGACTCCCGCACAAGCAGGATCGTGTTCCTCGATGCCGTGCGGGTGAGCAAGTCAGGCGAAGGACAGAACTTCTGACAGGAAGGAAGACCGTGTTCAACCACATGGATCGATTCCCCACGGGCAGCCCGCTGCCGCAGGGGCATCTGACCGCGGCCCCGTGGGGTCTCCGTCGCATCGCCCCGTACCCGCCCGTCGAGGGCCCCGCCTACGCGACGGTGACGCTGGATCCGGAGACGCAGACCGCCCGGTACTTCGACACTTCCGGGGCGCCCACCATGTCCCCGGGCCACGGCACATCCTCCGGTACGAATCCCGCGACCGGCACCACAGGCCAGGGCGACCGCAACAGCGACTCCCCGGACAGCGACACGGGGAACGACACCGACCAGTGACTCTGGTGACGAACGACGATCGTCCGGTCCTGGTCGTCACCAACCTCGACGACCCGACCGCGGACTTCGTGATCGCCGAGCTGCACGACCGGGACGTCCCGGTCGTGCGGTTCGACTCCGGTGACTTCCCCGCCACTCTGTCGTGTTCGGCCATCATCGGTGGCACCGATAGGTGGCGGGGAAGCGTGCAGACCCCGACCCGACGTGCCGACCTAGGCGCGGTGCGCTCCGTGTATTACCGCCGTCCCTCCGGGTTTGCCTTCCCCCACCTCGACAAGCAGGACGACCGATTCGCCGTGGCCCAGGCGCGCTACGGGCTCGGCGGCATCATGACCTCTCTGCCCGGCTGCCTTTACGTCAACCACCCCCATCGCATCGGCGACGCCGAGTACAAGCCAGCCGGGCTTGCGGCAGCGGCGGCGGCTGGCTTCACGCTGCCGCCGACATTGATCACCAACGTTCCCGACGACGTGCGGGCCTTCATCAAGGCGCAAGGTGCCGTCATCTTCAAGCCGATCTCGGTTCCGCTCTACCTGGTCGACGGCAAGGCCCAGACGGTCCCCGTGACCGAGGTGACCGTCGACGAGATCGACGATTCCGTGTCCGGCACCATGCACCTCTTCCAGAAGCGGGTGCGCAAGGTTGCCGATATCCGGGTGACTGTGATCGGCGAGCAGATCTTCGCCGTGCGGATCGACTCCGGTCTCCTCGACTGGCGTACGGACTACGGCACTCACACATACACGCCGCTTGCCGCGACACCCGCGGTGGAGCGGTCGATGCGTGCCTATCTGAAGCACTTCGGGCTCGTCTTCGGGGCGTTCGACTTCGCTCTGACCGACCGCGGCGAGTGGATCTTCATCGAGTGCAATCCTTCCGGGCAGTGGGCATGGATGGAGCCGCCGACCGGTCTGCCGATGACTGCCGCACTCGCTGATCTCCTGGAAGGAGGACTCCGTGGCCAGTGAAACCGATATCGAGACGGCCGCAGCCGATCTCCGGCGCCGGCTCGCCCGACAACTGGAGAAGAATGGCTGGCTTCGCTCGCCGCAGTGGCGGGCCGCTGTGGAGGCCGTGCCACGCCACAGGTTCATCCCGCGCTTCTACCGGGAGAGCCACGCCCCGGGCGTTACCACCTGGGATCCGGTCACACCGGAGACGGTCGGTAAGGAGGAGTGGCTCCGGCTCGTCTACACCGACGAGACATGGATGACCCAGTTCGGCGGCCGGGACATCGACTGGGCCGACCCGAAGCCGATCAGCAACGCGACCCCGACCTCGTCGTCGACGTTGCCGAGCCTCGTGGTCCGGATGCTCGAAGATCTGGATGTGCAGGACGGCATGAATGTGTTGGAGATCGGCACCGGAACCGGTTACTCGACAGCACTGATGTGCCACCGGCTTGGCAGCGAGAGAGTGACCTCGATCGAGACGGACGAGGGCGTGGCCCGACGAGCCGGCTACGCCCTCAGCGGATCCGGTCATACCCCCCACCTGCTGGTGGGGGACGGCCGTGCCGGCCACCCCGCCGGAGCCCCGTACGACCGGTTGATCGCCACGTGCGGCTTCCGCAACATCCCGCCCGCCTGGCTGGAACAGGTCCGGCCGGGCGGCGTCATCCTCACCACCCTTCGCGGCTGGATGCGCTCCCTCGGTCTGGTCAAGCTCATCGTCACGGGCGACAGCGCGAGCGGCTGGTTCAGCGAGGACGAGCCAAGCTTCATGATCGCCCGCCAGCAGGACGCACCGGAGAACCTCGGCATGGTGCCGGGCCCCGACGACGGGACGGTACGGAGAGCCGTACGCGGGCCAGAACTTCTCACCGGCTCCGGGTCGGCGTTCATGGCGCAGCTCGCGGCGCCAGCCGCCCGTTTCTTCGCGATGGCGGTCGACGGCGGCCCGGTCAGCACGTTTCTACTGGACAGCGCTACCGATTCCTTCGCCGTCCTCGCTCCCACAGACAGCGGCTGGCAGGTCAGGCAGGGCGGCCCTCGCCGCCTGTGGGACGTGATCGAGTCGGCGATGGCCACCTGGGAGGAGTACGGCTCGCCGAACACCTCGGCGTTCGGAGTGACCGTCTCCCGCGACCAACAGGCCGTCTGGCTCGGGAACCCGAACGGCCCGCAGTGGCCGCTACCCTCCTGAGACAGCCGCCACCGACGCGAGGAACGCGAGGATGGACGACGAGCCGCGCCCGACCCCTACGAAACCCCAGCTCAGGGCCACACAAGGCAATACGGCTGATGCCCCGCCTCATGCAAGCGATGGCTGAAGTCCTGCCACTCGTGCAGCAGCTGGTACACGTTGAACGCGTCCCGCGGGCCGCCGCGGTCCGGGACCGTCGACCAGATGAAGGCTGCCGCGCCGACCGCCTCCTCGCCGATGCCGCGGAGGGGGTCGACGACGGTCATGGGGAGTTTGACGACGGCGTAGTCGGGGTGGAGGACGACCAGTTCCAGCGGGGGGACCTTGTGGAGGGGGACGCCCTCGATGCCGGTGAGGACCATCGCGGCCATCGTCTCCGGCTTGATCTTCGTGAACATGCCGTTCATGCCCAGCTCGTCGCCGCCGAGTTCCTCGGGGCGCATCGAGATCGGGACCCGGGCGGCCG
This sequence comes from Streptomyces sp. NPDC006997, assembly GCF_040635175.1. Lineage (NCBI taxonomy): Bacteria > Bacillati > Actinomycetota > Actinomycetes > Kitasatosporales > Streptomycetaceae > Streptomyces > Streptomyces sp. NPDC006997. The sequence goes on from NZ_JBEYHH010000022.1 coordinate 60,391, forward strand.
TGGCGCCGTCCGGTGCGCCGAAGTACTTGTACGTCACCCCCACCCGACCACCATTCCTGCGCTCACTCGGTACGCCGGGAACCCCCGGGACGTCCGGTGTCCGGCGTGGTTCGGTTGTCTCCTCCGCGTCGCGTCGGTGCCTTCCCCGCCGGGCACGTCGAGGACCCAGGTCGTCAGTCCCCTCGCCCAGTCCGCCACCGCGATGCATATCTCCACCCGACTGCTTTTCTAGGACGCGTGACGCCCGCCGCGCAACCCGATCATCGTGTCAGTGACCTCCCCCACGGCCGCCCGCCGAAACGTGACGTGTTGAAACACCTGTCCGCGGGATCGTGGCAGCCCGTACGAGCTGTGTGTATCAGGTCTCAGTCTCGCAGATAGCGGTGGATTGATCAGACATATTCCCTCCCGTGGCCGACGTGCCGCTGCCCTACCCTGAGGAGGTCACCGTCAACGGAGTCCGAGAAGTCGGAGAAGTCGCAGGTCATGAGCGAAGCCCTCTATTCATACGACGCGCCTGTCTCGCAGGCTCTATTCGACCGTGCGGCCGTCGTCACGCCCGGTGGCGTGAACTCCCCGGTGCGCGCCTTCCGCGCGGTGGGCGGTACGCCCCGGTTCATGGTGTCCGGCACCGGCCCGTACCTGACCGACGCGGACGGGCGGGAGTACGTCGACCTGGTGTGCTCCTGGGGGCCCATGATCCTCGGGCACGCGCACCCCGAGGTGATCGCCGCCGTGCAGGAGGCGGTGGCGCGCGGTACGTCGTTCGGGACGCCCGGCGAGGGTGAGGTCGCGCTCGCCGAGGAGATCGTCGCGCGGATCGAGCCCGTGGAGCAGGTGCGGCTCGTCTCCAGCGGGACCGAGGCGACCATGTCCGCGATCCGGCTCGCCCGTGGGTTCACCGGGCGGGCCAAGGTGGTCAAGTTCGCCGGGTGCTACCACGGGCACGTCGACGCGCTGCTCGCCGCCGCCGGGTCCGGGGTCGCCACCTTCGCGCTGCCCGACACACCGGGGGTGACCGGTGCCCAGGCGGGGGACACCATCGTGCTGCCGTACAACGACCTCGACGCCGTGCGTGCCGCCTTCGAGGCCCACCCCGGGGAGATCGCCTGCGTGATCACCGAGGCGTCGCCGGGCAACATGGGCGTCGTACCGCCGCTGCCCGGGTTCAACCAGGGGTTGAAGGACCTGTGTGCCGCGCACGGTGCGCTGTTCATCTCCGATGAGGTCATGACCGGGTTCCGGACCAGTCGTGCCGGGTGGTTCGGGGTGGACGGGGTGCGGCCCGATCTCATGACCTTCGGGAAGGTCATGGGCGGGGGGTTCCCCGCCGCCGCCTTCGGGGGGCGTGCCGACGTCATGGCGTGTCTCGCTCCGGCCGGGCCCGTGTACCAGGCCGGGACGCTGTCCGGGAACCCCGTCGCCACCGCCGCCGGGCTGGCGCAGCTGCGGCTGCTCGACGACGCCGCCTACGAGCGGGTCGACGCCGTCTCCGCGCAGATCCAGGCGCTGGTGACCGAGGCGCTCAGCAAGGAAGGCGTCGCGCACACCCTGCAGAACGCCTCCAACATGTTCTCCGTGTTCTTCACCGACCGTCCGGTGCGGAACTACGAGGACGCCAGGGCGCAGGAGTCGTTCCGGTTCACCGCCTTCTTCCACTCGCTGCTCGCGAACGGGGTCTATCTGCCCCCCTCGTCGTTCGAGTCGTGGTTCGTGTCCACCGCCCATGACGAGCGGGCCGTGCAGCGGATCGCCGACGCCCTGCCCACCGCCGCCCGCGCCGCCGCGGAGGCCACGGCATGAGCGGCGGGAAGCGGGACATCACCGTCGTGCACGTCATGCGGCACGGGGAGGTCGCCAACCCGGACGGGGTGCTCTACGGGCGGCTGCCCGGGTACCACCTGTCCGAGCTGGGGCGGCAGATGGCCGACCGGGTCGCCGAGCACCTCGCCGGCCGGGACGTGACGTACGTCGTCGCCTCGCCGCTGGAGCGGGCGCAGGAGACGGCCACGCCGATCGCCAAGGCGCACGGGCTCGACCTCGCCACCGACGCGCGGCTGATCGAGGCCGAGAACGTCTTCCAGGGCAAGACCTTCGGGGTGGGGGACGGCGCGCTGCGGCGGCCGGAGAACTGGAAGCACCTCGTCAACCCGTTCCGGCCGTCCTGGGGTGAGCCGTACGTCGACCAGGTGGTCCGGATGATGGGCGCGCTGGACGCCGCCAAGGACCAGGCGCGCGGGCACGAGGCCGTGCTGGTCAGCCATCAGCTGCCGATCTGGATCCTGCGGTCGTACGTCGAGAAGCGGCGGCTGTGGCACGACCCGCGCAAGCGGCAGTGCACGCTCGCCTCGCTGACGACGTTCACCTACGAGGGCGACCGGATCGTCTCCGTCGGCTACACCGAGCCCGCCCGTGACCTGGTGCCCGCCCATCTCCTCGCCGGGGCCAGGCCGGTGAAGGGGAAGGACAAGGCGTTCGGGGCGTGACGTGCGCGTGAGGCGCGGGTAGGGCGCTTCCTTACCCGTTCGTGACAATCGTTGCGGAATCTTCGCAAAGAAAAGCGAATGGCGGGAAACCTTCCGTTCGTCGTGTCCATCTCACTGGGTGACCAGCGTGGAACGCACGGACTGCGACGGACGGGGACGTCATGCGCAACTTCACCCGGCGGGGAGTCATCGGGATCGGCGCGGGGGCTGCCGCCGCGGGGCTCACGGGCTGCGGCAGCCTCACGTCGTCAGACGGGGCGAGCCCGAGTGCCGGTTCCTCCCGGACCCCGGGCAAGAAGCCCGCGGCCACCGTCCGGCCCATCGGGGACGGCTCCACCGCCCGCACCGGCAAGCAGCCCCACCAGCCGCCCGCGCCCGAGCCGCTGGAGCCCGGTCAGAAGCCGCCGCAGTTCGTCGTCTTCTCCTGGGACGGCGCCGGTGAGGTCGGCAACGGGCTCTTCCCGCGCTTCCTCGACCTCGCCAGGGAGCACGGGGCGGGCATGACCTTCTTCCTCTCCGGGATCTATCTGCTCCCCGAGTCGAAGAAGCGGCTCTACGACCCCCCGAACAACCGGCGCGGCGCCTCCGACATCGGCTACCTCACCGACGCGCACATCAGGGACACGTTGCAGAACGTGCGCCGTGCGTGGCTCGAAGGGCACGAGATCGGCACCCACTTCAACGGGCACTTCTGCGCCGGGTACGGCTCGGTCGGCAACTGGACGCCCGCGCAGTGGCGCAGCGAGATCGAGCAGGCGAAGTCCTTCGTCAAGGAGTGGCGGACCAACACCGGGTGGACCGACCTGGAGCCGCTGCCCTTCGACTACGACAAGGAACTCGTCGGCGGGCGGACGCCCTGTCTGCTCGGGCAGGACAACCTGCTGCCCACCGCCCGCGAGCTGGGCTGGCGCTACGACGCCTCCTCGCCCGGCGGGCGCCAGGTGTGGCCGGTGAAGCGGGAGGGGCTCTGGGACCTGCCGTTGCAACAGATACCTTTCCCCGGGCATTCGTTCGAGGTGCTCTCGATGGACTACAACATCCTCGCCAACCAGTCGGTCAACTCGACCAACGCGCCCGCGTACCACTACCCGGGGTGGCGGGAGCAGGCCACCCAGTCGTACATATCCGGCTTCAAGCGGGCATACGAGACCAACCGGGCCCCCTTCTTCGTCGGCAACCACTTCGAGGAGTGGAACGGCGGCATCTACATGGACGCCGTCGAGGGGACCCTGAAGCACATCGCGGGGGAGAGGGAGAAGGGCGAGGACGTACGGCTCGTCTCCTTCCGGCAGTTCGTGGACTGGCTGGACGTCCAGCCGCCCGAGGTGCTCGACAAGCTGCGCGCACTGGACGTCGGACAGGCGCCGACCGGGGGCTGGCGGCAGCTCTGAGCAAGGGGTCCTTCGGCCCCAGGGGGGCGCCCAAGATCCCCAGAACCGACATGCGAAACTTTTCACATGAGTGCCGCCAGCCGCGCCCTCCAGCGCTCGAACCGCCCACGCCGCACCCGCCGCCGCGCCACCCTGCTCGCCGCCGGTGCGGCAGCCGCGGCACTCGCCCTGACCTCCTGCACCTCCGGGGGCACCTCCGGCGGAGGCGGTGACACCGGCTTCGTCGCCGGGTCCGACGGCATCGACACCGTCGCCAAGGGCGACCGCACCGCCGCCCCCGACCTGTCCGGCGAGACCGTCGAGGGCGGCCAGCTCGACGTCGCCGACCTCAAGGGCAAGGTCGTCGTCCTGAACGTCTGGGGCTCCTGGTGCTCGCCCTGCCGCGCCGAGGCCGAGAACCTCCAGACCGTCTACGACGACACCAGGGACCAGGGCGTCGAGTTCGTCGGCATCAACACCCGCGACGGCAACACGAGCAAGGCCCGCGCCTTCGAGGAGGAGTTCGGGATCACCTACCCGAGCCTCTACGACCCGACCGGCAAGCTGATGCTCCGCTTCGAGAAGGGCACCCTCAACCCGCAGGCCATCCCCTCCACCCTCGTCCTCGACCGGGACGGCAGGATCGCCGCGCGCACCCTCCAGGCGCTCAGCGAGAAGAAGCTGCGCGAGATGCTCGACCCGGTCCTGGCGGAGAAGTGACGTGGCTGTGACCGGACTCACGGCGCTCGCCGCCACCGGAACCAACGACACCGTCCTCAACGGGGCCCTGCTGCTCGCCCTGCCCATCGCCGTCCTCGGCGGGCTCGTCTCCTTCTTCTCCCCCTGCGTGCTGCCGCTCGTCCCCGGCTACCTGTCCTACGTCACCGGCGTCAGCGGCACCGACCTGGCCGACGCCCGGCGCGGGCGGATGGCGCTCGGCGCCTCCCTGTTCGTGCTCGGGTTCACCGCCGTGTTCGTCTCCGGCGGGGCGCTCTTCGGTTTCTTCGGGCAGGAGCTACAGGAACAGCACAGCGTGCTCTCCAGGGTGCTCGGCGTACTCATGATCGCCATGGGCGTCCTCTTCATGGGGCTGATGCCCTGGCTCACCCAGCGCGAGTTCCGCTTCCACCGGCGGCCGGTCGCCGGGCTCGTCGGCGCCCCCGTCCTCGGCGCGCTGTTCGGCATCGGCTGGACGCCCTGCATCGGGCCGACCCTCGCCTCGGTGCAGGCGCTCGCCCTCAACCAGGCCAGCGCGGGCCGCGGGGCCCTGCTGACCGTCGCCTACTGCGTCGGCCTCGGGGTGCCCTTCGTCCTCGCCGCCGTCGCCTTCCGCAAGGCACTCGGCGCCTTCGGCTGGATCAAGCGCCACTATGTGTGGGTGATGCGCGTCGGCGGCGTGATGATGATCGCGACCGGCGTGCTGTTGCTGACCGGCGCCTGGGACCGCCTGGTGCAGGAAATGCAGACCTGGTCCAACGGCTTCACTGTGGGGATCTGACCGATGACCGACACCACGACGCCCGCCGCCGAGGACCAGGACCTCGGCGCCGCCGGTTCCCAGCTCTCCACCGCCCCGCGCGAGGAGACCCCCAACCTGCCCTCCCTCGGCGTGATCGGCTGGGCCCGCTGGTTCTGGCGGCAGCTCACCTCCATGCGGGTCGCGTTGCTGCTGCTCCTGCTGCTGTCGCTGGCCGCGATCCCCGGCTCGCTGATCCCGCAGACCGGCGTCGACGCCACCCGGGTCGCCGACTTCCGGCGACGGCACGAGACCCTCGCGCCGCTCTACGACACGCTCGGCCTGTTCCACGTCTACAGCTCGGTGTGGTTCTCCGCGATCTACATCCTGCTGTTCGTCTCCCTCATCGGCTGCATCATCCCGCGCACCTGGCAGTTCGTCGGCCAGCTCCGCGGCCGTCCGCCCGGGGCGCCCCGCCGCCTGACCCGGCTGCCCGCCTACACCACCTGGCGCACCGACGCCGACCCCGAGCAGATCCGGGAGTCCGCCCTCGCCCTGCTGCGCAAGCGCCGGTTCCGCGCTCATGTGGCCGGGGACGCCGTCGCCGCCGAGAAGGGCTACCTCCGCGAGGTCGGCAACCTCCTCTTCCACCTCGCGCTGATCGTGATGCTGGTCGCCTTCGCCTGGGGCCAGCTGTTCAAGTACGAGGGCAACAAGCTGGTGGTGGAGGGCGACGGGTTCGCCAACACCCTCACCCAGTACGACGACTTCAAGTCCGGCAACCTCTTCACCCAGGACGACCTGGACCCCTTCAGCTTCCAGCTCAGGGACTTCCGCGGCACCTACGAGCCCTCCGGCCCCAACCGCGGCACCGCCCGCACCTTCGAGGCCCACCTCACCTACAGCGTCGGCGCCTACGGGGAGGAGAGGGAGACCACCGTCGAGGTCAACGAGCCGCTCGACATCGGCGGCTCCAAGGTCTACCTCGTCAGCCACGGCTACGCCCCGGTCGTCACCGTCCGGGACGCCTCCGGCAAGGTCGTCCTCGACAAGGAGGCCGTGGCGATGCTGCCGCAGGACGGCAACATCACCTCCACCGGCGCCATCAAGGTCATGGACGGCTACCGCAACGCCCGGGGCGAGCGGGAGCAGCTCGGCTTCCAGGCGTTCTTCGTGCCGACCTTCGCCGGGGAGGGCAGCGGCACCATGCTGTCGCAGTTCCCCGCGCTGCTGAACCCGCGGCTGGCGCTGAACGCCTTCCACGGCGACCTCGGCGTGGACTCCGGGATCCCGCAGAGCGTCTACCAGCTCGACAAGAAGCACCTCAAGGAGTTCAAGGACGCCGACGGGCAGCTGTCCAAGCAGCGGCTGAAGATCGGCGAGACCATGGACCTGCCCGGCGGTCAGGGCTCCATCACCTTCGAGGGCGTCCAGGAGTGGGCCGGTTTCCAGATCGCCAAGCAGCCCGCCAGCGGCTGGGCGCTCGGCGGTGCCCTCGCCGCCATCCTGGGCCTGTCCGCCTCCCTGTTCGTCCAGCGCCGCCGGGTGTGGGTGCGGGCGGCGCGGGGCGCCGACGGGGTGACCGTGGTGGAGATGGCCGGACTCGGCCGGAGCGAGTCCGCGAAGGTGCCCGAGGAACTCGGCGACCTCGCCGGACGCCTCTACCAGGACGCGCCCAGCCCCCAGGACCCCGAGCAAGAGCAAGAGCAAGACCCAGAGACCGACCCGACAACCCACCCCACCACCGCTGTGCCTGCCGAAGGGGCTGAGAAGTGACCCTCGCCGCCGCGACCAACGAGAACCTCGCGAACATCAGCAACACGCTGATCTACTCCTCGATGGCCGTCTACACCCTGGCCTTCCTCGCCTATATCGCGGAGTGGCTCTTCGGCAGCCGCAGCAAGGTCGGCCGCACGGCCGCCGCGCTCACCACCACCACCGCCGGGACGGCGACGGCTCCGGCCGTCACCGCGCGCCAGGCGGGCGGCGGCACCGCCGTACTGGAACGGCCGCAGGTCGTCGTCCGGGCGACGGGCGGCGCGCGGGACGTGCCCGACGGGCCGGGGGCGCACGGCGGGGACCAGCAGGGCGACCTCTACGGGCGGATCGCCATCTCGCTCACCGTGCTCGCCTTCGCGCTGGAGTCCGGCGGGGTGCTCACCCGGGCCCTGTCGGTGGAGCGGGCGCCGTGGGGCAACATGTACGAGTTCAACCTCACCTTCTCCACCACGGCCGTCGGGGTCTACCTCCTGCTGCTGGCGCTGAAGATGAACATCCGCTGGCTCGGGCTCTTCCTGACCACCAGCGTCCTCCTCGACCTCGGCCTCGCCGTCACCGTCCTGTACACCGACAGCGACCAGCTGGTCCCCGCCCTCCACTCGTACTGGCTGTGGATCCACGTCTCCACCGCGATCCTCTGCGGCGCCGTCTTCTACGTCGGCGCGGTCGGCACGATCCTCTACCTCTTCCGCGACTCCTACGAGAACAAGCTCGCCAGCGGCGGCCAGCCCGGCCAGTTCGCGCGGTCCTTCCTGGAGCGGCTGCCCGCCGCGGCCACCCTGGACAAGTTCTCCTACCGGGTCAACGCCGCCGTCTTCCCGCTCTGGACGTTCACGATCATCGCGGGCGCCATCTGGGCCGGTGACGCCTGGGGCCGCTACTGGGGCTGGGACCCCAAGGAGACCTGGTCGTTCATCACCTGGGTCGCCTACGCCGGTTACCTGCACGCCCGCGCCACCGCGGGCTGGAAGGGCCGCAAGGCCGCCTACCTGGCGCTGCTCGCCTTCGCCTGCTGGCTGTTCAACTACTACGGCGTCAACATCTTCGTCTCCGGCAAGCACTCCTACGCCGACGTCGGCCTGGGCGTGCTCCAGTCCGCCGGGTTCTGACGCGAACAGCGGCGCCCGTGAGGGTGTGCGCGCGGCGCCGCGAGGGGGCAGGCTGGAGTCATGACCGGTTCCGTCGAACAGGGCACCAGCCAGACCCACGGGAACACCCACATCCTGCACTTCCTGGTCCGGCTTCCGAGGTCCATGGAGGCGGTCTGGCCCGCGTTCGTCACCCCGGAGGGGCTCGCGGCCTGGCTCACCCCGGCCGACGTGCTCGAACACCGGCTGGGCGGCGCGGTCAGCCTCCGTGGCGTGGGATCCGGGCAGGTCACCGCCTGGGACGTGGACCGCGTCGCCGAGTACACGTTCGAGGACGGCGGCCGACTCCGCTTCCACCTGGAACGGGACGGTGACGCGGGGTGCGCGCTGCGCTTCACGCGCGAGTTCCGGGGCGACGGGGAGTCGGAAGCGACCTGGCGGACCCGATTCGAACGGCTGGTCGAGTCGGCGGGGTAGGGCCTACGACGGCGGCAGGCACTCCTTCCCCGGCGGCTTCCCCTCCGGCCAGGCGATCCGCACGAACCGCGCCCGCCCCTCACTCGTCAGCTCCACGATCGGCACGGCCTTGTCGTACGGGTTGCCGTGCACGTCCAGACAGATCCAGCCGCTGGCCCCGTTCACCCGCAGTGACCCCTTGACCTGCGGCCACTGCAAACCCACGTCGGCCAGCGGCGGCACCGTCCGCCCCTCCGGGGTCGCCTGGCGGACGCCGTGGACGGCCACCCGCATCGCGTCGTACGCGATGATCAACTGGCCGTCCTCCAGCGTGACCGGCCCGATCGGCCCGATGGGCTCGCGCCCGCTGTTCGTCAGCAGCCGCTCCAGCTCCCGCGCGTCCCCCACCGAACCGCCGGTCTGCGCCGGGTCGTGCTCCCAGGCGTCCGGGTGCGCCAGCGCGGTGTACCGCACCGACAGGTTCCGCTTCAGGGCCGAGCGGTCCAGGTCCTCGTCGCCGGTGAGGTACGACGCCTCGTCGCCGGTCAGCACGGTGAACGCGCGGTCCTGGCAGCCGCGCCTGCCGAGCGCGTTGATGAACTGCCGCAACTGGGTGTGCCGCCCCGCGAACAGGATCGTGTCGGTGTCCCGGGAGGTGTCACAGACCAGGTGCGTGATCTGCCGGAACGTGTTGGCGGTCGTCCCCTCCTGGCTGCGGTCGTCCGGCGGCGTGAACGGCTGCGGCTCGTACGGCGACCCCTCCAGGAGCCGCCCGAACGACCGCTGCAACGTCGTCGTGTACGGGTCACCCGGCTTGTCGTACACCAGCAGCGCCCGACCCGCCTTCACCCGGGCGAACGACGTCAGCGCCCGCGCCTCGTCGGTGTTGGTCGGCGAGACCCGCGCCAGCCCCGGGAACGGGTCCACGCCGTCCTGGTCGTTGGCGAGGTCGTCGGCGGTGATGGAACTCCCCACCACCGGCACCCGCAGCCGGGTCAGCTCGGCCACCGCCCGCTTGTTGTTCTCGGTGCTGGAACCGACGCCGGTCACCGCCCGCAGTCGGTCCGGACCCTTCGTCATCTCCACCAGCCGCGCCACCGTGTGCTCCCACTGCGAGCCGTCCGCGCCCGGGTTGGCGAGCACCAGCCGGATCTGCGGGGTCTGCCCGTTGGAGTCGTGGTTGGCCTGGTACTGCGCCAGGTAGGCGCCCTGCAACTCGTGCAGCGTGTCGTGGACGTTGTCCCGGTCGGTCGCCGTGAACGGCGCCAGCATCGCGATCGTGACGTAGCTGTCCGGCTCCAGCGAGCGGTTCTCCCGGTCGATCGCCCGGATCGTGTCGGTGAACTCCGCCCGCCCGAAGTCGTAGGCCGTCGTCGACACGCCCACGCAGTCGTCACTGCCCTCGGGCCGCTCGACACCGGGGGCACACGAACGGTCCTCCCGCGTCAGCGCCCGCACCCCGAACGCGAGGCCCACCACCAGCGCCCCCGACAGCAGCAACGCCAGATAGCGGCGCAGCGGGATCTCCCACACGCCCTCGCGCAGCCACTCACCGAACCGGGCCAAGCGGGTCCTCCGCGCCATCAGCCGTCTCCGTCCCGGTCGTCATCGGCGTCGTCGTCGGCGTCGTCCACCGCGCGCAGGGGCCGCCCCGCGAGGGCGTTCGCGGGCCAGTCGCGCGAGGCCCGCCACAGCAGCGCGTTGCCCGCGGGCCGCAGGTTGGACAACTGCTCCAGCTCGTAGCGCAGCCGGTCGCACACCCGCTCCTCGGGCAGCACCAGCGGGTCGGTCAGCTGCCACACGGCGTGCAGCAGCCGCCGTACGCGCAGGTGCTGCGCGGTGTCCACGCCGTCCGGCACCCGCTGGTCGGCGTCCGTGTGGCCGAGCACCACCGCCGTACGCCCGTCCACCGGGCGCGCGTGGTCACGGCCCTCGGCGTCGTGCGCGTGGAAGTACGGCGCGGACGCCACGAAGGCGAGGGTGTCCAGCCACACCCGGGTGTCCAGGTCCGGAAAGGTGTCCCGCAGATGGTCCACCGCGGACTCGGGCGAACCCAGGGCGAGTTGGTGGTAGAGGCGGTAGCGGGCGCGGTCCTCGCCGGGGGCGTCGTCGGCGCCGTTGCCGTCGTAGTGCCGTATCAGGGTCTCGTGGGCGGCGCGCCAGCGGCGGTGGTCGGCGTCCCGGTGGTGCAGCCTGAGCAGCAGCAGGGTCCGAGTGAACGCGTCGCCCACGAACTGCCCCGGCACCACCGGCAACCCCTCCGCCGCCAGCCGGGTCTGCAACGCCCGCACGTCCGCGGGCCCGAAGTCGTCCGGCAGCAGCGCCTCGGCCAGCGCGCACGCCGACGCGTGGTCGTGGGCGGCGGCCAGCACCGTCAGCTCGTCCAGCCGGTCGGCGGGCACCAGCCGGTCCAGCAGCTCCCGGTAGGCGGGCTCGGCCTCGCCGTGCTCCCGCAGCCGGACCTCGGCGGTGACCAGCGTGCCCAGCGACCCCGCGTCGTCCGGATGCTGCGCCGCCGACTCCGCCAGCACCTCCACCCCCAGCGGGTTGCCGCCGGTCAGCCGGTGCATGGCGTGCGGCAACTGCGGCGGCACCGCCAGCTCCCCGCACACCGCGCCCACCAGGTGCAGGGTGTCGTCCGGCGACAGTGGCGACAGCGCCACCACCAGCGCCCGCGAGGAGTGCGCCCCCGCATCCGGCGCCCAGTCGGCGCGCCGCGCCACCTCCGGCAGCTCCCGGCGTACGGCGGCCCGCAGCGCGTTGGTCCGGCCGTCGCCGCGCAGCCCCGCGACGAACGCCACCTGGTCGGCGATGCCCTCCGCCCGGTCCCGCAGCACCGCGTCGACGAGCCCCGGACCCGGCACCGTCTGCGCGTTGTCGACGAGGACCAGCGGACGCCCTATGCGCTGCATCCGCGGCAGCACCCCGGTGTAGGCGTCGGACAGGTCGGCCAGCAGCGCCCGCACCAGATACCGCTCGGCGTGCTCGCGCGAGGCGCCGCCCGCCCGGAAGTGCCCGGAGAGCAGCATCAGCCCACGGCGCGCGTGCCCGCCCGCGTTCGGGTAGTCCCGGTACCACAGCGCGGCCCGCTGGTGCCGCCTGCTGCCGAACCCCTCGGAGATCGAGTCGAGGGTCGCCTCCACCGCCGCCGTCAGCAGCGGACCGGCCGTCGAGGTGGCCGCCGCGACCACGTTGGCGGCGACCCGCCCGGCCCAGCGGCCCGCCACCCCGGAGATCCACGAACCGCTCTCGTTCAGCAGCAGGATCCGCTCCACCTCGGTGCGGATGCGCTCCGAGTCGGCGTCCGCCCAGCCGCTCGCCGCCACCGCGACCAGCCCCGACATCAGCCGCGGGAACTGGATCCGCCCCGCCCCCGTCACCGGCTCCGCGAGCTGCTCGGCGGCCTCCAGCAGCGCCTGCGCCAACGGCGACCAGGACTCCTGCGGACGACCGAGGGGCGGCCGGGCGAACTGGGCGCCCGCGCAGTCCACCAACGCGACCGGGGTATGCCCCTTGTAGGCGTCCCGCAACTCCTGGAGCGCGGCGCTCTTGCCGAGCCCCCGCGCGCCGGTCAGTACGACGAACGGCACGTCCTTGGGATGCTCGACCGGTGTACCGCGATGCCGGTGCGGGCGCAGCCCCACCAGCCGCGGGGCAAGACCGGCCGGTTCCGCGTCGAAGAGCGCCCCGCGCCCGTACAGCCGACTTCCCACCCTAGTGTCCCCCTCCACCAACACCAGTTTATGAAGAGGGGGTTGATCCGGAACAGACCGCGTGGTGTCCGTTGTGTTACGAACTGACGGAGGCTCAGCGCGGACAGGAGCCATCGGCGCCGTCGATGGCCCCATCGGCAGGACGGCCCACTGGGCCGTGGACCGGCGGGTCAGGGGCTCGTAGCGTCCTGGGCATGACCTCACAGAGCAAGGGCACCGCCCAACTCACCGCCGCGATGGTGCTGTCCGGCACCCTCGGGATCTTCGTCGTCGAGTCCGGGGCGTCCCCGTTCAACGTCGTGTTCTTCCGGGTGCTGTTCGGCGCCCTCGCGCTCGGTGCCTACGTCGTCGCCCGGGGGTGGCTGCGCGGCCACGGGTTCACGCCGCGCACGCTGGGGCTGGCCGTCCTCGGGGGCGTGTTCATCGTCTTCAACTGGGTGTTCCTCTTCCAGTCGTACGAGAACACGTCGATCTCCGTGGCGACCGTCGTCTACCACACCCAGCCGTTCTACGTCGTCCTGCTGGGCGCCCTCCTCTTCCGCGAGCGCCTCACCGCGGCCAAGGTCGGCTGGGTCGCCGTCGCCTTCGCGGGACTGATCCTCGTGTCGGGGGTCACACCCGGCGACTTCAGCAGCGGTGACGGGTATCTCACCGGGGTCGGGCAGGCCCTGCTCGCGGCGCTGCTGTACGGGCTGTCCACGCTGGTCACCAAGCGGATCACCGGCGTGCGGCCCCATCTGATCGCCCTCGTGCAGGTGCTGGTCGGGATCCCGCTGCTGCTGCCGTTCGCCTCCTTCGGCGCGATGGGCGGCACCGGGGCCGACTGGGGGTGGCTGGTCGGGCTCGGCGTGATCCACACCGGGCTGATGTACGTGCTGATGTACGCCGCGTACGCCCAGCTGCCGACGTCGAAGATCGCCGTGCTGGCGTTCGCCTACCCGGCGGTGGCGATGGTGATGGACTGGGCGGTCTACGGGCACCACATCGGCCTCGTGCAGGCGCTCGGCGTGCCGCTGATCGTGCTGGCCAGCCTGAAGGTCACGCTGGCGCGGAAGGCGGTTCCGGCGACGCCCCGGACGGCTCCGGTGACTGCTCGGACACCAGGCGACGCGCCTGCTCCAGGAACAGCCGGGCGTGCGGCGGAAGCCGCTTCCCCGACCGCCACGCCAGTTGGGTCCACAGGGTGAAGGGTGGCCGCCACTCCAGGCGGACCAGGGAGCCCTCGGCGAGTTCGGCGGCGACCGTGACCTCGGGCAGCAGCGCGACGCCCAGGCCGGTCGCCGCCGCCCGTTTGGTCGCCTCGATCGTGCCGAACTCCCTGAAGGCCACGGGGGCCAGCGAGGTCAGCTCGCGTTCGAAGCAGTCGCGGTAGGCGCAGCCCGGCTCGGTGGCCAGCAGGGGGAGGGGGAGGAGGTCGGCGGTGGTGAGCGGGCGGCCGGTCAGGGGGTGGTCCGGGGCGGCGACCAGGGCGAGGGGCTCGGCGGTGAGGACCGCCGTCTCCAGACCGGGGTGGGCCGTCTCCGTCTCCATCAGGAAGCCCAGGTCGTAGGTGCCCTGGCGCAGGGCCTGGCGGGTCTCGTCGCCGATGGTGGTGCGCAGGGCCAGGCGGACCCCGGGGTAGCGGTGGTGGAAGAGTTCGAGGAGGGGCGGCAGGCGGTGGTTGGTCAGCGACTCCATGGTGCCGACAGTGAGGGTGCCCTCGGGCTCCCCGGCGCTGGTCACCGCCGTACGGGCCTCCTCCGTCAGCTCCAGTATCCGCCGGGCGTACGGCAGCAGGCGCTCGCCCGCCTCGGTGAGGCGGATCCGGCTGCCGAGCCGGTCGAACAGCTCCGTGCCGAGGGACGACTCCAGGGCCCGGACCTGACTGGTGACGCTGGACTGGGCGTACTTCAGCTCAGCGGCGGCGCGGGTGAAGCTCAGCACCGTCGCGACCTTCTCGAAGGTGACCAGCAGCCGCAGCTCCATCAGTCGGCCTTCGGCTCCTCGCCGCGCTCCTTGCGGCGCAGCTCGTCCTCGCGGCGGCGCAGGTCGGCCTCCCAGTCCTTCAGGAGGGACTCGTCCTTCTTGTTCTCCTCGCGCAGGGAGTTGAGGAACTCGGGGTTGTCGTCGGGGGCGACGTACGGCACGCGGTGGTCGCGGTGCCACTCGGAGGGGGTGCGGCCGCCCGCGGGGGCGTGCCGCGTCTTGCCCGCGGCCAGCCAGACGATCGGGCCGACGATCCAGAACAGCAGGATGATGAAGACCCAGGCGATCTTCGGCAGGTGCCTGGCCTCGTCCTCGGGTGTGTTCAGGCAGTCGATGAACGCGTAGATCGTCAACGCCAGCGGTACGAGGTACATCAGCAGCCTGAGCATGGTGTCCAGCCCCCGGGAAAGTGGTGGAGGGGCGCGTGTCCGGCCCCGTGACGGGGCCAGGGTAGCCCCTCGGGGATACTTGTCCGCATGGCTTACGACGATCTTCGCTCGCTGCTCAGGGCCCTGGAGCGAGAGGGCGACCTCAAGCGCATCAAGGCCGAGGTGGATCCGTATCTGGAGGTCGGGGAGATCGTCGACCGGGTGCAGAAGTCCGGCGGTCCGGCGCTGCTCTTCGAGAACGTCAGGGGCTCGGCGATGCCGCTGGCCATGAACGTCTTCGGCACCGACCGCAGGCTGCTGAAGGCGCTCGGACTGACGTCGTACGACGAGATCTCCGAGCGGATCGGCGGGCTGCTGAAGCCGGAGCTGCCGCACGGGTTCGTCGGGGTGCGGGAGGCGTTCGGGAAGCTCGGCGCGATGACGCACGTACCGCCGAAGAAGGTCAGGGACGCTCCGGTGCAGGAGACCGTGCTGACCGGGGACGACGTCGACCTGGAGCGGCTGCCCGCGCTGTTCACCTGGCCCAAGGACGGCGGGTCCTTCTTCAACCTGGGCCTGACCCACACCAAGGACCCCGAGTCGGGCGTCCGCAACCTCGGTCTGTACCGGCTCCAGCGCCACGACCGGCGCACGATCGGGATGCACTGGCAGATCCACAAGGACAGCCGCAACCACTACCAGGTCGCGGCCCGGCGCGGGGAGCGGCTGCCGGTCGCCATCGCCTTCGGCTGCCCGCCCGCCGTCTCCTACGCCTCCACGGCGCCGCTGCCCGGGGACATCGACGAGTACCTGTTCGCCGGGTTCCTCGCGGGCAAGCGGATCGAGATGGTCGACTGCAAGACGGTGCCGCTCCAGGTGCCGGCGCAGGCGGAGGTCGTGCTGGAGGGGTGGCTGGAGCCCGGCGAGATGCTGCCCGAGGGGCCGTTCGGGGACCACACCGGGTTCTACACGCCGCAGGAGCCGTTCCCGGCGCTGACCATCGACTGCGTGACGACGCGGAAGCGGCCGTTGCTCCAGTCGATCGTCGTCGGTCGGCCACCCACGGAGGACGGGCCGCTGGGGCGGGCGACGGAGCGGTTCTTCCTGCCGCTGCTGAAGATCATCATCCCGGACATCGTGGACTACCACCTGCCCGAGGCGGGCGGCTTCCACAACTGCGCGATCGTCTCGATCGACAAGAAGTACCCCAAGCACGCGCAGAAGACGATGCACGCGGTCTGGGGCGCGCACATGATGTCCCTGACGAAGCTGATCATCGTCGTGGACAGCGACTGCGACGTCCACGACCTGCACGAGGTCGCCTGGCGGGCGCTCGGGAACACCGACTACGCCCGGGACCTGACCCTCGTCGAAGGTCCCGTCGACCATCTCGACCACGCCTCCTACCAGCAGTTCTGGGGCGGCAAGGCGGGCATCGACGCGACGCGGAAGTGGCCCGAGGAGGGGTACACGCGCGACGGGGGATGGCCGGACATGGTGGAGTCGGACCCGGATACGGCCGAACGGGTGACGCGGCGTTGGAAGGAGTACGGACTGTGAGGTGGCAGGTCATTATGGCGAAGAGCAGCGCGGAGACGGGGTTTCCCCGCCACCGCGGGGGTGATCCGGAGTACGGCCTGTGACGACCTCCGCGGCCTCAGCGGCGCTCCCGCAGCAGCCGGGGCGTACGAAAGCCTTCCTGCGCCTCGTGATGATCGAGCACTCCGTCTTCGCGCTGCCCTTCGCCTACATCGCCGCGCTCACCGCGATGTACGAGTGGGACCGGAACATCCACTGGGGCCGCCTGCTCCTGGTCACCCTCGCCATGGTCGGCCTGCGCACCTTCGCGATGGCCGCCAACCGGATCATCGACCGCGAGATCGACGCCCGGAACCCGCGCACCGCCCACCGCGAACTGGTCACCGGCGCGGTGTCGGTCCGGCACGCGTGGACCGGCGCGCTGGTCGCCCTGGTGGTCTTCCTCGGCGCGGCGGCGCTGCTCAACCCGCTCTGCCTGGCGCTCGCGCCGGTCGCGGTGGTCCCGATGGTCGTCTACCCGTACGGCAAGCGGTTCACGGACTTCCCGCAGGCCATCCTGGGGCTGGCCCAGGCGATGGGGCCGGTCGGCGGCTGGCTGGCGATCAGCGGGTCCTGGTCCTGGGACGCCGTGATCCTGGGGCTGGCCGTCGGCGTCTGGATCGGCGGCTTCGACCTGATCTACGCCTGTCAGGACGTCGACACCGACCGGGAGACCGGCGTCCGCTCGGTCCCGGCCCGGTTCGGCGTCCCGGCGGCGATCTGGGGGGCGCGGGCCTGCCACGTGGTGACGACGGCGCTGTTCGCCTGGTACGCGGTGGCGACGGACGCGGGCGTCTTCCTCTGGCTGGGTCTGCTGGTGGTGGCCGGTGCGTTCGTCTACGAGCACTCGATCGTCCGGCCGCACGACCTGTCCCGGGTGAACCGTGCCTTCTTCAGCGTCAACGGTTTCATCGGCATCGCCCTGTTCGGGTGCGCGCTGCTCGATCTGCTGGTCCGGGGTCTGACGGTCTGAGGGGCGCACCCGTCCTCAGGTCGGGTCACCGCGCCGGTAGGCTCGTGATGTGAACGCAGGAGAAACGCAGCGCGTGCCTTGGATCGTGGGGGTCTCGGGAGCGTCCGGGACGCCGTACGCGGCTGCCGTGCTGCGGGCGCTGCTCGCGGCCGGGGAGAGCGTCGACCTGGTCGTCAGCCGGGCCTCGCGGCTGACCCTGCTCGACGAGACGGGCATCTCGTTCCGGGACGCCCACTGGCGGGAGGACCTGGCCGCGTGGCTGGCCCGGGGCGCCGACGGCAAGCCGGGGACGTTCACCGTGGACCTGTCGGACGTGCGGTACTGGCGCGCCTCCGACCTGGCGGCGGGGCCGTCGTCGGGGTCGTACCGGGCCAGGGGGATGCTGGTCGTGCCCGCCTCGACGGCGTGTGTCGCGGGGGTGGCCCTGGGGCTGTCCAAGGACCTGTTGCAGCGGGCGGCGAGCGTGACGCTGAAGGAGCGGCGCCCGCTGGCCGTCGCCGTGCGCGAGTCGCCGCTGACCGGTCAGACGCTGCGCCACCTGGTCGCCCTGGACGACGCCGGGGCGGCCGTCGTCCCGACCTCGCCCGCCTTCTACGCGGGCGCCACGCACATCCAGGACCTCGTCGACTTCGTCGCCGGGCGGGTGCTGGACACGGTCGGTGTCCCGCACCGGCTCTACGACCGCTGGAAGGGCGAACTCGGCGGGCCCCGCGCCTGAGTCCCTCCTCCCTCCCCTCCCCTTCTCTTACCCGACTCTCTCCAGTGGAAGGCATCGATCGCATGGACGCGGTGGACAGGCAGCTCATCCAGGCCCTGAGGGAGAACGGCCGGGCCTCGTACGCGGAGCTGGGGCGCCTCGTCGGACTGTCGGGCCCCAGCGTCACCGACCGGATCAACCGGCTGGAGGCGGCCGGTGTCATCACCGGTTACCGGGCCACCGTGAACGCCGCCTCGCTGGGCCTCGGCGTCACCGCCCTGATCGGCATCTCGCTCTCCGACGCCACCGACCACGAGGACGTGGCGCGCCGGATGCGGGACCTCCCCGAGATCGAGGACTGCTGGTTCATCGCCGGTGAGGACTCGTACATGCTCAAGGTGCGCGCGAACGACGTGGACGGCCTGGAGCGGATCATCCGGCGGCTGTCGGTAACGAAGGGCGTCTCCCGGACCCGTACCACCATCGTGCTCTCCACGAAGTGGGAGAACCGCGTGGGTGAGCTGCCCGAAGAGGTGTGACGGGCGGGGCGTACGGTGGGTCGGAACCGGTTTCTTCAGAGAGGTGTCGCATGGACGTCGGGCTCAAGCGGGAGCTGGAGGAGAAGGTCCGCTCCGGTGAGCGGCTGACCCGCGAGGACGGCATCGCGCTGTACGCGTCGGACGACCTGGCCTGGCTGGGCGGCCTCGCGCACGAGGTGCGGACGCGGATGAACGGCGACGTCGTCCACTTCAACGTCAACCGCCACCTCAACATGACCAACGTGTGCACGGCGTCCTGCGCCTACTGCTCGTTCCAGCGCAAGCCGGGCGAGAAGGACGCGTACACGATGCGCATCGAGGAGGCGGTGAAGCTCGCCCAGGAGATGGAGGGCGAGAACCTCACCGAGCTGCACATCGTCAACGGGCTGCACCCGAACCTGCCGTGGCGCTACTACCCGCGCTCGCTGCGGGAGCTGAAGGCCGCGCTGCCGGACGTGTCCCTGAAGGCGTTCACCGCGACCGAGATCCACCACTTCGAGACGATCTCCGGGCTGAGCGCGAGCGAGATCCTGGACGAGCTGATCGACGCGGGGCTCGAGTCGCTGACCGGCGGCGGCGCGGAGATCTTCGACTGGGAGGTGCGGCAGCACATCGTCGACCACCGCACCCACTGGGAGGACTGGTCGCGCATCCACCGGCTGGCGCACGAGAAGGGTCTGAAGACCCCGTGCACCATGCTGTACGGCCACATCGAGGAGCCCCGGCACCGGGTGGACCACGTGCTGCGGCTGCGGGAGCTCCAGGACGAGACCGGGGGCTTCCAGGTCTTCATCCCGCTGCGCTACCAGCACGACTTCGTCGACATGAAGGACGGCAAGGTCCGCAACCGGCTCCAGGCCCGGACGACCATGGCGACCCCGGCGGAGGCGCTGAAGACGTTCGCGGTGTCGCGCCTGCTGTTCGACAACGTGCCGCACGTGAAGGTGTTCTGGGTGATGCACGGGCTCCAGACCGCGCAGTTCGCGCTCCAGCACGGGGCGGACGACATGGACGGGTCGGTCGTCGAGTACAAGATCACGCATGACGCGGACCACTACGGCACCCCGAACAAGCTGACCCGCGACGACCTGCTGGAGCTGATCCGGGACGCTGGGTTCCGGCCGGTGGAGCGGAACACCCGGTACGAGGTCATCCGGGAGTACGACGGTCCGCGGGCCGGGGTCCGTGAGGCGCCGCAGCCGATGCGGGTGTGAGCACCGGATGCCGCTCGCCTTCACCCTCGACCCCGCCGTCACCCCGGACCTGCGCGACGGCGTCCTCGGCATGTGGGCGGACGTGACCAACGCGGGCGGGGCGGTCGGGTTCGTACCGCCCGTGGGCCCGGAGGCGATCCGGCCGGAGCTGCTGAAGCAGCTCACGGCGATGGCGGAGGGGCGCAGTCGGCTGGTCGTCGGCCACGACGAGACCGGGCGGCTGGCCGCCTCCGCGTTCCTCACCTTCAACACGCACCGGCTGATGACCCACTGGGCGTGGCTCTACACGGTGATGGTGCACCCGCGGTACCAGGGCCGGGGGTACGGCCGTGAGGTGATGGCCGCCGCCGCCGACGCGGCCCGCGCGGTCGGCGGGGTCGACGCGATCCGGCTGACCTGCCGGGGCGGGCTCGGTCTGGAGCGGTTCTACGCCTCCTGCGGTTACCAGGAGGTCGGGCGGGTGCCCGACGCGATCCGGGTGGCGCCGGACGACCTCCGGGACGACATCACGATGCTGCTCACGCTGCGCTGACGGACCCCCGTCCGAGACCTCCCGGTCCCCGTGCTTCACTGGACGGTGGAAAACGCGGTCGAAATGTTCCGGTGAAGGAAGAGTGGATTGAGATGCTCCGCTACACGCTGATGCGCCTCGGTGTCTTCGTGGGCTGCCTCCTGGCCGTCTGGGGCCTCGTCTACTCCGGCGTCGCACCGCGCGGTCTCGGGGACTCCAACGGCATGTGGGTGCTGCTGCTCTCCCTGGTCGTCTCCGCGCCGATCAGTTTCGTGGTGCTGCGCAAGGAGCGGGACCGGGCCTCCGAGCAGATCGTGCGCAAGGTCGACCGGGTCAAGGCCGACATGGAGGCCAACCGCAGCCAGGAGGACCTGGCCGACGACGCGGCGCGGGCGGCGCAGGGCCAGACGTCCTGAATCCCCGCGGACGGTCCTCGCGGGTACGGGACACGGGTGCGCGAACCGTAGTCTTTCCCCATGGGTGCCGTGAAGACCAAGCGGATGCCGCGTGCCGTCCGTGAACAGCAGATGCTGGACGCCGCCGTACGGATCTTCGGGCAGCGGGGGTACATGGCGGCGTCCATGGACGACATCGCCGAACTCGCGGGCGTGTCCAAGCCGTTGGTGTACCTGTACCTGAACTCCAAGGACGACCTCTTCACCGCCTGCATCCGCCGTGAGGCGACCGCGCTGGTCGCCGCCGTGCGCTCCGGCGTGGCCCCGGAACGGCCCGCCGACCGCCAACTCTGGGACGGGCTGCTGGCGTTCTTCACGCACACCGCCCGGCACCCGGACGCCTGGAGCGTGCTGCACCTCCACGCCCGTACGCACGGGGAGCGGTTCGCCGCCGAGCTGACGGCGTTGCGCGCGGAGATCGTCGCCTTCGTGACGGGGCTCATAGCCGCCGCCGCGCGGGAGGCCCACCGGGACCCCGACCTGCCCGAGCGTGAGGTGGCCGGGCTCGCGGAGGCGCTGGTCGGGGCCGCCGAGTCGCTCGCGGACTGGGCCAACGCGACGCCGGGCGTCACGGCGCGGCAGGCGGCGGCGACGCTGATGAACTTCGCCTGGGCGGGCCTCGGCAGCCTGATGCGCGGCAGGCAGTGGACCCCGCCGCCGCCCGAGCAGCCGCACGCCTAGGCGGTCAGTGGACCCTGCCGCCGCCCGAGCAGTCGCACGCCTAGGCGGTCAGTGGACCCCGCCGCCGCCCGAGCAGCCGCACGCCCAGGCGGTCAGTTCACGTACCCCGTCAGGTGCACCCGCTCCCCGCCGCGCAGTTCGAACCGTCCCTCGTCGTCCGCCGTGTACCGCACCACCCCCGGCAGCGGCACCGGCGCCCGGAACTCCGCGCGGACCCGTACCGCCTCCGCCGTGCCGTGGGCGGCCAGGCAGCGGGCGACGGTCCACATGCCGTGGGCGATGGGGCGCCGGAAGCCGAACGGGCGGGCGGTGAGGGGGTGCAGGTGGATGGGGTTGCGGTCGCCGGACACCGCGCCGTACCGCCGGCCCAGGTCGGCGCCGAGCCGCCACTCCGCGCGGGTGGGCAGCGTACGCCGGAGCGCGGGGAGCGGGGGCGCGGCGGAGTCGCCGTCGGCGGGGGCGGCGGGGCGGTGGTGCCGGGAGAGGTAGGTGCTGGAGGACTCCCACACGAGTTCCCCGTCGCGCTCCATCTGGGTCACGACCGTCGCCTGCGTGCCGCGGCGGTGCGAGGCCAACTGGTCGACGTACACGGAGATGTCGTACGTGCCGGTGGCCGGGAGGGTGGCGTACCGGGAGACCGCGAGCGTGGTGTGGACGAGGCCGAGCAGCGGCAGCGGGAAGTCCCGGCCGCTCATCAGGCTCATGGCGAGCGGGAAGCCGAGGACGTGCGGGTAGGTCAGGGGCAGCGCGTCGTCGCCGGGGGCGGGGAAGCCGCACACGCGCTCGTACGCCGCGAGCCGCGCGAGGTCGACGCGCACGCCCGGCAGCACCAGCCGGGTGCGGGGGAACGCGGCGCCGGAGCGGGGGCGTTTGAAGGGCGAGAACAGGGCGCCGCGGGCGAGCAGCGGCGCGAGGGCCGGGGCGTCGTTGAGGAGGATCACTACGCCCCCAGCAGACTCTGGCCGCAGACCCGGACCACCTGTCCGTTGACGGCGCCCGACGCGGGATGGGCGAGCCAGGCGACGGTCTCGGCGACGTCCTCGGGACGCCCGCCCTGCGCGAGGGAGTTCATCCGGCGTCCCGCCTCCCGGAGGAACAGCGGGACCGCGGCCGTCATCCGGGTCTCGATGAAGCCCGGCGCGACCGCGTTCACGGTGACGCCGTGCGCCTCGCGGGCCCGGGGCGCGAGGGCGCGGACCAGTCCGGCGACGCCCGCCTTGCTCGCGGCGTAGTTGGTCTGCCCGGCGTTCCCGGCGAGGCCCGCGATGGAGGCGGTGGCGACGATCCGGCCGCCGGGGCGCAGGGCGCCGTCCGCGAGCAGGGCGTCGGTGGTGCGCAGCACGCTCGCCAGGTTGACGTCGAGGACGGAACCCCAGCGCGCGGCGTCCATGTTGACCAGGCGCCGGTCGCGGGTGACGCCCGCGTTGTGCACCAGCACGTCGAGGCCGTCGGGCAGCGCGGCGGCGATCCGGTCGGCCGCGTCGGCGGCGGTGACGTCCAACGCGAGGGCGGTGCCGCCGAGTCGGTCCGCGAGCCGCTCGGCGTCCGCCCCGGCCGACGGCACGTCGAGGACGACGACCCGGGCGCCGTCCCTGGCCAGCGTCCCGGCGACGGCGGCGCCGATGCCGCGGGCGGCGCCGGTGACCAGGGCGGTGCGGGGGCCTTCCGGGTGGGGCGCGGCGGGGGTGGGCCCGACCTCGATCACCTGGCCGCTGACGTACGCCGACTTCGGCGAGAGCAGGAAGCGGAGGGTGGACTCGGCGGCGGCCGGGTCGGTGAGCCGGACGAGGTTGACGGTCCTGCCGCGGCCGATCTCCTTGCCGAGGGAGCGCGTGAAGCCCTCCAACGCCTGCTGGGCGGCGGCCTGGTGGTGGTCGGCGGGGTCGAGCGGGGCCCCGAGGACCAGCACCCGGCCGCTGGCCGCCACCGACCGCACGACGGGGTGCAGGGCGGCGTGCACCCCGGCGAGCGCGGTCACGTCACGGACGCCGGTGGCGTCGAGGACGACGGCGGCGACGGGCGCCGTGGCGTGGTCGTCCGCGGGCTTGAGTCCCGTACGGGCGAGGACGGCGCCGAGGTCGGGAGCGGGTGTGCCGCCGCCTGCCACCAGGTGGCGCAACGTGCCCTCCAGCGCGGGCCGTTCCGGTGACCAGCGGCTGAGCGGTACCGGCTGGGGCAGTCCCAGGCGCCGGGTGAGGAAGCGGCCGGGCGCGGTGCCGGTGAAGCTCAGATAGCGGTCGGCTGCCATGGGCGACTCCAGCTTGTGGGGACCGGTCTCTCGTCCTTACCTCCGAGTAAGGTTACCGTAGGTAAATCTCCGGGGCGTACGGGGTGACGGCCGCGCCCGCACCCCCGGGGACTGCACACGCCCGTCCCCGGACCCGCCCCTTACCCGCACGTACTCCCCACCCGGGAGCCGTACGATCACGCTGCCGACCTGCGGCACGCGTCGTCCCCGCGACCCGCGGCCGGTGAACGCCGCCGTACCCCCGCCGCGTACCTCATGCCGCGGAGCAGTACGCCCGCCGGAAGGCCCCTGGAGTCGCCATGCCCCTCTCGTACTCGTCCTCCTCGCCCGTGCCGTCCGACCCCACCGGTCCGTCGCCGGAGCTGGACTACGACCCCGACGGCGGCCCGGTCCTGGTGGAGCCGGAGATCCGGCGGCTGGACGGCGAGGTACGCGAGGTGGCCGTACCCCCGCTGGTGCCGCCCGTGTCGCACGGCTCGCTGGCCGACCTGCCGTTCGAGAACGCGGCCGTGGCGCCGGACCATCGGGTCGTCAGCCGCCGTGACCGGCAGGGGAGTTGGTCGGACCTGACGGCGGCGGAGTTCGCGCGCGAGGTGCTCGACCTGGCCAAGGGGCTGATAGCGGAGGGGCTGACACCGGGCGACCGGATCGCGGTGATGGCACGGACGTCGTACGAGTGGACGCTGCTCGACTTCGCCGCCTGGGCCGCCGGACTGGTGACGGTCCCCGTCTACCCGACCTCGTCCGTCTTCCAGGTCCGGTGGATCCTCCAGGACGCGGGCGCGGTCGCCCTGGTCACCGAGACCGCCGGCCAGGCGGCGGCTCTCGGCCCCGAACTGGGCCACCTGCCCGACCTGCGGCACCTGTGGGTCATCGAGAAGGGGCACGTGCGGCGGCTCACGGAGCTGGGCGGGCCGGTGCCGGACCAGGAGGTCGACGTACGGCGCGGGGTGCTCGGCCCGGACACGCTCGCCACGCTCGTCTACACCTCGGGGACGACCGGCCGCCCCAAGGGGTGCGCGCTGACGCACGGCAACTTCCTGGCCGAGGTCGACAACGCGATCGAACTCCTCTACCCGGTCTTCCGGGCCCGCACCACCGCCGAGCCGTCCACCCTGCTCTTCCTCCCCCTCTCCCACGTCTTCGGGCGGATGGTGGCCGTGGCCTGCGTCCGCGCCCGGGTCCGGCTCGGGCACACGCCCAGCATGAAGGCGGAGGACCTGATCGCCGACCTCGCCGCGTTCCGGCCGACGTTCCTGCTGGCCATCCCGTACATGCTGGAGAAGGTCTACAACAGCGCCCGCGCCACCGCCGAACGCGGCGGCAAGGCCGGCGCCTTCGCACGCGCCGCCAAGGTGGCCCGCCGCCACGGCGAGGCGGTGGAGGCCCGCAAACAGGGCACGGGTCCCGGCCCCGGCGCCGGTCTGAAGGCGGCCCGTGCCCTCTACGACCCGCTGGTCTACCGCCGCATCCGGGGCGCCCTCGGCGGCCGGGTCCGCTATCTGATCTGCGGCGGCTCACCGCTGGGCCGGGACCTGGCGGCCTTCTACGCGGGCGCGGGCATGGAGATCTACGAGGGGTACGGCCTCACCGAGTGCACCGGCGCCGCGACGGTCACCCCGCCCCTCAGACCTCGGCTCGGCACGGTCGGCTGGCCGCTGCCCGGCACCCGCGTCCGCATCGCCGCCGACGGGGAGATCCTGCTCTCCGGCGGCCAGGTGTTCCGCGGCTACTGGGACCCGCACGCGGGCGGCGTCGTCCCGGCCGCCCCCGACGGCTGGTTCCCGACCGGCGACATCGGCCGCCTCGACGACGAGGGCTACCTCACCATCACCGGGCGGAAGAAGGAGATCCTCATCACCGCGGGCGGCAAGAACGTCGCCCCGGCCCCGCTGGAGAACCGGCTCCGCAGCCACCCCCTGATCTCCCAGTGCCTGGTCCTCGGCGACCGCCGCCCCTACGTCACCGCCCTCATCACCCTCGACGTCGACGGCGCCAACCACTGGCGCCAGATGAACGGCCGCCCCCCGGCCCCACCCGAGGACCTCGCCCGGGACGAGGAACTGCGCGCCGTCCTCCAGCGCTCCGTCGACGAGGCCAACAAGATGGTCTCCCGCCCCGAGTCCATCCGCCGCTTCACGATCCTCCCCCACGACTTCACGGAGACGGCGGGCCACCTGACACCGTCGATGAAGCTCCGACGCGAGGCGATCCTGCGCGACTTCACGCGGGAGGTGGAGGCGATGTACGGGAGTTAGGGGGCGCCTGCCGGGCCGGAGTCCGTCTTCCGGGCGATCAGGAACGCGTGGGGGGTCGTCTCCGCGAACGCCTCCTCCGGCTCCCGCACCGCCCGCGTCCGGAGCGTGAACCCGGCCGCGGTCAGCAGCTCCGCCATCCGTTCCGGGCGGCGGCGCAGGAAGTCCAGGGTGACCGGGTGGCCGTAGGGGCGGTCGAGACGGCGGGGCTCGTCGCCGACCTGGAAGGCGAGGAAGAGGTGCCCGCCGGGGGCCAGCACGCGGTGGAACTCCGCGAACAGCTCCGGCAGTTCGTCCACCGGGGTGTGGATGGAGGAGTAGTACGACACCACCCCCGCCAGGTGGCCGTCCGGCAGGTCCAGCGCCCGCATCGACCCCTGTTCGAAGCGCAGGTGCGGGTAGGCGCGCCGGGCTGTCGCCACCATCGACGCCGACAGGTCGAGCCCGGACACCGGCAGCCCCAGGTCGGCCAGGTACGCCGTGACCCAGCCGGGCCCGCAGCCCAGGTCGGCCACCGGTCCCGCGCCGACGCCCACGAACTCGGCGAAGGCGGACAGCAGCGCCCGGTCCACCGGCCGCGCGGCCAGGCCGTCGCGGAACTGGTCGGCGTAGTCCTCGGCGATGGCGTCGTAGAAGGCGCGGGTGCTGGTCTCGGTGGGGGCGTCGGGGGTCGTGGAGTCGGTGGTCACGGGGGCACCGTAGTCGCTGCCACTGACAGCGGCCCCGCTACTCCACGCCCAGCGCCCGCAGTACCGCCGTCGCCCCCGCCGCGCCGAGGACGACCACCGCGAACGGCGCCCGGCGCCACGCCAGTACGCCCCCCGCCAGCACCCCCGCCGGACGCGCCCACCCGGCGAAGCCGCCGCCCTCGGTCAGCGCGCCCGTCGCCAGCAGCGCCACCAGCAGCACCACCGCGCCGGCGGACAGCAGCTCCCGTACCCGCACCGGCAGGACCACGCGCCCGTGCAGCACCGGACCCACCAGCCGGAAGGCGTACGTCCCGACCGCCAGCGCCAGGATCACCGCGACCGTCGCGCTCACGCCGCCCGCTCCCGTCGCGCGTACGGTGCCAGCCCGGCCAGGGCCAGCAGCACCGGCACCCCCGCGGGAACCGCCGGGGTCACGGCCAGCGCGAGCGCCGCGCCGGGCAGGGCGGCCCGGCGTACGGCCCGGTCCTCGCGGAGGGCGGGCAGGACCAGGGCCACGAGGACGGCGGGGAAGGCGGCGTCCAGGCCGTAGCGGCCGGTGTCCCCGAGCGCGCTGCCCGCCAGCGCGCCGACCAGGACGCCCGCGTTCCACACCGCGAACAGTCCGAGCCCGGAGATCCAGAAGGCGGCCCGGCGCCGGGCCGGGTCCGGCTGGGCCAGGGCGAAGGCCACCGTCTCGTCGGTGACCAGGTGCGCGCCGAGGAGCCGGGCGAGCCGTCCCGACCCCAGGGTGTCGGCGACGGCGAGGCTGAAGGCGGCCGTGCGGGTGTTCAGCAGCAGCCCGGTGGCCGCCGCGGCGAGCGGACCGCCCCCGGCCAGCAGCACACCGACCGCGCTGAACTGGGCCGAGCCCGCGTAGACGACCAGCGACATCACCACCGGCACCCATACCGGCAGCCCGCCGGTCACGGCGATCGCCCCGAAGGACACGCCCACGACCCCGCTCGCCAGCCAGACCAGGGAGGCGTCACGGACGAGGGGTGCCATCATGGGGACGACCGAGGGTGTTCGGAGTAGCGAACGCATGTTTCACAGAATGAACGCGAGCGACGGCGTTCGTCAAGGCGAACGAATGGGATGGTGCAGCGAACGATGGCTATGGCTGGCGGTACCGGCGACGGCACGGGCGGGGCCTCGGCGCCGCCCTCGCGCCTTCCCCTGGAGTGGATCGCGGCCTCACTGCGGCGCGAACGCACCCGCGCGGGCCTCTCGCTCTCCGAGCTGGCCAAGCGCGCCGGGATCGCCAAGTCCACGCTGTCGCAGCTGGAGGCGGGGGCCGGGAACCCGAGCGTGGAGACCCTGTGGGCGCTCGGGGTCGCGCTCGGGGTGCCGTTCAGCGCGCTCGTGGAGCCGCCCGCGCCCGCCGTGCGGGTGATCAGGGCGGGGGAGGGGCTGTCCGTCGCCTCCGAGCAGGCGAACTACGTCGCCACGCTGCTCTCCGCGAGCCCGCCCGGCGCCCGCCGGGACATCTACCGGCTACGGGCGGAACCCGGCGCGGCGCGCGAGTCCGAGCCGCATATTCCGGGGTCGGTGGAACACCTCGTGGTCGGCGCCGGTCGGCTGAAGGCCGGTCCGCGCGGTGAAGAGGTCGAGTTGGGTCCGGGAGATTACCTGAGTTACCGGGGGGATGTGGCCCATTCGTATGAGGCGCTGGTACCCGGTACGGCTTTTGTGCTGATCATGCAGCATGTGTGAGCCCGGGGGAATTCCTTTTCGGCGGCTGGCCGAAAAGGGCAGGAGCCCCGTCGCCGTACTGGACGGCGCGGGGCTCCTTGGGTACTGCACTCGTTCCCGGATCGGAGGATCGATCAGACCGGGGTGACGTTCTCCGCCTGCGGGCCCTTCGGGCCCTGGGTGACGTCGAAGGACACCTGCTGGTTCTCCTCAAGGGACCGGAAGCCGGTCGCGTTGATCGCGGAGTAGTGGACGAAGACGTCGGGGCCGCCGCCTTCCTGGGCGATGAAACCAAAGCCCTTTTCGGCGTTGAACCACTTCACGGTTCCGGTAGCCATAAGCCCTCCTTGGGCCCAAAGGGTTGCCCTGCTCCAGAACCAGCAAGTGTGAAGATATTTGCATTCTGCACAACTGCATCCGTCTAGGAACGACTAGAGCCTGCGGTCACATGCTCCGCAGGCTCTGTACTGCAAGGGAAACCAAACTGCAACTTGCGGCGAGCCTAGCACGCGCGCACGGGAATGCAATAGAGGGCAAGATCACGTCACCCGGATGTTTGAACGGAGGCGTGTGATGCTGACGTGGCGATCATCTGCCCCCGCAGCCCCCGCAGCCCCCGCAGCCCCCGCAGCCCCCGCCGACCCGGGAGGGTGCACCCTACCGCACAGGGTCAGCGCCTCCCCGGCGTGCCAGACCGAGGGCGTCGACGGGCAACGTGGGGCAGGCCGGCCTGGCGCGCCGGGCAGGCGCTAGCCTCCCGATGTGGACATTTCTCGCACCCGGCCGCGCGTCGGTCACATCCAGTTCCTGAACTGTCTGCCCCTGTACTGGGGGCTCGCCAGAACGGGCACGCTCCTCGACTTCGAGCTGACGAAGGACACCCCGGAGAAGCTCAGCGAGGGACTGGTGCGGGGAGACCTCGACATCGGGCCCGTCACCCTCGTCGAGTTCCTCCGCCACGCGGACGAGCTGGTCGCCTTCCCCGACATCGCCGTCGGCTGCGACGGGCCGGTGATGTCCTGCGTGATCGTCTCGCAGGTCCCGCTGGACCGCCTCGACGGCGCCCGGGTCGCCCTCGGCTCCACCTCGCGCACCTCGGTCCGGCTCGCCCAGCTGCTGCTGGCGGAACGGTTCGGCGTCCAGCCCGACTACTACACCTGCCCGCCCGACCTCAGCCTGATGATGCAGGAGGCCGACGCCGCCGTCCTCATCGGCGACGCCGCCCTGCGCGCCAACCTGGTCGACGGGCCCCGCTTCGGGCTCGACGTGT
Organism: Streptomyces sp. NPDC006997; assembly: GCF_040635175.1. Classification (NCBI taxonomy): domain Bacteria; kingdom Bacillati; phylum Actinomycetota; class Actinomycetes; order Kitasatosporales; family Streptomycetaceae; genus Streptomyces; species Streptomyces sp. NPDC006997. The sequence goes on from NZ_JBEYHH010000022.1 coordinate 89,874, forward strand.
ACGACCTGGGGGCGCTGTGGAAGGAGTGGACCGGGCTGCCGTTCGTCTTCGCGGTCTGGGCGGCGCGGCGCGACTACCTGGAGCGGGAGCCGGTCATCACCCGCCAGGTCCACGAGGCGTTCCTCGCCTCCCGCAACCTCTCCCTCGAAGAGGTCGACAAGGTCGCCGAACACGCCGCCCGCTGGGAGGAGTTCGACGAGGAGGTCCTCGCCCGCTACTTCACCACCCTCGACTTCCGCTTCGGCGCCCCGCAGCTCGCGGCCGTCGCGGAGTTCGCCCGCCGGGTGGGGCCGACGACCGGCTTCCCGGCGGACGTGGCGGTGGAGCTGCTGCGGCCGTAGCGGAGGGCGCCAGCCCGGGGCGGGGCTTATACCCTTCCGGGCAGTGCGGGGAAAACGGGGGAACATCCGGGGGAAGGGGGCGGTCATGCAACCGCTCGGTGCCGACGAGCCCACCACCGTGGGGCCCTACCGGCTGCTCGGCCGACTCGGCTCCGGAGGGATGGGACGCGTCTACCTGGGCCGCAGCGCGGGCGGCCGGACCGTCGCCGTCAAGATCGTGCACCCGCACTTCGCGCTCGACGAGGAGTTCCGCGCCCGCTTCCGGCGGGAGGCAGAGGCGGCGCGGCGGGTCGGCGGCGCCTGGACCGCGCCGGTCCTGGACGCCGACCCGGAGGCGCCGGTGCCGTGGATCGCCACGGCCTACGCCGCCGGACCCTCCCTCACCGCCGCGGTCACCGACGGCGGTCCGCTGCCCGCCGCCTCGGTGCGGGCGCTGGGCGCGGGCCTCGCCGAGGCGCTGGTGGCCGTGCACGACCTGGGGCTCGTCCACCGGGACGTGAAGCCGTCCAACGTCCTGCTCACCCTCGACGGCCCCCTCCTGATCGACTTCGGCATCGCCCGCGCCACCGACGGCACCGCCTCCCTCACCTCCACCGGCGTCTCAGTCGGCTCGCCCGGCTACATGTCGCCCGAGCAGATCCTCGGCAAGGGCGTCACGGGCGCCGCGGACGTCTTCTCCCTGGGCGCCGTCCTGGCCTACGCCGCGACCGGCGCGCCGCCCTTCCCCGGGGACTCCTCCGCCGCCCTGCTCTACAAGGTCGTCCACGAGGAGCCCGAACTGGGCGCCCTGAGCGGGGAGGTGCGGGAACTGGCCGCCGCCTGCCTGGCGAAGGACCCGGCCGCCCGTCCCACGCCCCGCGACATCGCCGCGCGGCTCGCTCCCGAGGGCGCCGCCCGGCTGGTCGGCGGCGGGTGGCTGCCGGGGGCGCTGGTCGAGCAGGTCAGCCGGAGCGCCGTACAGCTGCTGAACCTGGAGGCCGCGGCGGCCGTGGACGGCGGGTCCGCCGGGGGTGGGGTGCCCGCCGGGGACGGGGCGTCCGCTTCCGGGCCGGTGGGGTTCAGCAGTCCGGCCGTGGGGGTGACGACGGACGGGAGTGTCGGGCAGGGGCAGTTCGGGCCTCCGCCGGTGATGCCCACGGGGTATCCGCCCGCCTACGCGCCGGCACCGCCGCCCGGCTCCCCTCCCACGGGGCCCGGTGCCGCGCCCGCCGACCGGCCCGGCAAGCTCGCGGTCACCGTGTCGGCGTCCGCCGCGCCCGGCGCCGGCGGACGGGGACGGCGACTGAGCTGCACGGTCGCGCTCGCGGTGGCGGGGGCGGTGGCGGCCGTGACGGTCGGGTCGGTGTTCGTGTTCGACCTGCTGCCGGGCGGCGGCAGCCAGGACACGGCCGACAGCGGGCCGCCCACGGGCACCGGGCCCCCGACGGCGAGCGAGAGCGCCCCCGCGGGGTCGGGCGGCGGCGCGGCCGAGGTGCCCGACCGCTACCTCGGCACCTGGGAGGGCGCGGGCACCGCCCTCGGCGGCACGCTGCCCATGGGCACCTTCCGGGTCACCGTGCGGCAGGCCGAGGTGGGCGAGGAGGTCGGCCGGGTGCGGAACACCGATCCGGTCGGCGGCGTCTGCACCGACGTACTGACGTTGAAGCAGGTGGACGGCGAGCGGCTGGTGGCGCGTGCCGTCGGGGCCGAGGGGAACCGTTCCGTGTGCAGCCAGGCCCCGCACACCGTGACGCTCACCCCGGTCGGCGACGACCTGCGGTACGAGTCGGACAGCTCGGACTCGGGCCAGCCGGAGGCCAGGATGTCCAGGGTGGGGGAGTAGGCGGGCGCCGGAACCGGCTGGCGTAGGCTGGGCCGGTCTGTCCACAACCCTTGACGAAAGGGACGCTTCGGTGACCGAGAAGGCCGACCTCCAGTCTGTGCTCGACCGTGCCGCGGCCGGTGGGCGGATCACGCCCGAGGAGGCGCTCGCGCTCTACCGCGACGCCCCGCTGCACGCGCTGGGCGCCGCCGCCGACGCCGCGCGCCGCCAGCGGTACGCGGGCGTGGAGCACATCGCGACCTACATCATCGAGCGGAACATCAACTACACGAACGTGTGCGTCACGGCGTGCAAGTTCTGCGCCTTCTACGCGCCGCCGAAGGACACCGCGAAGGGCTGGACCCGCGACCTCGACGACATCCTGCGCCGGTGCGCGGAGACCGTCGAACTCGGCGGCACGCAGATCATGTTCCAGGGCGGCCACCACCCGGACTACGGAGTCGAGTACTACGAGAAGCACTTCGCCGCGATCAAGGCGGAGTTCCCGCAGCTCGTGATCCACTCGCTGGGCGCCTCCGAGGTCGAGCACATGGCCCGGATCTCCAAGGTGGGCGTCGAGGAGGCGATCCGGCGCATCCACGCCGCCGGGCTCGACTCCTTCGCCGGTGCCGGTGCCGAACTGCTGCCGGAGCGGCCCCGCAAGGCCATCGCCCCGCTGAAGGAGAGCGGCGAGCGCTGGCTGGAGATCATGGAGACGGCGCACGACCTCGGGGTCGAGTCGACGTCCACCATGCTGATGGGGACCGGCGAGACCAACGCCGAGCGCATCGAGCACCTGCGGATGATCCGCGACGTACAGGACCGGACCGGCGGCTTCCGCGCCTTCATCCCGTACCTGTACCAGCCGCAGAACAACCACCTGAAGGGCCGTACCCAGGCCACCATCTTCGAGTACCTGCGGATGATCGCCGTCGCCCGGCTCTTCTTCGACAACGTCGCCCACATCCAGGGCTCCTGGCTCACCACCGGCAAGGACGCGGGCCAGCTCACCCTGCACTACGGCGCCGACGACCTCGGTTCGATCATGCTGGAGGAGAACGTCGTCTCCGCGGCCGGTGCCAAGCACCGCTCCAACCTGATGGAGATGATCGAGATGATCCGCGGCGCCGACCGGGTGCCCGCCCAGCGGTCCACGACCTACGAGCACCTGCACGTCCACGAGGACCCGGCCGACGACCCCGTCGACGGGCGCGTGATGTCCCACATCTCCTCCACCGCCATCGAGGGCGGCACCGCCCATCCCGAGCTGAAGCTGCTGGCTTCCAACTGACCAGGTGCTGACCATCCACGCCGCCGACCTGGTGGTCGGCGGTTCCGGGGAGCTGTCGGGCGGTGCCGGGGGTCTGAAGGACGGCGCCGTCGCCGTCGACGGGGCGCGGATCGCCGCCGTCGGGACGCTCACCGAGCTGACCGCGCGGTTCCCGGGCGCGCGGGTGCGGCGGTGGCCCGGCGTCCTCGGGCCCGGCCTCGTCCACGACGGTCCGCTGCCGGACGCGCCCTCGCCGCGCGAGCGGGTGCACGCGGTGCTGAAACGGGGGGCCACGGCGGTCCTCGCCGCGTACGCGGACACGGCCGAGCTGCGCGGGGCGGCCGAGCGGAACGACGTGCGGGTGGTGGCCGGGAACGCGTCTCCCGGTCCGCTCGACGCGGGCGGGCGCGCCGATCTCGCCGTCTTCGCCGGGGAGTACGGGGTGGGGGAGGCCGTCGCCACGGTGTGCGCGGGGCGGTTGGTGCACCGGCGGCGGTGAGCGTACGGCGGGCTCCGTGCCGGTTCTCCGGGACGCCACGGCCGAGTCGCCGATGGCTACCTCTGGTTCGTCCTCCTCTCCCCACCGCCGCTGTGGCCGTTCCGGCGGGCCCCGGTCGCGGTGCTCGGCCTCTCCCTCGTGCCGGCGCTGGTCCTCACCTTCGCCGGGCAGCCGCCGGACGACCGCCTCGGCACCGGCCTGTGGGACCTGGCGACGTACCTGTGCCGCTGGCTCGTCGGCTCCGCCCACCGCGCTCGGCTACGGCGGCTGGTACGCGCTGGCCCACCAGGCCGAGTACGGCGGCTACGACCTCGACGACGACCCGCTCGCGCAGGCCTCCTGGTCGGCGGGGTTCGTGACCCTGCTGAGGTACGCCAAGGCGTGGTCCGACCGGTTCTGGGAGGTCCCCGCCTTCGAGGTTCATCTGCCGCTGGGGAGCCAGTGGTTCGTGTTCGGCGTGGCGTGGGTGCTGATCGGGGCGTTCGTGCTGCTGTGCGGGTGGGTGGAGGACGTGGCGGCGCGGAAACCGCCGCGCCTCCTCCCGGGCGGTCCGGCCGTGACCCCTGCTGCAAGAATGGCTCCGTGACCCGCGCATCCCTGGAAAAGCAGCCGCACGAAGTCGCCTCGATGTTCGACGACGTCGCGGAACGGTACGACCTGACCAACGACGTGCTGTCCCTCGGCCAGGACCGGCGATGGCGCAAGGAGGTCGCGCGGGCGGTCGACGCCCGGCCCGCGCAGAAGGTCCTCGACCTCGCGGCGGGTACGGGGACCTCCTCCCTGCCGTTCACCCGCGCGGGCGCGTACGTCGTGCCCTGCGACTTCTCCCTCGGGATGCTCCAGGTCGGCAAGCGGCGCCAGCCGTGGATGCCGTTCACCGCGGGTGACGCGACGCGACTGCCGTTCCGGGACGACACCTTCGACGCGGTGACGATCTCCTTCGGGTTGCGCAACGTCCAGGACACGGACGCCGCGCTGCGCGAGATGTACCGGGTGACCCGGCCCGGGGGGCGCGTGGTCATCTGCGAGTTCTCCCACCCGACGTGGGCGCCCTTCCGCACGGTCTACACCGAGTACCTGATGCGCGCCCTGCCCCCGGTCGCCCGCGCGGTCTCCTCCAACCCCGACGCGTACGTCTACCTGGCCGAGTCCATCCGAGCCTGGCCCGACCAGCCCTCCCTCGCGGACCGCCTACGCGGGGCGGGGTGGTCGAGCGTGGCCTGGCGCAACCTGTCGGGTGGCGTGGTGGCCCTGCACCGAGGCTTCAAGACCCAGCCGTCGAAGTAGCGGGTCCGCTCATCCGCTCATCCGCGGGCAGCCGTGCCGTTGGGGCGGCTCCCGGCCCAAGGAGCGGCACCCCGTGGCGCCGGGCCGCCCCGTGGGGCCGGGCCGCCCCGTGGGGCCGGGTCGCGCTATCCACCCCCGGCACGCGCAGGTGTCGTTCCGTAGCCGACGACTACCGTCCGTCACAACGCGAGCCGATAGCAGTGCCCCTGCTGCTGACTGCTCGGCGTCATGAACGTCTCGGCGAGCCGCATACCCAGCCGCCGCGTGACCGCTATCGACCGCGCGTTGCGGGCGTTGACCATCGCCACGACCTCCGACACCCCCGCCGCCCGCACCCGTTCCAGCGTCTCCCGGGCCGCGGCGGCGACGTACCCTTGCCCCAGTGCTCCCGCCCGAGCCGCCAGCCGATCTCGATCTCCCCCTTTGGGCCCCACTCCCACGGCCAGGGTTGGGCGCCGGTGAAGCCGACGACCCGGTCCTGCTCGTCCAGCATGGTCCACAGGCAGAACCCGTGCTCCGCGTCATGGCGGCGCTGGCGCGCGGTCAGCTCCTCGTAGACGGACAGTTCCGCGGACCGGCCGCCGTGGAACTCCATGACGTCCGGGTGGTCGAACACCCGGTGCCAGGCGACGGCGTCCTCGTCGGTGGGAACGCGCAGCCGCACTACAGGGAGGGTTCGGTTCACGAGGGCAGCCCTTCAGCCGGTTGATCAATTCTGCTGAATAGACTGCCCATGTCCAGTGCCGGTCGGCACTCAGATTTCGAACTTGGGGAGATCCCGCCGTGGCCGAGTCTCTGACGGACAACACCGCCGATGTGATCGTCGTGGGCGCGGGCCCGGCTGGATCCACGACGGCCTACCACTTGGCCAAGGCGGGACTGAACGTACTGCTGCTGGAGAAGACCGAGTTCCCCCGGGAGAAGGTCTGCGGCGACGGTCTCACCCCGCGCGCGGTCAAGCAGCTCGTGGCGATGGGCATCGACATCTCGGAGGAGGCGGGCTGGCTGCGCAACAAGGGCCTGCGCATCATCGGCGGCGGCGTCCGCCTCCAGCTGGACTGGCCGGATCTCGCCTCCTTCCCCGACTACGGCCTCGTCCGCAAGCGCGACGACTTCGACGAGCAGCTCGCCCGGCAGGCCCAGAAGGCGGGCGCCCGGCTGCACGAGCGCTGCAACGTCGGCGCCCCGATCGTCGACGACCGCACCGGCCGTATCACCGGCGTGCACGCCAAGATGGGCGAGGAGAAGCGCGAGGTCACCTTCCACGCGCCCCTCGTCATCGCCGCGGACGGCAACTCCACCCGCCTCTCGCTGGCGATGGGCCTGCACCGCCGCGAGGACCGCCCGATGGGCGTCGCGGTCCGCACGTACTTCACGTCCCCGCGCCACGAGGACGACTACCTGGAGTCCTGGCTGGAACTCTGGGACCGCCGCGGCCCCCAGGACCGCCTCCTGCCCGGCTACGGCTGGATCTTCGGCATGGGCGACGGCACGTCCAACGTCGGCCTGGGCGTCCTGAACACCTCCGACTCCTTCAAGGAGCTGGACTGGCGCGAGGTGCTGAAGGCGTGGTGCGCGTCCATGCCGGAGGAGTGGGGCTACACCCCGGACAACATGACCTGCCCGATCCGCGGCGCCGCCCTCCCGATGGCCTTCAACCGCCAGCCGCACTACACGCGCGGGCTGCTCCTCGTCGGCGACGCGGGCGGGCTCGTGAACCCCTTCAACGGCGAGGGCATCGCGTACGCCATGGAGTCCGGCCAGCTCGCCGCCGACGTCATCGTCCAGGCGCACGCGCGGGCGACTCCGGCCCAGCGGGAGGCCGCGCTCCAGCGCTACCCGCGCGTGCTCAAGGACACCTACGGCGGCTACTACACCCTCGGCCGCGCCTTCGTGAAGCTCATCGGCAACCCGAAGGTCATGCAGATCGCCGCCCAGCGCGGTCTGACCCACCCGATGCTGATGAGGTTCACCCTGAAGCTGCTCGCCAACCTGACGGACCCCACGGGCGGCGACGCGATGGACCGCATCATCAACGGCCTGAGCAAGGTGGCCCCGAAGGCGTGAGCGGGGCTCCTACGCGCTGAGCGCCTCGACGTTGGCGGCCCGGCGGGCGAACACCTCGTCCCGCCGGTCCGCGACCTGCCGCAGGGCCAGCTTCCGCTCCCGCGCGGAGAGCCGGTCCAGGTACACCTGACCGTCCACGTGGTCGGTCTCGTGGGCGAGGCACCGCGCGAAGTACCCGGTGCCCTCGATGACGAGCGGGGCGCCGTCCCTGTCGTACCCGCGGACGACGGCCCGGTCCGGACGCGGCACCGCCATGATCGCGCCCGGCACCGACAGACAGCCCTCGCTGTCGTCGACCAGCCGCCGCCCGGCCGGGTCCAGCGGATCGAGCACCGGGTTGACGATGTGCCCGACATGTCGGACACCGTCGTCGTCCGGGCAGTCGTAGACGAACAGCCGCAGGGCGACGCCCACCTGATTCGCCGCCAGTCCGGCGCCCTCGGCGATGTACATCGTCAGGAACATGTCGTCGATGAGCGCGGCGAGGTCGGGACCGAACTCCGTGACGTCCCGGCAGGGCTTGTGCAGCACCTGATCACCGACCTCGGTGATCCGCCGCACCGAACCGCGCCGGGCCTCGGGCGCCAGCGGCGGGTAGGACTCGACGGGCCGTCCCTGCAGGAAGACGCTGGGCATCGCTGCCCCTCCTTCTCTCTCCCGCGGTCCCGCCACCGTGGCGGGACCGTCGGGCAAGAGAGTGCGGGGGCCGACCGGCAGGGCGCAACCGGCGGTACGGCGGAGGGGCCGCTGCCCCCGAGCGGCTGCGGCCCCTGCCTGTGGCGCCTGGTGGCGCGTCGGCACGCGTCCGGTGCCGTGTGTGTCCCGGGTCAGAGCACCCGGACCGCGCCCGACGCCGGGTAGCCGGAGAGGTCCTGGATGACGACGCCCTTGGAGGGGTTGGCCGCGTCCAGGTACTGGCCGTTACCGATGTAGACACCCGTGTGGTACGCGGAGCCCTTGCCGCCCCAGTACAGGATGTCCCCGACCTGGAGGCCGGAGAGGGAGACCTCGGTGCCGGCCATCGACTGGTCCTGGGAGACCCGGGGGAGGTCCACGCCGACCTGGCGGAAGGCGGCCTGGACGAGGGCGGAGCAGTCCCAGGCGTTGGGGCCGGTGGCGCCCATGACGTAGGCGTCGCCCACCTGTGCCTTGAGGAAGGCGATGACCGTCGCCACGCTGCCGCTGGCGGGCGCGGTGACGGTGGTGCCGGTGTCGGTGCTGGCCGTGAGGGTGACGCGCTCGGCGTCACGGGCGGCGCGCTCCGCGGCGGCCTTGCGGGCGGCCTCAGCGGCCTTCTTCTTGGCCTCGGCCTTGCGCTTCGCCTCGGCGAGGTCGGCCTTGGCCTCCTTCGCGGCCCGCGCGGCGGCCGCGTCACGCTCGGCCTCCAGCTCGTAGTTCGCGGCCGCCAGTTGGGTGGCGTCCGCGGACTCCGCGACCTGAGCGGCCAGGTCAGCCGTCAGGACGGGCAGTTCCAGGGTCTGCGTGACCGGCTCGGCGGCGCTCGCCGCGGCCGACGCGCTGGCCACTGCCACGGTGCTGAGGATGCCACCGGCAACTCCGGCCCGCATCGCGATCTTCGACGACGCGTTGCGGCGGGGTTTCCGGTGGCTGGGTATGTGAGCGGTGTGGGACATGGGACCAACGGGTATCAGGGGCTCCTCCATACCTTCAAGAAACGTGGTCTGCGCCACAATTGTTCAAAGGGCCCCTCGAACGTCGGGCGTGTCGCCCTTTATTGACGCCGTAACGGACATTGCGGACGCAGGTGATCAAGCCTGTGATCACGGGCTTTCGTCGATACGCCCTAATTGCCCGCTGCCTACCACTCGTTGCGTTCGTTGGCCAAGCCCGCTTTTCCTCCGCCTCTCGCGAATGTGGCGGAGGTCACGGAACGGTTACCGGAGGGGTCGCGTCCCGCGCGCGTGTCGAGCGTGCGTCGGGAGTGTGCCGACTTCGTGAACGCGTGCACGCGTTCACACCCTTCCGCGTGACCCCCGTGGGTTGTGAACGCGGGCCACTATCAGCGCCGCCCGTCCATCTCCAATTTGCATGTAGCGGAACCATCTTGATATTGAGACACCCCCTCCGAGCTGCGCTGACTTGCGAATATGTCACCTCTGGTGATCACTCAGATGCTTCGGGTGTGAAGATCACCGCTCATCCGACTTCATGATCCTTCGTCAGGTGGTGGAGATCACAAAGGTTGTGTAATACCCCGTGTCGCAGATCACAGACCCACGGGCATAAGATGCGAGGCAACTGGGCTTGTGACCTGCTTCACATGTTCTCGATCTTCGCCGGGACGGGCGGGGTTTGTGGGACTGACGGGGCGGATGCGGGTCCGGTGAACCGCCAGCAGTCAGTGCCGACTGAGAGGAGCGAGGAGCGGTGAACGCGTATGCGCCCATCCTCGTACTGGGAGCCCTCGGGGCAGGCTTTGCGATCTTCTCCGTGGTCATGGCCACGCTGATCGGTCCAAAGCGGTACAACCGGGCCAGGCTCGAGGCCTACGAATGCGGTATCGAGCCAACCCCCACGCCGGCCGGCGGCGGGCGTTTCCCCATCAAGTACTACCTGACGGCGATGCTCTTCATCGTCTTCGACATCGAGATCGTCTTCCTCTACCCCTGGGCCGTCACCTTCGACGCCCTGGGTGTGTTCGGGCTCGTGGAGATGCTGCTGTTCGTGCTCACCGTCTTCGTCGCCTACGCCTATGTGTGGCGGCGCGGCGGCCTGGAATGGGACTGAGGGGCCTAAGTCATGGGACTCGAAGAAAAGCTGCCGAGCGGATTCCTGCTGACCACCGTCGAGCAGGCCGCGGGCTGGGTGCGCAAGTCGTCGGTCTTCCCGGCCACCTTCGGCCTCGCCTGTTGTGCCATCGAGATGATGACCACCGGCGCCGGGCGGTACGACCTCGCGCGCTTCGGCATGGAGGTCTTCCGCGGCTCACCCCGCCAGGCGGACCTGATGATCGTCGCGGGCCGGGTCAGCCAGAAGATGGCGCCGGTGCTGCGGCAGGTCTACGACCAGATGCCGAACCCCAAGTGGGTGATCTCCATGGGCGTGTGCGCCTCCTCGGGCGGCATGTTCAACAACTACGCCATCGTCCAGGGCGTCGACCACGTCGTCCCGGTCGACATCTACCTCCCCGGCTGCCCGCCGCGCCCGGAGATGCTGATGGACGCCATCCTCAAGCTCCATCACAAGATCCAGCACTCCAAGCTCGGTGTGAACGCGGAGGAAGCGGCCCGCGAGGCGGAGGAGGCCGCGCTCAAGGCCCTGCCGACGATCGAGATGAAGGGGCTGCTGCGATGAGCGACGCCAACAGCGGCGAGGCCAATCCGGAGAAGGACCTCAGCGCATCCAACCTCCCCGGCCAGCGCGGCCAGGGCGGCGAGGAGATCCGCGTCCAGCGCGGCATGTTCGGCGCCAACAACGGCGGCGACACCTCCGGCTACGGCGGCCTGGTCCGCTCGGTACGGCTCCCGGGACCGTCCGCCCGCCCCTACGGCGGCTGGTTCGACGAGGTCGCCGACGAACTGGAGGGCGCCCTGGAGGAACAGGGACTCCTGCCCGCCAACGCCTTCGAGAAGACGGTCGTCGACCGCGGCGAACTCACCTTCCACGTGGAACGCGAGCACCTGGTCCGCGTCGCCCGCACCCTGCGCGACGACCCCGCGCTCCGCTTCGAGCTGTGCACGGGCGTCAGCGGCGTCCACTACCCGCACGACAAGGGCCGCGAGCTGCACGCCGTCTACCACCTGCGCTCGATCACCCACAACCGGCTGATCCGCCTGGAGGTCAGCGCCCCGGACGCCGATCCCCACATCCCGTCCCTGGTCGCCGTCTACCCGACGAACGACTGGCACGAGCGCGAGACCTACGACTTCTTCGGCATCGTCTTCGACGGTCACCCGGCCCTGACGCGGATCATGATGCCGGACGACTGGCAGGGCCACCCACAGCGCAAGGACTACTCCCTCGGCGGCATCCCCGTCGAGTACAAGGGCGCCCAGATCCCGGCTCCGGACCAGCGGAGGTCGTACTCATGAGCACTTCCCACGCCTCCCCCCGGGAGACCACCGAAGGCACCGTCTACACGGTCACCGGCGGCGACTGGGACGAGGTCGTCCAGTCCGCGGCCCGTGCCGACGACGAGCGCATCGTCGTCAACATGGGACCCCAGCACCCCTCCACCCACGGAGTGCTGCGCCTCATCCTGGAGATCGACGGCGAGACGGTCACCGAGGCCCGCTGCGGCATCGGCTATCTGCACACCGGCATCGAGAAGAACCTCGAGTACCGCACGTGGACGCAGGGCACCACCTTCGTCACGCGCATGGATTACCTGACGTCCTTCTTCAACGAGACCGGCTACTGCCTCGCCGTCGAGAAACTCCTCGGCATCGAGGACCAGGTCCCCGACCGCGCCACCCTCATCCGGGTGCTCCTGATGGAGCTGAACCGGCTCTCCTCGCACCTGGTGTGCATCGCCACCGGCGGCATGGAACTCGGCGCCACCACGATCATGATCTACGGATTCCGTGATCGTGAAATGATTCTCGACATCTACGAGCTGATCACGGGCCTGCGGATGAACCACGCGTACATCCGGCCCGGCGGACTCGCCCAGGACCTGCCGCCCGGCGCGGTGGACCACATCCGCGAGTTCGTGAAGAAGATGAAGAAGAACCTCCCGGAGTACGACAAGCTCGCCACCGGGAACCCCATCTTCAAGGCCCGTATGCAGGACGTCGGCTACCTCGACCTGACGGGCTGCATGGCCCTCGGGGTCACCGGGCCCATGCTGCGCTCCACCGGCCTGCCGCACGACCTGCGCAAGACCCAGCCGTACTGCGGGTACGAGACCTTCGACTTCGAGGTCCCGACCGCCGACACCTGCGACGCCTACGGCCGCTTCCTGATCCGCCTGGAGGAGATGCGCCAGTCGCTCAGGATCGTCGAGCAGTGCCTGGACCGGCTGGAGCCCGGGCCGGTCATGGTCCCCGACAAGAAGATCGCCTGGCCCGCCCAGCTCGCCATGGGACCGGACGGACTGGGCAACTCCCTGGACCACATCAAGAAGATCATGGGCACCTCCATGGAGGCCCTGATCCACCACTTCAAGCTGGTGACCGAGGGCTTCCGCGTCCCGCCGGGACAGGCGTACGCGGCGGTCGAGTCACCCAAGGGCGAACTCGGCGTCCACGCCGTCTCCGACGGCGGCACCCGCCCCTACCGGGTCCACTTCCGTGACCCCTCCTTCACCAACCTTCAGGCCATGGCGGCGATGTGCGAGGGCGGCCAGGTCGCCGACGTCATCGTCGCCGTGGCCTCCATCGACCCCGTGATGGGAGGCGTCGACCGGTGACCACCTCTTCTTCGGAGCGGGGCGTCAGCCTGGGCATGCCGCAACTGCCCGCGCCCGGCTACCCGGACGACGTCCGCACCCGGCTGGAGCGGGACGCGCGCGAGATCATCGCCCGCTACCCCGACTCCCGGTCCGCCCTCCTGCCGATGCTGCACCTCGTGCAGTCGGAGGAGGGCCACGTCACGCGCACCGGGATGCAGTTCTGCGCGGACGTGCTCGACCTGACCACCGCCGAGGTGACCGCCGTCGCCACCTTCTACACGATGTACCGGCGCCGGCCGAGCGGCGACTACCAGGTCGGGGTGTGCACCAACACCCTGTGCGCGGTGATGGGCGGCGACGCGATCTTCGAGGCGCTCCAGGAGCACCTCGGCGTCGGCAACGGCGAGACCACCGACGACGGCAAGGTCACCCTGGAGCACATCGAGTGCAACGCGGCCTGTGACTACGCGCCCGTCGTGATGGTCAACTGGGAGTTCTTCGACAACCAGGACGTGGAGAGCGCCAAGCGCCTCGTGGACGACCTGCGCACCGGAGGCGAGGTCACCCCCACGCGCGGGGCGCCGCTGTGCACCTTCAAGGAGACCGCCCGGATCCTGGCGGGCTTCCCCGACGAGCGGGACGGCGCCGCCGAGGCGACCGGAAGCGCGGGACCCGCCTCACTGATCGGCCTCAAGATCGCCAAGGGCGAGGCGGCACCCGCGCGGGTCGTACACCCGCGGGACGCCGGAGCCCGCGAGGAGACCCGGGACAAGGTGCACGAGCCGTCGCCCGCCGAGCACCTCAGTTCGCATGACGCGCCGCAGGACACATCGGCCTCCGACCCCTCCAACCCGGCGGGGCCCGTCGCCGAGGAGGGGGAGTGATGACCTTGGCACCCGAGCTGAAAGACACCAGCCCCGAGAAGCTGCTCGCACCCGTGCTGTCGGCCTTCTGGGACGAGGACAGGTCCTGGACGCTGGACGTGTACCGAAGGCACGAGGGATACGAGGGACTCCGCAAGGCGCTGGCCATGTCGCCCGACGACGTGATCGCGTACGTCAAGGACTCCGGGCTGCGCGGGCGCGGCGGCGCGGGATTCCCCACCGGAATGAAGTGGCAGTTCATTCCCCAGGGGGATGGAAAGCCGCACTATCTAGTTGTCAACGCCGACGAATCAGAGCCCGGAACGTGCAAGGACATCCCGCTCCTCTTCGCGAACCCGCATAGCCTCATCGAGGGCATTGTCATCGCCTGTTATGCCATCCGGTCTTCTCATGCCTTCATCTATCTGCGTGGCGAAGTGGTCCCCGTGCTGCGGCGGTTGCACACGGCCGTGAGCGAGGCCTATGCGGCCGGCTACCTGGGCAAGAACGTCCTCGGTAGCGGCCTCGATCTCGATCTCACCGTGCACGCGGGCGCTGGCGCGTACATCTGCGGTGAGGAGACCGCACTGCTCGACTCGCTCGAAGGCCGCCGCGGGCAGCCGCGGCTCCGTCCCCCCTTTCCTGCGGTCGCGGGCCTCTACGCGTGCCCGACTGTGGTGAATAACGTCGAGTCGATCGCGTCAGTTCCCGCCATCATGAAGAACGGCAAGGAATGGTTCAGGTCGATGGGCAGCGAGAAGTCCCCGGGCTTCACGCTCTACTCGCTCAGCGGCCATGTCGCCAACCCCGGCCAGTACGAGGGGCCGCTCGGCCTCACCCTGCGCCAGCTCCTGGAGATGGGCGGCGGCATGAGGCCGGGCCACCGGCTGAAGTTCTGGACCCCCGGCGGCTCCTCGACCCCGATGTTCACCGACGAGCACCTGGACGTCCCCCTCGACTACGAAGGGGTGAGCGCCGCGGGTTCCATGCTCGGCACGAAGGCGCTCCAGTGCTTCGACGAGACGACCTGCGTGGTGCGCGCCGTGACGCGCTGGACCGAGTTCTACGCCCACGAGTCCTGCGGCAAGTGCACACCCTGCCGCGAGGGCACCTACTGGCTCGTCCAGCTGATGCGTGACATCGAGGCCGGGAAGGGTCAGATGTCCGACCTCGACAAGCTGAACGACATCGCCGACAACATCAACGGCAAGGCGTTCTGCGCCCTCGGCGACGGCGCCGCCGCGCCGATCTTCTCCTCGCTGAAGTACTTCCGTGAGGAGTACGAGCAGCACATCACGGGCCGTGGCTGCCCCTTCGACCCGGCCAAGTCGACGGCCTGGGCCGACCACCGTACGGAGGTGAACGCATGACAGTGACCACCAGCGCTCCCTCCGGCGGGGGCGAGGCCGCCCGCCCGCCGGAAGACCTCGTGACGCTGACGATCGACGGCGCCGAGGTCAGCGTGCCCAAGGGCACCCTGGTCATCCGGGCCGCCGAACAGCTCGGCATCGAGATCCCCCG
The DNA here is from genome assembly GCF_040635175.1 of Streptomyces sp. NPDC006997. Classification (NCBI taxonomy): domain Bacteria; kingdom Bacillati; phylum Actinomycetota; class Actinomycetes; order Kitasatosporales; family Streptomycetaceae; genus Streptomyces; species Streptomyces sp. NPDC006997. The sequence goes on from NZ_JBEYHH010000022.1 coordinate 104,876, forward strand.
GTTCTGCGACCACCCCCTCCTCGAGCCGGCGGGCGCCTGCCGCCAGTGCATCGTCGAGGTCGAGGGCCAGCGCAAGCCGATGGCGTCCTGCACCATCACCTGCACCGACGGCATGGTCGTCAAGACCCAGCTCAGCTCGCCGGTCGCGGAGAAGGCCCAGAAGGGTGTGATGGAGCTGCTGCTCATCAACCACCCGCTGGACTGCCCCGTCTGCGACAAGGGCGGCGAGTGCCCGCTGCAGAACCAGGCGATGTCGCACGGCAACGCCGAGTCCCGCTTCGACGGCAGGAAGCGCACGTTCGCCAAGCCCGTGCCGATCTCCACACAGGTGCTGCTCGACCGGGAGCGGTGCGTGCTGTGCGCCCGCTGCACCCGGTTCTCCAACCAGGTCGCGGGCGACCCGATGATCGAGCTGCTGGAACGGGGCGCGCTCCAGCAGGTCGGCACCGGCGAGGGCGACCCGTTCGAGTCGTACTTCTCCGGCAACACCATCCAGATCTGCCCGGTCGGCGCGCTCACCTCGGCGGCGTACCGGTTCCGCTCCCGCCCCTTCGACCTGATCTCCTCGCCGTCGGTGTGCGAGCACTGCTCCGGCGGCTGCGCGACCCGCACCGACCACCGGCGCGGCAAGGTGATGCGGCGGCTCGCCGCCAACGAGCCCGAGGTCAACGAGGAGTGGATCTGCGACAAGGGACGCTTCGCGTTCCGGTACGCACAGCAGAAGGACCGCCTCGAGACACCGTTGGTGCGCAACGCCGAGGGTGAGCTGGAGGCGGCGTCCTGGCCGGACGCGCTGCAGATCGCCGCGCAGGGCCTGCTGGCCTCGCGGGGCCGCACCGGAGTGCTGACCGGCGGTCGCCTCACCGTCGAGGACGCCTACGCGTACAGCAAGTTCGCGCGGGTGGCGCTCGACACCAACGACATCGACTTCCGCGCGCGCGTGCACAGCGCCGAGGAGGCCGACTTCCTCGCCGCGCGCGTCGCCGGCCGCGGTCGCGACCTCGACGGTACGGGCGTCACGTACACGGCGCTGGAGAAGGCGCCCGCCGTGCTGCTGGTCGGCTTCGAGTCGGAGGAGGAGGCGCCCGGCGTCTTCCTGCGGCTGCGCAAGGCGTGGCGCAAGCACGGGCAGCGGGTGTTCTCACTGGCCACGCACGCCACCCGGGGCCTTGAGAAGGCGGGCGGCACGCTGCTCCCCGCCGCCCCGGGCACGGAGGCCGAGTGGCTGGACGCGCTGGCGGGCGGTGTCGGCCTGGAGAACGACGGCGCGGTCGCCGCGGAGGCGCTGCGCGCCGAGGGCGCGGTGATCGCCGTCGGTGAGCGGCTGGCCGCCGTGAAGGGCGGGCTCACCGCCGCCGTACGGGCCGCGTCCGCGACCGGTGCGCGGCTGGTGTGGATCCCGCGGCGGGCCGGGGAGCGCGGCGCCGTCGAGGCGGGCGCGCTGCCGTCGCTGCTGCCGGGCGGGCGCCCGGCGACCGACCCGCGCGCGCGTGAGGAGGTCGCCGCCGTCTGGGGCGTCGCGGACCTGCCGCACAGCTACGGCCGCGACACCGGCCAGATCATCGAGGCCGCCGCCACCGGCGAGCTGCAGGCCCTGCTGGTGGCCGGGGTGGAGGTCGCGGACCTGCCGGATCCGGCACGCGCGCGTGAGGCGCTCGCCGAGGCCGGGTTCGTGGTCTCGCTCGAACTGCGGCCCAGCGAGGTGACCGAACTCGCGGACGTCGTCCTGCCGGTCGCCGCGGTCGCCGAGAAGGCGGGCACCTTCCTCAACTGGGAGGGCAGGGCGCGCTTCTTCGAGGCTGCGCTCAAGCCCGAGCACACCCCGCGCAGGCTGAGCGCCGACGCGCGGGTGCTCCAGATGCTGGCCGACGCCATGGACGTCCACCTGGGCCTGCCGGACCTGCGGACCGTGCGCGCCGAACTGGACCGGCTCGGCGCCTGGGAGGGGCCGCGGGCCACCGACCCGCTGGAGACGGCGGGCGGGCTGCCGCGACCGGCCGTCGGCGAGGCGGTTCTCGCCGGGCACCGGCTGCTGCTCGACCAGGGCGTCCTCCAGGAGGGCGACGAGGCGCTCGCCGGGACCCGGCACGCCGCGCACGCGCGCGTGTCGGCCGCCACGGCCGTCGAGGCGGGCGTCGAGGACGGCGGCGTGATCGCCGTGACCGGCCCCGCCGGGACCGTCGAACTCCGGCTGGAGGTCACCGAGATGCCCGACCGTGTGGTCTGGCTGCCGCTGAACTCCGTCGGCGGGGGCGTCGCCTCCGACACCGGCGCCCGGCCCGGCTCGCTCGTCCGCATCGGCCCGGCGACCGACGCCGCCGAAGCCCTCAAGGAGGTGGAGGCATGAGCCCGTACCTGGCTGCTGAGGACCTCTCGCTGTTCGGCACCGATCCGTGGTGGCTCGTCGTCACCAAGGCGGTGTTCTGCTTCGCCTTCGTCTTGGTGTCCGTGCTGTTCGCCATCGTCTGGGAGCGCAAGGTCGTCGCCTGGATGCAGTTGCGCGTCGGGCCCAACCGGCACGGCCCCTGGGGAATGCTCCAGTCACTCGCCGATGGCATCAAGCTCATGCTGAAGGAGGACCTGATCGTCCGCCGTGCGGACAAGGTGGTCTTCGTCCTCGCGCCGATCGTGGCGACGGTCCCGGCCTTCATGGCGATCGCGGTGATCCCTTTCGGCCCGGCCGGGAACGAGGTCTCGATCTTCGGCCAGCGCACCACGATGCAGCTCACGGACCTGCCGATCGCGATGCTCTACATCCTCGCGGTCGCCTCGGTCGGCATCTACGGCATCGTGCTGGCGGGCTGGAGCTCCGGCTCCACCTACCCGCTCCTGGGGGGCCTGCGCTCGTGCGCGCAGATGATCTCCTACGAGATCGCCATGGGCGCCGCCTTCGCCTCCGTCTTCCTGTACTCGGGGACGATGTCGACCTCGGCGATCGTCGAGGCGCAGGAGGACCGCTGGTACGTGATCCTGTTGCCGGTCTCCTTCCTGATCTACATCGTGACGATGGTCGGTGAGGTCAACCGCGCCCCGTTCGACATGCCGGAGTCCGAGGGCGACCTCGTGGGCGGCTTCAACACCGAGTACTCGTCCATCAAGTTCGCGATGTTCATGCTTGCCGAGTACGCGAACATGATCACGGTGTCGGCGGTGGCCACGACGCTCTTCCTGGGCGGCTGGCGGGCGCCCTGGCCGGTCAGCACCTTCTGGGAGGGAGCGAACCACGGCTGGTGGCCGATGCTCTGGTTCGTCCTCAAGGTGCAGCTCCTGCTGTTCTTCTTCATCTGGCTGCGCGGCTCCCTGCCCCGGGTCCGCTACGACCAGCTCATGAAGCTCGGCTGGAAGGTCCTCATCCCCGTCTCCCTGGTCTGGCTGATGCTGGTCGCCACCGTGCGGACCCTGCGGAACGAGAACTACGACTTCACCGACATCGCCCTCTACGTCGGCGGCGGTGTGCTCGTCCTGCTGCTGCTGTCCTTCGTCGCGGACATGTTCCGCGACCGCGGCAAGGCGGAGCGGGAGGAGCCCGCCGGACCGCCCGGCTTCGACCCGATGGCGGGCGGGTTCCCCGTGCCGCCCATGCCGGGGCAGGAGCTGCCGCCGGTGCCCAGGCGCCGCCCCCGCCACGAGCGCGAGTTGATTGTCAGTGGTGGGACGGATACTGCCAGTGACGGATCTCTGGATGGAAAGGAGGCGTCCGATGGCTGAGGAGCCCCAGGAGGCCGGGCAGACGAAGCCCGGGTTCATGAACCCCGTGGCCGGTTTCGGCGTGACCTTCAAGGCCATGTTCAAGAAGCGGCTGACCGAGCAGTACCCCGAACAGGAGAAGACCACCGCCCCACGGTTCCACGGACGGCACCAGCTCAACCGCCATCCGGACGGCCTGGAGAAGTGCGTGGGCTGTGAGCTGTGCGCCTGGGCGTGCCCGGCCGACGCGATCTACGTCGAGGGCGCGGACAACACCGACGAGGAGCGCTACTCGCCGGGCGAGCGGTACGGCCGCGTCTACCAGATCAACTACGCCCGCTGCATCCTGTGCGGTCTGTGCATCGAGGCATGCCCCACGCGCGCGCTCACGATGACCAACGAGTTCGAGCTGGCCGACTCCAGCCGCGCCAACCTCATCTACACCAAGGAGCAGCTGCTCGCCGGCCTTGAGGAGGGCATGGTCGACAGCCCGCACGCGATCTACCCCGGCATGGACGAGCAGGACTACTACCGGGGCCTGGTCACCGAGGCCGCCCCCGGCACGGTCCCGCAGCCGGCCGTCTCCAAGGGGGAGGCCCCGCAGGAAGCCGCCGCCACCTCCGGCACGGACGAACCGGCGTCGCAGGAGGTGATCGGCTGATGACCGGGCAGCTCGCCGCCTACTCCACCTCCACCGGGGAGGCGGTCCAGTTCTGGATCCTCGGCACCGTCGCCGTGCTCGGCGCCCTGGCCACCGTCTTCATGAAGAAGGCCGTGCACAGCGCGCTCTGCCTCGCCGGGACCATGATCATCCTGGCGGTGTTCTACCTCGCCAACGGCGCCTACTTCCTGGGCATCGTGCAGATCGTCGTCTACACCGGCGCGATCATGATGCTGTTCCTGTTCGTGGTGATGCTGGTCGGTGTCACCGCGGCGGACTCCCTGAAGGAGACCATCAAGGGCCAGCGCTGGGTGGCCCTGGTGTGCGGGCTCGGCTTCGGCGTCCTGCTCGTCGGCGGCATCGGCAACGCCTCCCTGAGCGAGTTCAACGGCCTCGCCACGGCGAACGCCAACGGCAACGTGGAGGGGCTGGCGTCCCTCATCTTCACGAAGTACGTCTTCGCCTTCGAGCTGACCGGCGCCCTGCTGATCACGGCGGCCGTCGGCGCGATGGTGCTCACCCACCGCGAGCGCACCGAGCGCGCCAAGACCCAGCGGGAGCTGGCCGAGGAGCGCGTGCGCGAGGGCAAGCACCTCCCGCCGCTGCCCGCCCCCGGCGTCTACGCCCGGCACAACGCCGTGGACATCGCCGGTCTGCTCCCCGACGGCACCCCGTCCGAGCTGACGGTCAGCAAGACGCTCCGGGAGCGCGGCCAGATCCGGGACGTGTCGACGGAGGCGCTCAACGACCTGCGGGCGCTGGAACAGCGCGCGGCAGAGCGCCTGGAGCGGACCGCGATCGAACCGGCGACCTTCAAGCGGGCCGAGGAGGCATCGAAGTGAACCCGGTCAACTACCTCTATCTCGCGGCCCTGCTGTTCACGATCGGCGCCACCGGCGTGCTGATCAGGCGGAACGCGATCGTGCTGTTCATGTGCGTGGAGCTGATGCTCAACGCCTGCAACCTCGCGTTCGTCGCGTTCTCCCGGATGCACGGCAATCTCGACGGCCAGATCATCGCCTTCTTCACGATGGTCGTCGCCGCCGCGGAGGTCGTGGTCGGACTCGCGATCATCGTCTCGGTGTTCCGCGCCCGCCACTCGGCCTCGGTCGACGACGCCAGCCTGATGAAGCTGTAAGGGGTCGGAAGAATCGTGGAGAACCTGATTGCGCTGCTGGTCGCGGCGCCCCTGCTCGGAGCGGCCGTCCTGCTGTGCGGCGGCCGGCGGCTCGACGCCGTCGGCCACTGGCTCGGCACCGCCCTCGCGGCCGTCTCCTTCGGGATCGGCCTCGTCCTCTTCGGCGACCTGCTCGGCAAGGGCGCCGAGGAACGGACGCTCACACAGCACCTGTTCAGCTGGATCCCCGTCGAGGGCTTCCAGGCCGACGTCGCCTTCCGGCTCGACCAGCTGTCGATGACGTTCGTGCTGCTGATCACCGGCGTCGGCTCGCTGATCCACCTGTACTCGGTCGGGTACATGGAGCACGACGAGCGGCGCCGCCGCTTCTTCGGCTACCTGAACCTGTTCCTCGCGGCGATGCTGCTGCTCGTCCTCGCCGACAACTACCTGCTGCTGTACGTCGGCTGGGAGGGCGTCGGTCTCGCCTCCTACCTGCTCATCGGCTTCTGGCAGCACAAGCCCAGCGCCGCGACCGCCGCGAAGAAGGCGTTCCTGGTCAACCGCGTCGGTGACGTCGGCCTGTCCATCGCGATCATGCTGATGTTCACCACCTTCGGCACCTTCGCCTTCGGACCGGTGCTGGACAGCGTGGGGGAGACCTCCGAGGGCACCCTCACCGCGATCGGCCTGATGCTGCTGCTCGCCGCGTGCGGCAAGTCCGCCCAGGTGCCGCTCCAGTCCTGGCTCGGGGACGCGATGGAGGGCCCGACGCCGGTCTCCGCGCTGATCCACGCCGCGACGATGGTCACCGCGGGCGTGTACCTGATCGTCCGCTCCGGAGCGATCTTCAACGCCGCGCCGGACGCGCAACTCGTCGTCACCATCGTCGGCGCGGTCACGCTGCTGTTCGGTGCGATCGTCGGTTGCGCGAAGGACGACATCAAGAAGGCGCTGGCCGGTTCGACGATGTCGCAGATCGGCTACATGATCCTGGCCGCGGGCCTCGGCCCCATCGGCTACGTCTTCGCGATCATGCACCTGGTGACGCACGGCTTCTTCAAGGCCGGTCTGTTCCTCGGCGCCGGTTCGGTCATGCACGGCATGAACGACGAGGTCGACATGCGCCGCTACGGCGGCCTGCGCAAGTACATGCCGGTCACCTTCGTCACCTTCGGCCTCGGCTACCTCGCCATCATCGGCTTCCCTGGCCTGTCCGGCTTCTTCTCCAAGGACAAGATCATCGAGGCGGCGTTCGCCAAGGGCGGCACCGAGGGCTGGATCCTCGGCTCCGTCGCCCTGCTGGGCGCCGCGATCACCGCGTACTACATGACGCGCGTGATGCTGATGACGTTCTTCGGCGAGGAGCGCTGGCGCAACGCCCCGACGCCGTCCCCGGCGGAGCCGAGCGTGGAGCCCGCCGCCGAGACCCGCGGTGCGTACGAGGCACCGCACCCGCACGAGTCCCCCAAGGTCATGACGATCCCGATGATCGTGCTGGCCGTCGGCTCGGTCGCGGGCGGCGCGTTCTTCAGCATCGGTGACCGCTTCCTGCACTGGCTGGAGCCGGTCACCGGCCACGACCACGGGCACGCCCCGATCGGCGCGGCCACCGTCACCGCCGCGACCGTCGCCTGCATGGTCGTCGGCGTGGCGCTCGCGTGGGCGCAGTACGGGCGCCGACCGGTCCCGGCCGTCGCCCCGCGCGGGTCGCTGCTCACCCGGGCCGCCCGGCGTGACCTGCTCCAGGACGACTTCAACCACGTCGTCCTGGTACGCGGCGGAGAGCACCTCACCCGCTCCCTGGTGTACGTCGACCACACCCTGGTCGACGGAGTCGTCAACGGCACGGCGGCCTCGGTCGGCGGCCTCTCGGGACGGCTGCGCAGGCTCCAGAACGGCTTCGCGCGGTCGTACGCGGTCTCGATGTTCGGCGGTGCGGCGGTCCTGGTCGCCGCGACCCTGCTGATGAGGGCGGTCTGATACCGATGTCCTTTCCCCTGCTGACAGCGACGGCGGTACTGCCCGCGCTCGGGGCGGTCGCCACGGCGGCCGTACCGGCCGCGCGGCGCACCACCGCCAAGTGGCTGGCCCTGCTCGTCTCGCTGGCCACGCTCGCGCTGGCCATCACCGTCCTGGTCCGCTTCGACCCGGACGGTGACCGCTACCAGCTCACCGAATCCCACTCCTGGATCGCCGACTTCGGGGTCCGCTACGAACTGGGTGTGGACGGCATCGCGGTCGCGCTGATCGCGCTGACCGCCGTCCTCATGCCGTTCATCATCCTCGCGGGCTGGCACGACGCCGACCCGCTGGAGACCGGCAGCAAGCGGTGGCGGCCCACTCAGGGCTTCTTCGCGCTGATCCTGGCCGTCGAGGCGATGGTGATCATCTCCTTCGAGGCCACCGACGTCTTCCTCTTCTACATCTTCTTCGAGGCCATGCTCATCCCGATGTACTTCCTCATCGGAGGCTTCGGGGACCGTGCCCACGAGCACGGCGAGGAAGTGGCGGCCACGCAGCGGTCGTACGCCGCGGTGAAGTTCCTGCTCTACAACCTCGCCGGTGGCCTGATCATGCTGGCGGCGGTGATCGGCCTCTACGTGGTCGCCGGGAACTTCTCGCTCCCGGAAATCGCAGAGGCCCGCGCGAGCGGCCAGTTGGACATGGCGACCAGCACCGAACGCTGGCTGTTCCTCGGCTTCTTCTTCGCCTTCGCGGTGAAGGCGCCGCTGTGGCCGCTGCACACCTGGCTGCCCAACGCCATGGGCGAGTCCACCGCCCCGGTCGCCGTGCTGATCACCGCGGTCGTCGACAAGGTGGGCACCTTCGCGATGCTCCGCTTCTGCCTCGGGCTGTTCCCGGAGGCGTCGAAGTGGGCGACGCCCGCCATCCTCGTACTGGCGCTGATCAGCATCGTCTACGGGGCGCTGCTCGCCGTCGGCCAGCGCGACATCAAGCGCCTGGTGGCGTACGCGTCGATCTCGCACTTCGGCTTCATCATCATGGGCATCTTCGCGATGACCAGCCAGGGCCAGTCCGGCGCGACGCTGTACATGGTCAACCACGGCATCTCCACCGCCGCGCTGATGCTGGTCGCCGGGTTCCTGATCTCCCGGCGCGGCTCGCGGCTCATCGCCGACTACGGCGGTGTGCAGAAGGTCGCCCCGGTGCTCGCCGGCACGTTCCTGATCGGCGGCCTCGCGACCCTGTCGCTGCCGGGTCTCGCACCCTTCGTGAGTGAGTTCCTGGTGCTGGTCGGCACGTTCTCGCGGTATCCGGCGGTCGGCGTCATCGCCACCTTCGGCATCGTGCTCGCCGCGCTCTACACCCTCGTCCTCTACCAGCGGACGATGACCGGCCCGGTGAAGGCCGAGGTGGCCAAGATGCCCGACCTCAGGGTGCGGGAGCTGGCCGTCGTCGCGCCGCTGGTCGTGCTGTTGATCTTCCTCGGGGTCTACCCGAAGCCCGTGACGGACATCGTCAACCCGGCGGTCAAACAGACGTTGTCGGACGTACAGCAGAAGGATCCCCGGCCCGACGTGGAGGCGGCCAAGTGAGCGCAACAGCCGTCCACAGCCTGTGGACAACGGCGGCCGACCCGATCTCGAAGATCGACGCGCCGAAGATCGAGTACGGGCAGCTCGCGCCCACCCTGATCGTGGTGGGCGCGGCGATCCTCGGCGTGCTGATCGAGGCGTTCGTCCCGCGCAAGTCCCGTTACTACGCCCAGGTGTTCCTCGCCACCGTCGCGCTGGCGGCCTCGTTCGCCGCGGTCGTCGCCCTCGCGGCCAACGGGTACGGCACCACGAAGGCCCGGATCGCGGCGATGGGCGCCATCGCGGTCGACGGACCGGCGCTGTTCCTGCAGGGCACCATCGTGCTGGCGGCGCTGGTCGCGCTGTTCACGTTCGCCGAGCGGCGGCTCGATCCGGAGGCGCACGGCAACCGGGTCGACTCCTTCGCGGCGCAGGCCGCGTCAGTGCCCGGCAGTGAGAGCGAACAGGCCGCGGTGAAGGCCGGGTTCACCACCACCGAGGTGTTCCCGCTGCTGATGTTCGCGGTCGCCGGAATGCTGCTGTTCCCCGCGGCCAACGACCTGCTGACGCTGTTCGTGGCGCTGGAGGTCTTCTCGCTGCCGCTGTACCTGCTGTGCGCGCTGGCCCGCCGCAAGCGGCTGGTGTCGCAGGAGGCCGCGGTCAAGTACTTCCTGCTGGGCGCGTTCGCGTCCGCGTTCACCCTGTTCGGCATCGCCCTGCTGTACGGCTACGCGGGCTCGATGTCGTACGGCACGATCGCGCAGGTCGTCGACGGCACCGTCACCGAGGTCACGCCCGCGCTGGCGTCGACCATGGGCAACGACGCGCTGCTGCTCGTCGGCTCCGGGCTGATCGTGATGGGCCTGCTGTTCAAGGTGGGCGCGGTGCCGTTCCACATGTGGACGCCGGACGTGTACCAGGGCGCTCCGACGCCGGTGACCGGTTTCATGGCGGCGGCGACGAAGGTGGCCGCGTTCGGCGCGCTGCTGCGCATCCTGTACGTGGTGCTGCCGGGCCTGCGCTGGGACTGGCGGCCGGTGATGTGGGGCGTGGCGATCATCACCATGCTCGGCGGCGCGATCGTCGCCATCACGCAGACCGACATCAAGCGGCTGCTGGCGTACTCGTCGATCGCCCACGCGGGCTTCATCCTCGCCGGTGTCATCGCGACCACGCCGGAGGGCGTCTCCTCGGTGCTGTTCTACCTGGCCGCGTACTCGTTCGTGACGATCGGCGCCTTCGCGGTGGTCACGCTGGTGCGGGACGCGGGCGGCGAGGCGACGCACCTGTCCAAGTGGGCCGGGCTCGGCCGCAGGTCGCCGCTGGTCGCGGCGGTCTTCGCGGTGTTCCTGCTGGCTTTCGCGGGCATCCCGCTGACCAGCGGTTTCGCCGGGAAGTTCGCCGTGTTCAAGGCGGCGGCCGAGGGTGGCGCGGGTCCGCTGGTCGTGGTCGGTGTGATCTCGTCGGCGATCGCGGCGTTCTTCTACGTCCGCGTGATCGTGCTGATGTTCTTCAGCGAGCCCAAGGCCGAGGGCCCGACCGTCGCCGTGCCGTCACCGCTGACGATGACGGCGATCGGGGTGGGCGTGGCGGTCACGCTGGTGCTGGGTGTGGCACCGCAGTACTTCCTGGACCTGGCGGGGCAGGCGGGGGTGTTCGTGCGCTGACCCGTCCGCTGTCGAGCCGCTGCCCGGCGTCCCTGGAAGGCCAGGGGCGCCGGGCAGCGGCGTATCCGGTACGGCGGGGTGGTCGCCGGTAGTACCGCGGGGGTGAGCCTGTGGATAACTCCGGGGGCTGTCGGTGCGGACCCCTATCGTGGACGCAGTGGTCGAGGGACGACGTACGGGGGACATGACGATGGGTGGGACGGGCGGTATCGCCGAGATGGCAGTGACGCAGAGTGAGACGTTGGCCACGCTGCACCGGGTGTTCGGGTACGACGCCTTCCGCGGTGAGCAGGAAGCCGTCATCGAGCACGTGGTGGCCGGTGGGGACGCCGTCGTCCTGATGCCGACCGGCGGCGGCAAGTCGCTGTGCTACCAGATCCCGTCCCTGGTCAGACCCGGCACCGGCATCGTGGTCTCGCCGCTGATCGCGCTGATGCAGGACCAGGTGGACGCGCTGCGGGCGGCGGGCGTGCGCGCCGGGTTCATCAACTCCACCCAGGACTTCGACGAGCGGCGGGTGGTGGAGGCCGAGTTCCTGGCGGGCGAGCTGGACCTGCTGTACCTGGCGCCCGAGCGGCTGCGGGTCGACGCCACGCTGGACCTGCTCTCGCGCGGGAAGATCGCCCTCTTCGCGATCGACGAGGCGCACTGCGTGTCCCAGTGGGGCCACGACTTCCGCCCCGACTACCTCGCCCTGTCCCTGCTCGGCGAGCGCTGGCCGGACGTCCCGCGGATCGCGCTCACGGCCACCGCCACCCACGCGACGCACCGCGAGATCACCGAGCGGCTGAACATGCCGACGGCCCGGCACTTCGTCGCCAGCTTCGACCGGCCCAACATCCAGTACCGGATCGTGCCCAAGGCCGACCCCAAGAAGCAACTGCTCGGCTTCCTGCGCGAGGAGCACGCCGGGGACGCGGGCATCGTCTACTGCCTCTCCCGTAACTCGGTGGAGAAGACGGCCGAGTTCCTGACCCGCAACGGCATCGAGGCCGTGCCGTACCACGCGGGTCTGGACGCGGGCACGCGCGCCGCGCACCAGTCCCGGTTCCTCCGGGAGGAGGGCCTGGTCGTGGTGGCGACCATCGCCTTCGGCATGGGCATCGACAAGCCCGACGTCCGCTTCGTCGCCCACCTCGACCTGCCCAAGTCGGTGGAGGGCTACTACCAGGAGACCGGCCGCGCCGGACGGGACGGACTGCCGTCCACGGCCTGGATGGCGTACGGCCTCAACGACGTCATACAGCAGCGCAAGCTGATCCAGTCCGGCGAGGGCGACGAGGCGTTCCAGCGGCGGGCCGCCGCGCACCTGGACTCGATGCTGGCGCTGTGCGAGACCGCCCGGTGCCGCCGGGGCCAGCTGCTCGCCTACTTCGGCCAGGAACCCGCCCCGGCGGGATGCGGCAACTGCGACACCTGTCTGACACCACCGGAGACCTGGGACGGCACGGTCGCCGCGCAGAAGGTGCTGTCGGCGGTGGTGCGGTTGCAGCGGGAGCGCGGGCAGAAGTTCGGCGCGGTGCAGATCGTCGACATCCTGCTGGGCAAGCGCACCGGCAAGGTGATCCAGTTCGACCACGACCAGCTCTCCGTGTTCGGCATCGGCCAGGAGCTGACCGAGGGCGAGTGGCGCGGTGTCGTCCGGCAGCTGCTGGCCCAGGGCCTGCTCGCGGTCGAGGGCGAGTACGGCACGCTGGTGCTCACGGACGCGAGCGGGGCGGTGCTGCGGCGGGAGCGGGAGGTGCCGCTGCGCAAGGAGCCGAAGAAGCCCGCCCGGTCGTCGTCGGCGTCCGGCTCGACGGGCTCCGGGCGCGGCGAGCGCAAGGCGAAGACGGCGGCGGCGGAGCTGCCCGCGGAGCTGCTGCCCGCGTTCGAGGCGCTGCGTGCCTGGCGCGCCGAGCAGGCCCGTGAGCAGGGCGTCCCCGCGTACGTCATCTTCCACGACGCCACGCTGCGGGAGATCGCCATGGCGTGGCCGACGTCGGTGGCGCAGCTCGGCGGCATCAGCGGCGTCGGCGAGAAGAAGCTGGCGACGTACGGGGAGGGAGTGCTCGGCGTCCTCGCCGGCCTCGGCGGCGACGGCGGCGAGTCGGGCGCGGAGGTGGGAGCGGAGCCGGACAGCACGGGGACGCGCCCGGCGGCCAGGGCCGCCGCGGACGACGACGGCATGTGGCCGGAGACGGAACCCGAGCCGGAGCCGGAGGACTGGGCATAGCCGGAGGACTGGGCGTATCCGGAGGACCGGGAGCGGCCGCCGTCAGCTCAGCGCGGTCAGGCCCGGGGCGAAGGTGATCAGGAGGGGGAGCAGGGGCACCAGCGCCGCCGCCGTGGTGGTCAGGGCGCGGTCGCGGCGGCCCAGGCGGGGCGGGGGCTCCAGCAGCCGGTCCACGCGCTCCCCGAGGAGTCGACGGCTGGAGGCGCAGGACAGGACGCCGCGGTGCTGGTTCAGCTCGATCAGGGCCAGCGCGGTGGTGAGGTGGCCGCAGCGGCGGGACGCCGTGTCGTCGGCGGCGAGTTCGACCAGACGGCGGGTCTGGTCGCAGAAGTGGGCGAACAACGGGATGTGGGGGAATCCGGTGGCGAGCGCGGTGGAGAGGTGGACCAGCCAGTCGTGGCGGGCGCGGGCATGGCCGCGCTCATGGGTGAGGACGGCGTCGAGCTGGGGGTCGGTGAGCCGTTGCAGCGCGCCCGTGGTGACGACGAGCTGGGGCGGGTGTCCCGGCATCCACCAGGCGTCGGGGTACTCGTCCTCCAACACCAGCAGCGGGCCCCGGGCGGCCGGGAGCCCGGCGGGCAGGTCGGGGGCGCGTTCCCGCAGCACGGTGCGGGCGTGCAGACGGCGGCGCCGCGCCTCGAACAGTTCCCGGGCGAGCATGGCGCCGGTCCAGGCGGCACCGCAGGCCAGCAGCAGGGTGAGGGCGACCGCCCAGGGCGGCGCGGTGGACAGGTCGTACGCGGCGGTGACGGCGGCCGGTGCCGGGGCGAAGACCTGGGCGCGCACGGTCTGGAAGACGGCCGCGGTGCCCAGGACGAGCGCGGTCAGACAACTCAGCAGCACCGTGGCGACCAGGCACTGCCACACCCACAGCCCCACCACCGGCTCCCGCTCGGGCCAGGTGGCCCGGGTCAGCAGCCGCGGCACGGGTACGGCGGCCGTCAGAGCGACGATGCTCAGCAGGAGCAGGCAGACGGTCATGCCACTCGGCTCCGGATCCTGATCGGAAGTATCGGGATGGTCGGCGGTAACGGGAGTACGGGTACGGCGAGTTCGGGTGGCGCGGGGTAGCGCGGCTCAAGGCGCGCGCGGTCGGCCGGGGCCGTACGCGTTCCGCCCGCCGCCAGTATGACGGCGGCGGGCGGTCGGAGTCAGCGCTCCGGCGGAGTCCGGTTGTGGCGGGCGGTGGCTCAGCCGGCCGCGACGATCCGGCCGGTCACCTCGCCCAGGCCGACCCGGGCGCCGTCCGGGCCCGGCGCCCACGCGGTCATGGTGACGACGTCCCCGTCCTCCAGGAACGTGCGCTTGCCGTCGGGGAGTTCGAGGGCGTCCCGGCCGTTCCAGGTCAGCTCCAGCAGGGAGCCGCGTTCGCGTTCGGCCGGGCCGCTGACCGTACCGGAGCCGTACAGGTCACCGGTGCGCAGGGAGGCGCCGTTGACGGTCATGTGGGCGAGCTGCTGGGCGGCCGTCCAGTACATGGTGGAGAAGGGGGGGTCGGAGATGACGTGGCCGTTGACGGCGACGGAGAGACGCAGGTCGTAGCCGCCGGGCTCCTCCCGGGCGTCGTCCAGGTAGGGCAGCAGCGGGTGGGTGCGCTCCGGCGGGGCGACCCGGGCCTCGTCCAGGGCGTCCAGCGGGGTGATCCACGCCGAGACGGAGGTGGCGAAGGACTTGCCGAGGAACGGACCGAGGGGGACGTACTCCCAGGCCTGGATGTCGCGTGCGGACCAGTCGTTGAGGAGGCAGAGACCGAAGACGTGCTCACGGAAGTCGCCCAGCGCGACGGGGCTGCCCATCGGTGACGGCGCGCCGACCACGAAGCCGACCTCGGCCTCGATGTCCAGCCGGACGGAGGGCCCGAAGCCCGGCGCGGGGTCGGTCGGTGCCTTGCGCTGGCCGGAGGGGCGCACCACGTCGGTGCCGGAGACGACGACCGTGCCGGAGCGGCCGTGGTAACCGATGGGCAGGTGCTTCCAGTTGGGGGTCAGGGAGTCCGCGGCGTCCGGGCGGAAGATCTGGCCGACGTTCCGGGCGTGGTTCTCGGAGGCGTAGAAGTCGACGTAGTCCGCGACCTCGAAGGGGAGGTGCAGGGTCACCGAGGAGAGCGGGTGGAACAGCGGCTCCAGGGCCTCGCGGTGGGAGGGCACGGTCACCCACGCCGTCAGCGCGCGGCGTACGTCCGACCAGGTGGTGCGGCCCGCGGCCAGCAGCGGGTTCAAGGTCGGGCGGCCGAGCAGGGCGGCATAGGGGGAGCCCAGGGTCAGGGCCGCCGCACCGGCGTCGAGGACGTGGTCGCCGAGGCGGACGCCGATCCTGCGGTCCGCGCTGCCGGGGAGTGAGAACACGCCGTACGGAAGGTTGTGCGGTCCGAAGGGATCGCCCTCGGGGACATCGAAGGGGGGCATGGGGTGCTGCCTCTCTTTCTGCGGGCGCGCCACACATTCAGGTGGTCGGGCCACACGTTACGGCGGAGGCGGCCGTCTTGGGCACTGTCCGATACGCCCGAAGAGGGTGTTATGCCGGAAAGGTGGTGGCGGGATGTGCCTGTTCTGGTCCGGCGGCCCCCGGGGCCCGGAACCGGTCGCGGGGCCTAAGCACGGAGCGGAGTAAGGAAGTTGAGGCCGGAACAAGGGTCAACGAAGGGGGCGCGATGTCCGTATTCTCTGATCATGGCCGCACCCATCGCATATGCCGAGCGCACCACGTACTCCCTCATCGCCACCGACCTGGACGGGACGTTGCTCCGCGGCGACGACACCTTCTCCGACCGGTCGCTCAGCACGCTCGCCCGGGTGGCCGAGGTGGGCGCCCGACATCTGGTGGTGACGGGGCGACCGGCGCCGAGGGTGCGCCCGCTGCTGGAGCTCCTGGGCAGCACGGGGCTCGCGGTGTGCGGGCAGGGCGCGCAGTTGTACGACGCCGGCGCGGACCGTCTGCTGTGGTCCGTGACCCTGGACCGGCAGTTGGCCGAGACGGCGCTCGGCAAGATCGAGGCGGAGGTCGGCCAGGTCCACGCGGCGGTCGACCAGGACGGGGTCGAGGGGCTCACGCTCATCGAACCGGGCTACGAGATGCCGCACCCCACCCTGCCCGCGGTACGGGTGGACCGGCGCGACGACCTGTGGTGCGCGCCCATCAGCAAGGTCCTGTTGCGCCACGCCACCCTGTCGGACGACGAGTTGGCGTCGGTGGCCCGCGCGGTGGCGGGCTCGCTGGCGACGGTCACCATGTCGGGACCGGGGACGGTGGAACTCCAGCCCTGCGGCGTCACCAAGGCGACCGGGCTGGCGCTGGCCGCCGGACACCTCGGGCTGCGCCCGCAGGACACCATCGCCTTCGGCGACATGCCCAACGACATCCCGATGTTCGACTGGGCGGGCCACGGCGTCGCCATGGCCAACGCCCACCCGGAACTCAAGGCCGTCGCGGACGAGGTCACCCTCTCGAACGAGGACGACGGTGTCGCCGTCGTCCTCGAACGCCTCAGCTCACAAGGCTGACTGGGGCCGAGGGCCGGGCGTCGGCCCGGCTGCCGGGGCCGGGGGCTCAGTACGCCCCGAAGACGTTGTCGATCGAGCCGTACCGCGCGGCGGCGTAGTTGCAGGCGGCGGTGATGTTCGCGACCGGGTCGTACGGGTTGAAGGCGGTGCCGGGCACGTGGTAGGCGGCGAAGGTCGGGTCGATGACCTGGAGCAGGCCCTTGGAGGGGGTGCCCGCGGCCGCGTTGGAGTCCCAGAGGTTGATGGCGGCCGGGTTGCCGGACGACTCGCGCATGACGTTGCGGTAGATGGCGTCGTAGCTGCCCGGGATGCCGTGCTGGGCCATCACGGTGAGCGACTCGCGGATCCAGCCGTCGAGGTTGTCCGGGTACGCCGTGGCGGCGGTCGCGGCCGTGGTGGCCGTCGGGGTCCGGGCGGAGGCGCTGGTCGCGCCGATCAGCGGCAGCGCGAGCACGGCGGCGCCGGTGCTGGCGAGGGCGATCGTGCGGGCGAGGCGGGTGGTGCGGGCACGGCGGGGCTGGCCGTCTGCGGGCATGGTGAACGTCCTCTCCGGCGCCTGCGAGGTGAGCTGTCGGGTTCGGGCGGGAGCTGCCCGGCCGTGCCCTGCGCGGGTACGGCTTCACCCCGAGCCGTGCCGTGGCGACGTACGGCGTCGTGTGACGTCGTACGCGTCGCGGCCCGGCGACTTACCTGGGTCCCCCGCTCCTGCCATGGATGAGTGAGTGAGTCAGTGGGTGCCGGAGCGGTGGCAGGATTCGGCGTCCGCCCGACAGGCCGGGAACGTATGCGAGAGCACATGTCGGAAACAAGTGCGGGATCCGCGCATCACACCGTTCGGTGTGTGATCGACCTTGATCGGGTGATTTCGGGGTACTTGATCCTTTGTGAAGGCGCAGAAGCAACTGCTGGGGGGATGGCGGGGGTTCGGGTGGAGGAAGTGGTGGAGGGGAGGGGGCGGACTCGCGGGGTCGGGGTGAGGCATGTCACGGGCGTTAACAAGAGCGTCAAAACGGGCATTACTGCCAACTCGCCCTCAAGGTCGGGTTGGTGTCCTGGCGAATCCGGAACCCCTCCCGAGGGGTGTGTCGTTGCCGTATCGGTCACCCGGGGGGGCGTCCGAGGGGGGGCGTGTTCATGCCATCATGGCGAACAAAGGGGTGCAGTGCACCACGTTCGGGTGTATCTGGCCGTATTCACTCACTTAGCCCGCATATCCACTCGTATCGAATGATCAAAAACATACCGACCGTGATCCGATGCCGCCCGTGCCGCAACGGTGGGCGCCCTCGGTGATCGAAACATGACCGGATACGCTGACTTGAGTGAAGGCAGCGACGTATCGACAAACCGCGTAAGCGCCGGTGGATACCAGCAGACAGGAGACCCCTCGTGACCGTCGTCGGGCCATTCGGGCTGAGCGTGCGGGACCAGGCCCTGGAGGCCGATGTCCAGGCTGGGCTGGCGGCCGTCGAGGAAGGGTTGCTTGAGGCAACCAAGAGTGAGGTCCCTGCCATCACCGGCGCCGCCCAGCATCTCGTGCGGGCGGGCGGGAAGCGTTTCCGGCCACTGCTGGTGATGCTCGCGGCTCAGTTCGGCGATCCCTACGCCCCCGGAATCGTGCCTTCCGCGGTGGTCGTGGAGCTGACCCACCTGGCGACGCTGTACCACGACGACGTGATGGACGAGGCGGAGGTACGGCGCGGCGTGCCGAGCGCGAACACCCGCTGGGGCAACTCCGTCGCGGTCCTCACGGGTGACTTCCTCTTCGCCCGCGCCTCGCACATCCTGGCCGACCTCGGGCCGGAGGCGGTGCGGGTGCAGGCCGAGGCGTTCGAGCGGCTCGTGACCGGCCAGATCCTGGAGACCGCGGGCCCCACCGACGGGCGCGACCCGGTCGACCACTACCTCGACGTCCTCTCCGGCAAGACCGGCTCGCTGGTCGCGGTCGCCTGCCGGTTCGGCGCGATGATGTCCGGCGCAGACGAGACGGTCATCGACGTCCTCACCCAGTACGGCGAACGGCTCGGCGTCGCCTTCCAGCTCGCGGACGACGTCCTGGACATCGCCTCCGACTCCCACGAGTCCGGCAAGACGCCGGGCACCGACCTGCGCGAGGGCATCGCCACCCTGCCCGTGCTGCGGCTGCGGGAGCGCGCCGCCCGGCTGGGGCTGGAGGAGGACCTCGCCCTGTGCAAGCTGCTCGACTCCGACCTCACCGACGACGACCAGCACCAGCGCGCGCTGACGGCGCTGCGCGCCCACCCCGCGCTGGAGCAGGCGCGGCGCGACACGGTGCGGTACGCGGAGGAGGCGCGGGCCGCCCTGCTGCCGCTGCGTGAGTGCGACGCGAAGGCGGCGCTGACGGAGCTGTGCGACGCGGTGGTGCACCGGGCGGGGTGAGCGGGGCTCGTCGTACCCCGTCTGTACCGCGCTGGCGCCCCCCGGATCCGTCCGGCGGGGGAGGCGCCGTGCGCCGCGTCCCCGTCAGGTTCCCCGGGGGTGCCCCCAGTCGGCGGACTGCGACCGCAAGGTGACCGGCACCCCTACGGGTCGGTGCACACGGGGTCGTGGCGTGTCATACCCGAGCAGTACGCGGAGTTGGCTCCGTGGTCTGACGCTTCTCGCGGGCCGATTTGGTCAGATGGAGACCACGGAAAACACCACTCCTCACCAATTCGGGTGAGAATGGCGGCTCGGGGTAGAGCGCGACGAGGACGTGACGAGACGGACAGCCGCCGCCGACGCGAGAGGTAAGGCAGACATGGCACCGTACGCATCCGACGACAACACGACCGCGGCGCGGGACACGCGGGGAGACGACGCGCGCGGGGCGCGACGCAGGGCCGCGCGGTACGTGGTCCCGGTCGCGGTGACGGGGGTGGCCGCGGCGACCATCGGGCTCGTCCCGGCGCTCGCTGACTCCGGCAGCCCGGACCTTCCCGAGATCAGCGCACAGGAACTCATAGAGAAGATCGCCGCGTCGGACGTGCAGCAGCTGTCCGGAACGGTGAAGATCACCACCGACCTCGGGCTCCCCGACCTCGGCGGCCTGGGCGGCGGACTGGCCTCCGGGATGGCCGGGCAGGACGGCGGCGAGGGCTCCAGCGCCGACCCCTCGGCCAAGCTCACCGAGCTGGTCTCCGGCACGCACACCCTGCGCGTCGCCTCCGACGGCCCGGACCGGCAGAAGCTGTCCCTGCTGGAGGACGCCGCCGAGTACAGCCTGATCCACAACGGCGAGGACGTCTGGGGCTACGACAGCGCCTCGAACGAGGTCTACCACGGCACCGCGGCCGACGGCGCCGCCGGGGGGAAGAGGGCCGAGGAGGTTCCCGCCACGCCCAAGGACCTCACCGAGGAGGCCCTGAAGGCGGTCGACGACACCACCGCCGTGACCGTCGACGGGACCGCGCGGGTCGCCGGGCGCGACACGTACAAGCTGCTCGTCAAGCCCCGGCAGTCCGGGTCCACGGTCGGCGCCATCACCGTGGCGGTGGACGCGAAGACCGGCCTGCCGCTGAAGTTCACGCTGACCCCCGCGAGCGGCGGCGCCGCCGTCGTCGACGCGGGCTTCACCCGGATCAGCTACGCCAAGCCCGCCGCGTCGACCTTCGACTTCACCCCGCCCAAGGGCGCGAAGGTGACCGAGGAGGGTGACGCGCCGCGGACGCAGGAGCGGGACTTCCCCAAGGGACTCGACAAGGAATTCGGTGACGGATTCGGTCAGGGCACGGACGACGGCGCTGGCAAGGGCCTCGGCGAGCACGCCGAGGGTCCGGTCGTCATCGGTGAGGGCTGGAACGCCGTCGCCGTCCTCGACACCGGCGGCCGGGGCGTACCCTCCGGCACCGAGGTCGGCGGGGACATCGGTGGCTTCCTCGGCTCCCTCGGCGACGAGGTGAAGGGCGACTTCGGCTCGGGCACGGTCTTCAAGACGCGCCTGGTCAACGCCCTGGTCACGGACGACGGCAAGGTATACGTGGGTGCGGTGACGAAGGACGCGCTGGTGAAGGCGGCCGAGTCCGGGAAGTAGGCACGGGGCGACCGAGGGAGCCGAGAAGCCGATGGGTGAACCGTCCGCCACGGAGCAGGACGAGAAGCGGCCGGACGCGGGGGAGGCCGCGGGAGGGAACCCGGTGGCGGAGCCGGTGGAGGACACCGTCATCCACACCCGCGCGCTCACCAAGCGCTACCGCGGCGGGCAACTCGCCGTGGACGGCCTGGACCTGACCGTCCCGGCGGGCAGCGTCTTCGGCTTCCTCGGCCCCAACGGCTCGGGCAAGACCACCACCATCCGCATGTTGATGGGCCTGATCGCGCCGACGTCGGGCACGGCGCGGGTGCTGGGGCAGCCGATGCCCCGCGCCGCCCGCGCCGTACTGCCCCACGTCGGCGCCCTCATCGAAGGGCCCGCGCTGTACGGCTTCCTGTCCGGCCGGGAGAACCTCACCCGGTACGACTCCGCCGACCCGACCGCCGACCCGCGCACCCGGCGGGTCCGCGTCGAGGCGGCGCTGGAGCGGGTGGGGCTGGCGGCGGCCGCCGGGAAGAAGGCCAAGGCGTACTCCCTGGGGATGAAGCAGCGGCTCGGTCTCGCGGCGGCGCTGCTCCAGCCCCGCAGACTGCTCGTCCTCGACGAGCCGACCAACGGCCTCGACCCGCAGGGCATGAGGGAGATCCGCGCCCTCGTCAGGGAACTGGCGGCCGAGGGCACGACCGTGTTCCTGTCCTCGCACCTCCTCGACGAGATCGAGCAGGTGTGCACGCACGCCGCCGTGATGGCGCAGGGGCGGTTGATCACCCAGGGCACCGTGTCCGACCTGGCGGCGGGCACCCGGGGACGGCTGGTGGTGACCACGCCGGACGGGGCGGAGGCGGCACGGGTGCTGAAGGAGCGGGGCGTCGGCGACGTCGTGGTCACGGACGACGGCCGGGTCACGGGAGAAGCGCCGGACGGGGAACTCGCGGACCTCACTGCCGCGTTGGTCGGGATGGGGGTACGGGTCCGTGGCTTCGGAGTGGAACGTGCCTCGTTGGAGGACGCGTTCGTGGCGCTGACGGGGGAGGGATTCGATGTCGCGGGCTGAGACAGGGCAGGGCGTGCGGGTGGCCGCCGGGGCCGTCGGCGTCGTCGACTCCCGCTCCGGGTCCGACTCGGGATCCGACCTCGGGTCCGGTTCGGGGAGTCGTACGACGTCCGTGCTCTGGACGTTCGGTCTCTTCCGCAGCGAGCTCGGCACCACCTTCCGGCGCTGGCGCACCCTCGCGCTGCTGGGGGTGCTCACCGCCGTCCCGATCCTCGTCGGGGTGGCCGTGAAGATCGAGACGAGTGACGGCTCCTCACTCGGCGGAGGGGGCGGCGGGGGCGGTGAGGGGCCCGCGTTCATCGCGCAGATCACCAACAACGGGCTGTTCCTGGTGTTCACGGCGCTGGCCGCGACGCTGCCGTTCTTCCTGCCGATGGCCATCGGCGTCGTCGCGGGCGACGCCGTCGCCGGTGAGGCCAACGCCGGAACGCTCCGCTACCTGCTGGTCGCCCCGGCCGGTCGCACCCGGCTGCTGCTCACCAAGTACGCGACCGTCATCACCTTCTGCCTGGCGGCCACCCTCGTGGTCGCGCTCTCGGCGCTCACGGTCGGCGCGCTGCTCTTCCCACTCGGTGAGCTGACCACCATCTCCGGCACCCGGATCAGCTTCGGCGAGGGCCTGTTGCGGGCGCTGCTGATCGCCCTGGTCGTCGCCGCCTCTCTGATAGGCGTCGCGGCGCTCGGCCTGTTCGTCTCCACGCTGACCAACAGCGGCATAGCGGCGATGGCGACGACCGTCGGACTGCTGATCACCATCCAGATCCTGGACCAGATACCCCAGCTCGACGCGCTCCAGCCGTACTTCTTCTCCCACTACTGGCTGTCCTTCGCCGACCTCATGCGCGAACCGGTCTACTGGGACGACCTGGTGAGGAACCTGGGCCTCCAGGGCCTGTACGCGGCGGTGTTCGGCTCGGCGGCCTGGGCGCGGTTCACGGCGAAGGACATCACGGCGTAGCGGGGGCCGGGAGGCTCACGGCTGGGGGAAGCGGGCGAGTGGCGCCTCGGCCGTGAGGAAGGTCTTCGCGCGGGCCAGCGCCTCGGTGTCGTTGAGTACGTCGCCCGGCCTGCTGCCGTTGCCGAGGAGGACTCCGCCGAAGCGCATCCCCAGGTACGCGGCCGAGTTGTTGAGCGTGCCGATCAGCGGATCGGCGACGACGGGTTCGGCGTCCGAGAGCGCGGTGACGCCCCAGAGGGTGCGCCCGGCCATCGTGGCCTTGAAGTCGACGCCGGGGGTGCGCAGCCAGCCCGACCAGTAGTCGAGGTAGCGCTTGGTGTGGCTGGAGACGGAGTACCAGTACAGCGGCGAGGCGATCACGATGTCCGTCGCCGCGAGGGTGGCGTCGAGCAGCAGCGCGACCTCGCCCTCGGTGGGGCGTACGTGGTCGGCGTCATGGCGGAGGTCGACGAAGTCGGGCAGCGGGT
This sequence comes from Streptomyces sp. NPDC006997, assembly GCF_040635175.1. Taxonomy (NCBI): domain Bacteria; kingdom Bacillati; phylum Actinomycetota; class Actinomycetes; order Kitasatosporales; family Streptomycetaceae; genus Streptomyces; species Streptomyces sp. NPDC006997. Next base: position 127,774 of record NZ_JBEYHH010000022.1, read on the forward strand.
GGTCGGCCAGGGTGATCCACTCCTGCTCGACGTCCGCGGGGAGCTGCTCGGCGGCGCGGCGGGCCAGCAGCTCGGTGTTGCCCTCGCTTCGGCTGCTGCCCAGCACGAACAGGAAACGGCGGCGGCTCATGGGCTCTCCTGAATAGCCAGCGTACGGTCATTAAGTGCAGCTGCATTATATGCACAGGCAAGTAATGTCGGCCAAGAGAGGGGGTGCGGGAAGGCGGGCCAGGCGCTTGGGACGAGGCTGTGACGGCGCGGTGACGTGTGTGTACGGGGATCGCGGAGAGACTCGACGGTACGACGATGGGCGTAAGCGAGTGAGGAACCGATGTCCGTACCCAGCCGCGATCAGCAACGGGAACCGATCGAGGTCCGGGTGACCGGCGCCGACGGGGGCCACGCGACGGTCGGGGGCGTGCCCGTCGTCGCCGGGGAGGGAGAGGAGCCCCAGCAGGCGGTACTGCGCCACCTGCGGCGTATGGCCCGCGCCAGCCAGAGTCCCGTCCTGGCGACGGTCCATGACGAGCGCATCGGCTATGTCGTCCCGCTCCAGGTGGACCCGGACGGGTCCAGCCGCTTCACCGGGGAGCCGGTCGAGACGCCGCGGGAGTCGGGGGCCGCCGCGCCGACGTCCGTGCCGGCGCCGTCCGGGGGCACCCCCGTGCCGTCAGCGTCCCCTGTCCGTCCGGTGCCCTCCCTGCCTTCCGCACCGTTGGGGCAGTTCGGGCCCCCGCCCGTGATGGCCGCGAGACCGGGCTCCGCCGAGGGGGTCGTGCCGGAGACGGGGCCGTACGCGACCGTCGGGCATCGTCAGACGCCCCCGGAGCAGCCCGCTGCCCCTGCTCCGGCACGCCCCACCCCGGCGCAGCCTGCCCCGGCAAGGCATGCCCCGGCCGAGCCAGCCCCGACAGGGCTCGCCCCAACCGGGCACACCCCCGCGGCGGCCTCCGACACCAAGCCGACCCCGCCCCGCGGTTTCGACGCCGTGGCCGAGGCGATCCTCGGCGATGACGACGACCAGTCCGCGACCGGCGTGACCGGCGCGTCCGCCGCCATGACGCGGATCGGTGACGCGGTGAAGTCGGGCCGGATAGAAGCGGCGGCGGAACTGGCGGAACGGGCCCTGGGTGAGGCGTCCGGCACGCGGGGTCCGGAGCACGCCGAAGTGCTCCGTCTCCGCGAACTGGCCGCCTACGTCGCCTACCTGGCGGGCGACCCGGTCCGTTCCTTCCGGCTCTCCCTGGACCTGGCGGGCGTCCACCACCGCACCCACGACGCGGAGGCGGCCTACGGCAACGTCCAGAGCGCGGCCACCGCCTGGCGTGCCGTACGCGATCCGGAACTGGGCCTCGCCCTCGGGCGGGAACTGATCGCCCTGTGGACCCGACTCGCCGCCGCGGGCGGTGTGGCCGCCGAGGACGCCGAGGAGCTGGAGACGGCCCACGCCCGCATGGCCCGCCTCACCCAGCGCGCCCGCAGAGCCCAAGGCGCCCACGCACCGTCCTAGCTTGATCGTCAACCTGTGCGGCGGGGGCGTGCCAGTCGCGTCCCCGCCGCACAGGGCAATACACCTAGTGCACGCAGAACTCGTTCCCCTCGGGGTCCTGCATCACGACCCACTCCCCACCCGCCTCCTTGACCTCCCGCAGCACGCTCGCCCCCAGCCCGCGCAGCCGCTCCACCTCGTCCGCGCGCCGACCGGCGCCGGGATGCAGGTCGAGGTGGAGCCGGTTCTTGCCGGTCTTGGGCTCGGGTACGCGCTGGAAGAGCAGTCGCCGCCCCAGACCCGTGCCGCTCTCCTCGTCGTGGGGGTCGTCCGGATGCCGTACGGCGATCAGGTCCCGCCAGGCGCGCCGGCCATGGGACTCGACCGTGAGTTCCGCGGGTACGGCGTCGAAGCCGAGCAGCCTCTCGATCAGCGCGCTGTTGTCCTCGACCTCGTACCCGAGGGCGGCGGCCCAGAAGTCGGCCTGTGCGTGCGGGTCGGCGGCGTCGATGACGAGCTTCCAGTGCAGGGGTGTGGCGGGCGGAGTCCGTGTCATGGGACCAGTTATATCCTCGTACACGCGTGCGATTTACGGAAACCGCCGAACCCGCTGGACCGAGCCCGCCCGGCTCACCGGCCCACCGTGTCCCGCTCCCGCTCACGCCCGCCCGAGGTCACCACGTCGGCCAACTCCTCCAGCGGGCGCGGCCGGGAGCGCCGTACCCTGCGCCAGGCGTCCCAGGTCAGCAGGGTCAGGGCCAGCCAGACCAGGGCGAAACCGGCCCAGCGCTCGGGCGGCATGGCCTCGTGGAAGTAGAAGATGCCGAGCAGGAACTGGAAGACCGGAGCCAGGTACTGGAGGAGCCCCAGCGTCGACAGCGGCACCCGGATCGCGGCGGCGCCGAAGCAGACCAGCGGCGCCGCGGTGACGAGGCCGGTCGCGGCGAGCAGGGCCGCGTGCCCGGTGGTCCCGGTGCTGAAGGTGGAGTCTCCCCGCGAGGTCAGCCACAGCAGGTAGCCGAGCGCGGGCAGGAACTGGATCGCGGTCTCGGCGGCCAGTGACTCCACGCCGCCGAGGTTCACCTTCTTCTTCACCAGGCCGTAGACGGCGAACGAGAAGGCGAGGGCGAGGGAGATCCACGGCGGACGCCCGTAGCCGACGGACAGGACCAGGACGGCGGCGAAGCCTGTCCCCACCGCCACCCACTGCACGGGCCGCAGCCGCTCCTTCAGCAGCAGGACGCCCATGGCGATGGTGACCAGGGGGTTGATGAAGTACCCGAGGGACGCCTCGACGACATGGCCGGTGTTCACGGCCCAGATGTACAGGCCCCAGTTGACGGTGATGACGGCGGCGGCGACCGCGACCAGGCCGAGGCGGCGCGGCTGCCGGAGCAGTTCACGGGCCCAGTCCCAGCGACGTATGACGAGCAGCGCGACGGCGACGACGGCGAGCGACCACACCATGCGGTGAGCGAGGATCTCCAGCGCCCCGGCGGGCTTCAGCAGCGGCCAGAAGAGGGGGACGAGCCCCCACATCCCATAGGCCGCGAAGCCGTTCAGCAGGCCGATGCGCTGCTCACCCCTGGACTTCTCGGCCACGGCCGCCCTCCTTCGTACGTCACTCGTCCGGACGAAGGTAGCGCCGTTCGCCCCGTACTGTCATGGCCGTATCGCCATACGGTCATGACAGTACGGGACGAGGTTCCGGGGTCAGCCCTTGAGGGCCGCCGCGACGGCCTCGCCGATCGGTGTCGTCGGCCGCCCGGCCAGCCGGGACAGGTCGCCGCTGACGGCCGCCAGCTCGCCCTTCTCGATGGACGCGTCCACCCCGGCCAGCACCGTCGCGAACCCCTCCGGCAGCCCCGCGCCGGTCAGGATCCCGACGAGGGCCTCACCGGAGACGGCGTCGTAGACGATCTCCCGGCCGGTCTGCCGGGACAGCTCGGCGGCGTACTCGGCGAAGCTCCACGCCACGTCGCCGCTCAGTTCGTACGTCCGGTTCTCGTGGCCCTCGCCGGTCAGTACGGCGACGGCGGCGGCCGCGTAGTCCGCACGGGCGGCGGAGGCGACCCGGCCCTCGCCGGCCGCGGCGACGACGGTGTCGTGGGCCAGGACGGGGGCGAGGTTCTCGGTGTAGTTCTCGTGGTACCAGCCGTTGCGCAGCAGCACGTACGGCAGCCCGGACGAGGTCAGGACCTCCTCGGTGGCGCGGTGGTCGTCGGCGAGCGCGGCGGTGAGGGAGCCCGGGGCGCTGGTGTAGGCGAGGAGCGCGACCCCGGCCGCGCGGGCGGCGTCGATCACGGCCCGGTGCTGGCCGACGCGGTCCTTGTCGACCTCGCTGCCGGAGATGAGCAGCACCTTGTCACCGGGGGTGAAGAGGCCGTCGAGGGTCTCGGGGGCGTTGTAGTCGGCGACGGCGAGCCGGACGCCCCGGGCGGCGAGGTCGGCCGCCTTCCCCGGGTCGCGGACGACGGCGGTGACCTGGTCGGCCGGGACCTTCCCCAGCAACTGCTCGATGACGTGGCGGCCGAGGTGGCCGGTGGCTCCGGTAACGACGATGCTCATGATCTCTGCGCTCTCCTCGTGGGGGACCTGCTCACTCACCCTACGAGGGGCGCTAACTTATGGAAAGTACCCACTTTGAAGTAAGGTACGGTCATGAAGGTAAGTACCCAGTTCGACACGCTCGTCGACGGCGACGCCATGTGCCCGCACCGTCTGGTGCTGGAGCACGTCACCAGCCGCTGGGGCGTTCTGGTGCTGATCCGGCTGCTGGAGCGCCCGTACCGGTTCAGCGAGCTGCGCCGGGCGATCGGCAGGGTCAGCGAGAAGATGCTCACCCAGACGCTCCAGACCCTGGAGCGGGACGGCTTCGTGCACCGCGACGCCAGGCCCGTCATCCCACCCCGCGTCGACTACTCCCTCACCGACCTCGGCCGGGAGGCCGCCGAGCAGGTCCGGGCGCTCGCGCTGTGGACCGAGCGCCGGATGGCCGAGGTGACCAGCGCCCGCGCGGCGTACGAGGAGGCCCGGTCGGCGTCGGCACACTGACCGACGGGCCGACCGGGCCCCGGGAACACGCGGAGGTCAGCCGACGACGGTCCAGGTGTCGCCGCCGGCGAGGAGGGTGGCGAGGTCGCCCTTGCCGTGTTGTTCGACGGCCCGTTCCAGCTGGTCGCTCATGAGGTCG
>NZ_JBEYHH010000023.1:0-21759 GCF_040635175.1 Streptomyces sp. NPDC006997
GGTTCTTAGGCAACTATTCGCTGTGTCCTCAGAGGTTTTATGCGATGTGTGGGGGGCCCGTACAGTGCCTCACACCATTCCCGGCCCTCCCTCCGTCCACCCGCTCGGGTCGCTCAGACGCGGTCGCCCTTCGGCTTTCCCCGCTGGTCCGGCGTGCCGTGCGGCGGCGGACTCATCGGCGGCGGCGAGGTCGCCGGGGAGACGGGGGAGCCGCCCCGGCGCGCACCCGACTCCGGGCGCAGCGCCCCCGGGTCGCCGGGCGTCGGCTCGCCGCCCGACCGCAACTGGTCGAGGCGTGAGTTCAGCAGCTCGGTCACCGGCCGCCGGTCGCCGTGCGTCAGCTCGTAGGCGAGCACCTCCTCCAGCTGCTCGGTGCTCAGCGAGCGCACACGGCTTCGCAGGCCGCCGATGGGCAGCTGGTCGTAGTCGGCCAGGGGCAGGTCGCCGCGGCCGGGGTCGGCCATGGATCTCACCTTCCTCCGTGTTCCGGCTCCGCGCGGGGACGGCCGTCAGCCGTTGCCCCACGAGCCGCTGTGTCCCTCGCGCCAGCGCGGGCGGCTCTTGGAGTCGCTGTGCCGGGTGGGGTTGTTGCCCGAGGCGGGCATGTCGTGTGGCAGGGTGACCCCGCCGCTGTGGGGCATCTCCGAGGGCTCCCGCATCTCCTGGACCTCACGGACGGCGCCGCCGTCCGGCAGGTGGGGCTGCTCCTCCGGGCGCGGCGGCGGCGGCTCGCTGCGTCGCATCCGGATGCCGTACAGGAAGGCGCCGATCAGCAGGGCGCCCACGACCACGCCGATCAGCAGCGGTCCCAGGGCGAACGCGCCGCTGGACTCCGCCAGTTCCATCGCTGTGGTACTCATGGCTCGCGAGTACCCCCTTGCCTCGGCGCGAACCGGATCATCCCTGGCGGGCCTGCCGGGTCCGCGAACGGTTGGCCTTGCGGATCGCGTCCAGCAGCTCGCCCTTCGACATCCGGGACCTGCCCTCGATGTCCAGGCGCCGCGCGACGCCGTAGAGGTGCTCCTTGGAGGCGCTCTCGTCCACGCCCTCTCCGCTGCGCCCGCCGCGCTGGCGGGGCCGCGCCGACTGCGGGTCCGAGGGGCCCCTGCGGCCGCCCTCCTTGCGTTCCCAGTGGTCGCCGACCTTCTCGTACATGTGCTTCAGCGCGCCGTACGCGACCCGGTGGGCGCGCTCACCCTCACCGTACTGCTCCACGGCCGAGTCGTGCGCCTTGATCCAGGTGCGCTGGGCGTCCCGCGCGGAACGCTCCAGGGTCGACGGAAGCTCCTGCCGTCCGGGCACCTTGTCCACCTCCTACGCGCCGGGGTCCGTCAGGGCGGACGGGTGCCCGCGCCACGGCCTCGGAAAACGGGCCTCACCGCGGGGAGGCACCCCTCGGTATCGCCAGGTCCGCCCGCGCCGTCTCGTGCAGCACGTTGAGCGCCTCCACGAGGGGGATCGGACGGAGTTCCGCCATGCCGCTGGAGGGTGTCCGGGCCGCCCGCAGCAGCTCCCAGGTGCGCTGGTTGACCGTGTGGGCGGCGGTGGCGGCCCGCTCGTCGCCCAGCAGGACGAACGTCTCGAAGAGGACCGACCGCCTGTTCTCGCTCTGCTCCATCTCCCGCAACGCGCCGGAGTCGTCCGCCCCCTGGTCGCGGGCCCGTCCGGCGTCCATCGCGGCCCGCTGGATCTCCTTGATGCACGTCACGTAAGCGATGTACGTGTCCAGTTTCCGTTCGTCCCAGCGTGTGGTCATCTCGCGGCGGAACCTGGCCCGTTCGGCCACCGCCGTGGCGACGTAGGACGTCAGGGCGCCGATGAGGACGCCGACCAGGGTGACGATCTGGGTGGCCATGACGGAGAACGTACCCGCGTGGAATCCGGCGGGCGGCGCGGGGTGGGCGCCGCGGGTTTGGCGGGGCACGCCACGGCTACCCGACCTCCGTGACTTCGTCAACTCAGGAGGAGCTGTTCCGGTTCCTGGAAGACCGTTTCGCCTGCGCCCAGGCGTGCACGGAATGTGCGCGGGCGTGCGCGGTGCGCGCGAGCCTCGTGGACCCGGACGGCACCGAGGAGCAGGAACTCGTACGCCGCAAGGGCATCATGTGCGCGGAGGTGTGTGACGCCACGTGCCGGGTGCTGTCCGAGCAGAACCTGCTGGACGAGGACGACATCCGCGTCCAGGTGGAGTGGTGCCGGACGGTCTGCCTGGAGTCGGCCCACGTCTTCGACCGGCATCCGGGCGCGGAGGACGGCGCCGAGAGGTGCCGGACGTGCGCGCGGGCCTGCACGGACTTCCTCGCCACCCTGGCGTGAGCGGCGACTGCGGCTGAGGTGAGCGGCGGCTCCGGCGGACGGACGGCGACACCCCCGGCGTCCGGCGGTCCGCCGGTTCACTCGCGGTGCAGCACGACCTTGAGGGCACCCGTGCTGGTGCCGTGGCCGAACACCTCGTAGGCGTCCTCCATCCGGCTGAGGCCGAAGGAGTGGGTGACCAGCTGGGAGACGTCGAGGCAGCCGTACCTCACCAGCTCCATCAGCCACGGTGTCGAGGACGTGTCCACCTGGCCCGTGCTGATCGTCACGTTCTTGCGCCACAGCGCTTCGAGATGCAGCGTGACGGGTGTGCCGTGCGAGCCGATGTTGGCGATGTGACCGCCGGTGCGGACGGCGCGAGTGCTGAGCACGAAGCCCTCCGGTGCGCCCGACGCCTCGATGACCACGTCGGCCCCCGGTCCCTCGGAGAGGTCCGCGATGGTCTTCCCCGGCAGCTCGGCGGCGTCGGCACCCACACGGAGGGCTGCCTCCAGCCGTGCGGCGGACAGGTCCGTCACGATGACCCGGAGGGGCGAGTAGAGCCGTGCGACGAGCGCCGCGGCGAGGCCGACGGGGCCGGCGCCCACCACCACGACGGTGTCCCCCGGGCCCACGTGCCCGTTCCGCACCCCTACCTCGTAGGCCGTGGGGAGGACTTCGGAGAGCAGGACGGCGTCCCCCAGCTCCAGGGCACCGGGCCGCCGCCGGGTCGAGTAGTCGGCGAAGGGGACCCGTACGACCTCGGCGTGGGTTCCGTTGACCAGGTTCCCGAGCATCCGGCCCCCGCCGCCGTGACACTGGCCGAAGAGGCCGTCCCGGCAGAACACACAGCGACCGCAGGCCGAGACGGGCGAGACGATCACCTGGTCGCCCGGGGTGAGGGAACGGACCTCGCGGCCGACCTCCAGCACCTCGCCGACCGCCTCGTGGCCGAGGACCGTTCCCGGCTTCACCTCGGGCAGGTCGCCGCGGAGGATGCGCAGGTCGGTGCCGCAGACGGTGGTGGCGTCGACGCGCACGACGGCGTCGGTGGGGTCCTCGATCGCCGGATCCGTGACCGTGTCCCAGGAGATCCGTCCGGGGCCGTGGTAGACGAGGGCTCGCATGGTCACCCACTCCTTGGCTGACTCGGCCGCCTCCTTCCACCGTCGCCCTGGAGGGACGCCCGGGCAACCGGGATCACCGGTCCGTAGGACTCCTCTGGGCCGTCGGGCTCCGCCACCCGCCGTTCAGGACCGGACCGGCGCGGGGGCCGCCGCGCCGACCAGTGACAGCCAGTCGGCCAGCCCGGCCGCGTCGACGGTTCCGCACCGGTAACCGACATGGCCGTCCGGGCGGACGGCCACCAGGCCCCGCCCCGGGCTGTTCGTCAGGCGGAGGACATGGACGAGGGGACCGAGCACGGCGTCCGGCGGCGGGTCGGCGTCGCGCTGCAGCAGGAGGTGCACACCCGGACGGGCCAGCACGCCGTGCAGCCGCCTGGGAGGCCCTCCGACGCTGACGGTCGCGTCCGGCAGGCGGTCGCCCGGACGAGGAGCGCCCCGCAGGACCGGTGTCCCCTCCACCGACAGGGGGCTGCGCCGGTAGGTGACCCGCAACTGGGAGATGACCCGGACCGCCTCGGCCATCAGCCGTCGCCGCTCCAGGAGGACGGGTACGGCCGGGGTCGCGAGCGGAGCGGCCACCGCGCGCAGCCAGGAGGGGATCCGGCCGGTCGACGCCTCCGCCCAGAACGCGGTGTGCGTGAGGACGATCCGCCGGTGGGCAGCGGTCCTGCGCTCGCTGTCATAGGAGTCGAGCAGCACGTCGGTGCCGAGCGTCTCCGCGGACGCCCCACGACAGCCGCGGGTCGCGAAGCCGAGCTTCCAGCCGAGGTTGACCGCGTCCTGGATGCCGGCGTTCATGCCCTGGCCGGTGGCCGGCGAGTAGGTGTGCGCCGCGTCCCCCGCGAGGAAGAGGCGGCCCTGGCGGAACCGCCGGGCGAGCGAACACCGCAGCGGCACCCGCGCGGACCACGCGAGGCGCCCGATCCGTGCCTTGAGTCCCGCGTCCGTCAGGAGGCGCTGGACCTCGGCTGCCGGGACGGCGGCGCCGGGCTGGCCGAAGCCCTGCCCGGGGTCGCCGGTGGACGCCCGCGTGGCCAGCAGCCGCCAGGTGGCCTGCTCTCCGAGGGGGAAGAGGAACAACAGCCCCTGGCGCCCCGCGAACACCTGGGCACCGGGAGGACCAGGAGGCCCCGGAAGTCCGGAAACCGAGTCGAGGTCGAGGTCGGCGAGGACCACCTCCACGGCGTAGGGCCTGCCGTGCCACCCGATACCGGCACAGGACCGCACCGTACTGGCCGGGCCGTCGCAGCCGACGACGACGGGGCAGTGGACCTCCTCCGTGCCGCGCGGCGACCGCAGCACGGCCCACGCACGGTGCCCGTCGTCGCGGGTCGTGACCAGTTCGGTGCCCCGTTCCACCGTGACCCCGCGGGCGGCGAGCGCCCGCGTCAGCACGGTCTCGACTTCCGCCTGCCGCAGGAGGGACAGATGGGGGAACGCCGTGTCGGACAGCGCGAGGTCCCCGAGCCGGGCCCCCACGACGTGGGAGCCGAGGTGCAGGTGGGCTGACGGGGCGGTGTCCGCCCGCTCCAGCAGCGCGTCCGTCACCCCGAGCGGGCGCAGGACCTCCAGGCTGCGGGGGTGCAGGATGAGCGCGCGGGAGGGCCGGAACACCTCGGGACGCCGCTCGACGACCCGGACCCGTGCTCCGTGGTCATGGGCCTGGAGCGCCAGGGTGAGGCCGGTCGTGCCGGCCCCCACGACCAGAACGTCCACCGCGGTCCTCACCTCCCGGCGGCCCGGACACGCCACCAGGCCGCGGCGTCGTGCGCCGCGGGGTCCTCGATCAGCGCGGGGTCCGCGATCACGTCGTCGCGGCGCAGACCGGGGAGCACGGTGTAGCCGATCGAGCCGGGGACGCTGACCAGCGCCAGAACCCGCCACAGGGAACGCGCGTAGTGCTCGGCCCGCTCCGGGCCGTCCCACTCGTAGACACCGCGATAGCGGCGTCGCTCGTCGTGGGCCAGCCACAGTTTCGAGGTGAAGCCGGGGAAGCCCACGAACAGCGGCGTGTTCAGCAGGCTCTCCCCGCGGAACAGGGCGTGCGCGGGCCCGTCGACCAGGCGCAGCCGGAAGGCGACCACCAGCGTGCAGGGGTCCTTCGCCAGGCCGCTGCCGAGGCGGGTCTCCCGGTACACCCGTGCCGTGGTGCCGTCGGCGAAGCGCAGCTCCGTTCCCACCCGCTCCACCGGAAGGTGGATCCGGTGCCGCGTGAGCAGCGGGAAGGTGGTGAGGAAGCTCGATCCCAGGGCTCGCCATGCCTCGCCGAGGGGAAGCGGTGTCTGTTCACCCATCGTGCTCTCTTCCCGCGGAGCGGAGGTAAGCCCGTACCACCCCAATGTAGGCAGGCGCGGCGGGGCGCGACACCTCACGGCACGCACCGACGACCGACGGTCGCGCCCGGACACCGGGGCGTGACCGCCCCTTCCGTCCGGTCAGTCCGGTTCCATGTAGGGGCGGCGGAAGACCGGGGCCTGGCCGGTACCCCAGGGGCGAACGGCGGCCAGTGCCCGGGCGGCCGCCGACTCCAGCGGACCACTGGTGTCGACCGCGACGGCCTGGGGCCACGGCGGCTCCCCGGCTGCCATGGCGGCGGCGACGTCGCGGTCGGCGTCGGACACCCCGGGGGCGCGGGTGCTCAGGCGGTCCACCGCCACCTCGTCCGGAACGTGGCAGTGCAGGGCCACCAGGTCGGCGCCGGTGCGTTCGGCCAGGCGCCGCGCCGCCTCTCGCTGGGCCGCGTCCGACCAGGTGGCGTCGAGGACGACGGACTCGCCCGCGGACAGCAGGGCGGCGGCGCGGTCGAGCAGGGCGGCGTAGGTCCTGGCCGTCCACCCGGGCGTGTACAGGCCCTCCCCGTAGGCGGCCGCCGCGGACTGCCCCGGGGGGACGCCCGCCAACTCCTTGCGGAGGCGGTCACTGCTGAGGAGCGTGACGCCCAGCCGGTCGGCCAGCGCCCCGGAGAGGGTCGACTTCCCGCTGCCGGGGAGCCCGCCGACGAGGGTCAGGCCGACGGCGGAGGCGCGCAGGTGGCGCAGGGTCGTCGAGACCAGCCGTCGGGATGCCGCCCGCGCGTCCGGTGCGCCCTGCCGGGCCTGGATCAGGGAGACCTTGGCCCGGACGAAGGCGCGGTAGGCGACGTAGTGGTGCCACAGGGACGGGGGCGCGGGGTCGCCGGAGTACTCGCTGTACCGGGCGAGGAAGTACGCCGCGGCCTGCGGGGCGCCGAGCCGCTCCAGGTCCATGGCGAGGAAGGCGGCGTCGTCGAGGCCGTCGACGTGGCGGAGACGGTCGTCGAACTCCAGGCAGTCCAGAACCCGTGGCCCGTCGTCGAGGCAGAAGATGTCCTCGGCGAGCAGGTCCCCGTGGCCGTCGACCACCCGTCCCTGGGCGATGCGGGAGTCGAACAACGGCTCGCGGCCGCCGAGGTAGCGGCGCACCAGATGCTCGGCCTCCGTGATCCCGTCGGGCACGCGGCCGTCCTCGGCCAGCGCGCGGACCTGCGCGAAGCTGGCCTCCCAACGCGACGACAGCGCGTCCCGCGTGCCCTGCTCGTCGATGTCCCGGCCGTGCGGCGCCTCCGCGTGCCACCTGGCGAGGAGCCGGGCGACGGCCCGCAGGACGTCGTCGACGGCGACTGCTTCCCGTACCAGCCGGGACAGGCGGCGGTCCGCCGGCAGACGGCGCATCACCACGAGTGGTTCGGGCGTCTCCCCGTCGGGGCTGCGGATGTCGCCCAGGCCGAGGTAGACGTCGGGGGCGAAGCGGCGGTTGAGAGCGACTTCGCGTGCGCACGCGGCCCGGCGAGCCGCGACCGTGGTGTAGTCCAGGAAGCCCGGGTCCACCGGCTTCTTGAGCTTGTAGGCGCGGTCGCCGACGAAGAACACGACCGCGGTGTGGGTCTCGCACACGTCCGCGCGCGGCAGCGGCCCATCGTCGTGCCGGCCACTGCTCCGGAGCACTGACGGGTCGGCCAGGGGTACCGACCAGACCGACGTCGCCTCCGGGCCGGGCCCGGTCATGAGGGACGACGGTGACCGGGCAGCGACCGCGGGACGACCGTTGGTGCTGCGTCCTCGGCTGCCCCGCGGACGGCGGCAGACCTCCCGGGTGAGCCGTCCAGGCCCACGGTGACGGCTGCTTGCATGGCGACGGCCTCCGTCTCGTACGAAGCTGGATAGGGCGGTGCGTGACGGTGAGCGGGTCCGATGGCGTGGAGGTCCGGACGGCGCCCCCACGCCGAGCGTGGTGTCCTCCCTCGTTGGAGGAGTACCCCGATCCCCACCACACCACCTGCGCACCGGTGGGGGCGGAGGCGCGGAGTCCAGCGCGAGAGGAGGCGGGGACCGTGACGATTCCCCTGGTGGTCGGCGTCGACGGGTCCGCGTCGAGCCTGGACGCGGTGGACTGGGCGGCCGACGAGGCCGTCCGGCACCGGATACCGCTCCACGTCCTGCACGCGGCGGGGAGGGACCACGAGGCGGCCACCGTGATCGACGCCGCCTCCGAACGGGCCAGGGAAGCCGCTCCCACGGTCCGGCTGTCGAGTGAGGCGCCGCACGAGGACGCGATAGCGGCCCTGGTCGACCGGGGACGCAACGCCTTCGCGCTGGTGCTCGGGTCCCGAGGGCTCGGGGGCCTCGCCGGGATGCTCCTGGGGTCGGTCAGCCTGGCCGTGGCGGCGCGGGCGGACTGCCCGGTCGTCGTGGTGCGCGGCACCGCGGAGCACCGGGATGTCCGGTTCGGGAGCGTCGTCGTCGGTGTCGAGGAGGGGGAGGGAAGTGACACGGCCGTCGAGTTCGCGCTCCGGGAGGCCCGGGTGCGTACCTGCCGACTGGTGGCGGTGCACGCCTGGAACCCGCAGCCCGGTGCTCCCGCCACGCCCCAGGTCCCGTCGTGGCACGCCCTGGAGGCCCGCCGGCGCTCACCGGAGCAGGTGCTCGACGACGCCGTGAGCGGTCCGCGCGAGCGGTACCCGGACGCCCCGGTGAGCCGACGGGTGAGCAGGGGCCCCGCACGCCAGGCCCTGCTGGAGGCGTCCGCGGAGGCGGACCTGCTGGTCGTCGGCGCCCGCAGACGACAAGGGCACCTGGGCCTGCAACTGGGGCTCGTCGACCACGCGGTACTGCACCACGCGCCATGTCCGGTCGCGGTCGTTCCCCGGCGATGACCGGACGGGCGGGAGCGGACCGCGACGACGGTCGGCCGCTGCGGGCCGGAGGTCGTCCCCGCAGGGACGTTCGGCCCTGTGACCGGACCCCGGTCCCGGCCGATGATGGGACGGAGCAGCGGGGGCAACGGACCAGCGACGTGCTGGAGGCCGAGACATGACCGCACGGAACGCGCCGCACACGCCCGGTCCGCACACGCCCGGTCCGCTCCCGCCTCCGCGAACCGCGGACGCCCGCCCTCGCCGCCGGCCCGCCGGTGGCGGCCACCGCCCGACTGGCGTCGGACGTCAAGGGCGTCGGCCCACGCGGGACAGGGCGACGACCGGTGCTGCCCCGTCGAACCCCCGTGGTCGGCGCGCCGCCGCCGGTGACGCGTCGGCCACCCGGGACAGGAGCCGAGGAGGCGACGCCGATGTCCGATGCGGCGACCACTGACCTGTACGAAGTGACGATGGCCATGTCCTACCTCCGGGAGGGCATGACCGGCCCGGCCACGTTCAGCCTCTTCGTCCGCGACCTGCCTCCCCAGCGCGGCTTCCTGGTCGCCGCGGGGCTGGAGTCCGCCCTGGACTACCTGTCCGGCCTGCATGTCGGGCCCGCGGACGTCGACGCCTTCGCCTCCGCGCTGCACCGGCCGCCGCGCGACCTCCGGCCCCTGCTCGGCCTGGAGTTCACCGGCGACGTGCGGGCGGTGCCGGAAGGGCGGATCGTGTTGGCGGGAGAGCCCCTGCTGGAGGTGACCGCGCCGCTGCCGCAGGCGCAGTTGGTGGAGACGTACCTGCTGAACCGGCTCAGCCACCAGACCGCCGTCGCCTCGAAGGCCGCGCGCTGCGTCCTGGCGGCGGCCGGGCATCCGGTCGTGGACTTCTCCCTACGGCGCGCACACGGCCCGCAGGCCGGGTTCCAGGCCGCCCGCCTCGGCGCGCTGGTGGGCTTCGCCGGGACCAGCAACGTGGCCGCGGCCACCGCCCTGGGGATCCCCGCCGTCGGCACGATGGCCCACTCCTTCGTGGAGGCGTTCGCGACGGAGGAGGACGCGTTCCGTGCCTTCGCGTGGTCCCATCCGGGGCCGGTGACCCTGCTGGTGGACACCTACGACACCGAGGAGGGCGTACGCGTCGCGGCGCGCGTCCTGCGCGACCTGGGCCTCGGGCCCGGCTCGGCCGTACGGCTGGACAGCGGCGACCTGGGGGCACTGGCGGTGCGGGCACGCTCCGTCCTCGACGACGCGGGCCTGCCGGACGTACGGATCATCGCCAGCGGCGGTCTCGACGAGTACGCGGTGGACGACCTGGTCCGCTCCGGAGCGCCGGTCGACACGTACGCCGTCGGCACCCGCGTCGGGGTGTCCGCCGACGCACCGTACCTGGACTCCGCGTACAAGATGGTGGAGTACGACGGCCGGCCGGTGATGAAGCTCTCGTCGGCGAAGGTGACGGCGCCCGGCCGGAAGCAGGTGTTCCGCCGCGTCGGCTACACCGACGTGATCCGTCTCGCCGGTGAGCGGCCGGCCGACGGCGGCACTCCGTTGCTGGAGACGGTGATGCGGGCCGGGCGGCGCACCGGCGGCAGGCCCTCGCTCGACGAGTGCCGGCAGAGGTTCGTCGCGGACCTGCGGGGACTGCCGCCGACAGCCCGCCGGATCCGGGAGCCGGTCGCACCGCGCGCGGCCACCTCCGAGTCCCTCGGCGCCCTCGCCGGCCGCGTCCGGCGCGGCATCGAGGAACGGACGGCGGCCCGCGCACGGCCCCCGGTCCCGGAACGCACCGCGTCCGGACCGCCCGGGCCGGTATCGAGGTGAGGAGGAAAGCGATGCCACACACGGCGGAGTGGAAGGCCCGACTCCACCTTTTCGAGGACGACGACG
This sequence comes from Streptomyces sp. NPDC006997, assembly GCF_040635175.1. NCBI lineage: Bacteria > Bacillati > Actinomycetota > Actinomycetes > Kitasatosporales > Streptomycetaceae > Streptomyces > Streptomyces sp. NPDC006997. Next base: position 10,461 of record NZ_JBEYHH010000023.1, read on the forward strand.
GAACCACGAAGGCACACGTGGTGCTGGACACCGGCACCACGGCGCTCACCGGCCACGGGAGCGCGCACTGCCATCCCGCGGACACCGACGTGCCCGCGATCGGCGACGAACTGGCGGCGGGCCGGGCCATGCGGGACCTCGCCCGGCAACTGCTGAACAGCGCCGAGCGCGACATCGAGGGCATGGGGGCGCCGCGGTCCCGCCCCCGGCAGGTCACCGGATGGCCCAGGTGACCGGCACCGGCGAACGAGTCAAGGAGGATCAGCCATGACACATCCCGTACGACACGGCAGGCACGGGCTGCCGGCAGCCTGGCTTGAGCTGGACGACCTGCGCGCCCGGATGGACCAACTCATGCACACCGTCTTCCCCGGCGGCGGTTACCCCGAGTTCGGCGCGGCCGAGCCGTGGGCGCCGCTGGCCGACGTCGTGGACACCGAGGACGCCTACCTGGTGGAACTGGAGCTTCCCGGTGTGGCCAAGGACCAGATCACCGTCGAGGTCGGCGAGGGGGAACTCGACATCCACGGTGAGATCCGGGAGAAGGAACACACCGGAGTGGTCCGCAAGCAGACCCGCCGCATAGGGCAGTTCGACTACCGCACCACCCTGCCCCCGAACTCCGACACCGAACACATCAGCGCGGACCTGGCCGACGGAGTCCTCACCGTGCGCGTCCCGAAGACCGAGCGCGGCAAGGCACACCGCGTCGAGATCACCGGCTGAGCCGGAGCGGCACCCGGCACCGGAAGGGACCGGTGCCGGGGCGGGGGAGGCGTCGCCCGTCGCTCCACGAAGGCCTGGCGGTCCCGCCGCCGACCCTCCTCGTGACCGCGCTCCCGCGCGGCAGACCAGCCTCGGACACCACGCCACGGCGTCGAGGCGCCGTCGCCCCATGCGCCAGCCCGTCGCACGTGGCACGTTGGAGACAGCACCATTCTGAGGAGAGGGCGGCGATCATGCGAGCTCACCTCGGCGACCACCTGGTCATCGAAAGCCCGGCGACCGGCGCCACCAGGCGCGACGGCGAGATCGTCGGACTCCACCACGAGGACGGCACACCTCCCTATGACGTGCGCTGGTCGGACACGGACGAGGTGACGCTCGTGTTCCCCGGGCCCGACGCGCACGTCCACCACATCGAGCACGGACCGCCCGGGACCACCCACGGGGCGCACCCGCCGGACACCGCGGCGGCGCCGCCCCCGGACGCGCCGCCCCCGGACGCGCCGCCCCCGGCAGCCAGGACACCCCACCGCGGCGACATCGGCCGGCGCGTGGCCGTCGAACGCCACAGGCAGCGGCTCAGCCGGGAGGAGACGGCGCGCCGCGCCCGCATGTCATCCGAGTACCTGGCCTACCTGGAGGAGCAGCCCGCCGACCCGACCGTGGCGACACTCATCAGGCTGGCCGACGCGTTGGGCACCACGGTCACCGCTCTGCGCGGGGGAGACGCCGACCTCCCGCCCGGACAGGGCCGCGCGCTGCTCCGCCCCCGGCTGTGGGACCTCAGCGCGGGGGAGTGCCGCACGTTGCTCGCCACGCACGGCGTGGGCCGGATCGCGGTGTCGGCGTCCGACGGCCGCCCGGCGGTCGTCCCGGTCAACTACGAGGTCGTCGATGACGCGATCGTCTTCCGGACCGCCCCCGGCTCCGTCCCCGCCACGGCCGTGGGCCACGAGGTCGCCTTCGAGGTCGACCACGTGGACGAGGCCCTGAGCCGGGGCTGGAGCGTGCTCGCCGTAGGCACCGCGAGCGTCGTCACGGAGCCGGACGCCGTGCGCACGCTCACCCGACGCGCGCACACCACACCCTGGGCGGGCGGCGAACGCGACCTGTGGGTGTCGATCCGGCCCACGAGCCTCACCGGCCGCCGCATCACCCCGGCCGAGCGGTAGGCAGGGGAGCCGCCGCACGGTCCCGACCCGCCCACGGGGCCAGCCGTCAGCCACCGAACCGCCGCCGACCGAACGCGGTCCCGTGCCGCGTGCCGATTCGCGAGAGGAGGGAGACCACGGTGAGCCGACCCGCACCATCCGACGCACGTGTGACGACCCTGGTCGGCGACGCCGCCGCCGCCCCGTCGATGCACAACGCGCAGCCCTGGTCCTTCCGCTACCTGCGCCACAGCCGCACGTTCGAGGTACGCGCCGACTTCGACCGCGCCATGCCGCGCTCCGACCCCCAGACCCGCGGCCTCCACCTCGGCTGCGGCGCCGCCCTGCTGAACCTGAGGGTGGCCGTGGCCCACGAGGGCTGGCACCCGGAGACCCGGCTGCTGCGGGACCCGGACGACCCGGCGCTCCTCGCGCACGTGCGGCTGGCCGCCCCCACCGGCGGGCAGAGCGACCTCGGCGCGCTGTATCCGGCCATCCACGAACGGCACAGCAGCCGCTTCCCGTTCGAGGAGACGGAGATCCCCGACGCCGTGCGGACGGCGCTCGTCGAGGCCGCGCGCTCCGAGGGAGCCGTCCTGTCGTACCCCACCGCATGGCACCTGCGGGAGGTGCTGGAACTGGTCGAGGAAGCCGAGGCGCGCAACCTCACCGACCGCGGCAGCGAGCGGGACCTGGCCGAATGGACCCGTATCGACGCCCCGTCAGCGCACCTGGCCGACGACGGAGTCCCGGACTACGCCTTCGGCCCGCGCAAGCGCGGAGGCAAGGCCCCGATGCGTGACTTCGCGGGCCCGCGGCAGGTGGCGGGACGGGACGCCGCGGACTTCGAACAGACCCCTCAGCTGGCCCTCGTCAGCACGAGCCACGACCGCCCGGAGGACTGGCTGCGCGCCGGCCAGGCCATGGAACGCGTCCTGCTGCTGGCGACCCTGGAGGGCCTGTCCAGTTCCTTCGCCACCCAGGCCCTGGAGTGGGACGACCTGCGCTGGCCGCTGCGGGACCCGGTGACCGGGACGGGTCACACCCAGATACTGCTGCGCCTGGGATACGGCCCGAAAGGGCCCCGTACGCCGCGCCGCCCGGTGGCGGAGGTACTCGACATCGAGCCCTGACCGGGAAGGCCGCAGCGGGCCGGCGGTCGTGTCCGGCACGCGGGTCAGCGCCCGTCCCCGTCGTCCGGGCCGGCCGACTGGCCGGTGAGCCGGGGCTCGACGTCCACGACGCCTTCCACGGCCCGCACGAGACGCACGGCGACCGGGACGAGCGAGGTGTCGCGGACCTGTCCGCGAAGGGTGACGACCCCCTCGTGCACGTCCAGGTGGATGGCGTGGCTGGAGCCCGGGAACAGGTAGGCCACCACGGTCCGGCGTACCTCCTCCTCGATGTCCTCGTCCGCCCTCAGGAAGACCTTCAGGAGATCCCCGCGGCTGACGATGCCCTGGAGCAACCCCAGGTCGTCGACCACGGGCAGCCGCTTCACGTGCCGGACGGCCATGATCCTGGCCGCCTGGGCCAGGGTGGCGTCGGGGTGGACGGTGACCGCGGGGGTGCTCATGAGTTCCTCCGCCGTCACCGCCCCCGCCTTGGCGAGGTCGGACAGGCGTCGGCGCTGCTCGAAGAGGTTCGGGTCGCTGTCGCGGAACTCCTCCTTGGGCAGCAGGTCGGCCTCGGACACGACACCGATGACGCGCCCCTCACCCTCCAGGACCGGTATGGCGCTGACCTTCCACTGCTCCATGGTCCGGACGATCTCCTTGAAGGGCGCGTCGCGTCCCACGGCCACGACCGTACGGGTCATCACGTCGCTCACGATGTGCGGGGTCTCAGGCACCGTGAACCTCCTCGGGGTCGCACTCGTCCGAGACGCGGTCGTCGACCGCGAGGTCGGAGCGCCGAAAGCGCCGGACCGACCGCCCTCTGTCCCGGCCACCTGACTCCACGATCGTCGCAAACCGGCACAGTGCAACCCGGGCCGGTAAGGCCCCGGCGGGCGCGGGTCCACGTGTCGCGACGGGTCGTCGGCGGTGCGACGGTATTAACAGGGGCCTGCGGCAGCGGCCGGGGGGCTCGCGGCAGTGGCCGGGCAGGAAGGTGATGGCCATGGAACTCCCGCTGGTGGTCGGCGTCGACGGATCGGATCCCAGCCTGCGGGCCGTGGACTGGGCCGTGGACGAGGCCGCGCGCCTCGGGCTGCCCCTGAGGCTCGTCCACGCCTCCCTGTGGGAACGGTACGAGGGAAGCCGCCCCTCCTTCGGGGCCGGCCGCCCGGCCGAAGTGGTCATGGCCCAGCACATCACCGCGTCCTCCGTGGGACACGCCCGGCTGCGCGACCCGGAGGTGAAGGTGTCGAGCGACGTGCTGCCCGAGGACGCCGTGTCCGCGCTGCTGCACGCGGCCCGCGCATCCTCCGCCGTCGTCACGGGCCAGCGCGGCCGTGGCGAGGTCGCCGGGCTCCTGCTGGGGTCGGTCAGCCTCGCGGTGGCCGCTCGCGCCGTGTGCCCGGTCGTCGTGGTCCGCGGCGGGGAGCGGAACCTGCGGGGCTCCTACGGCCGGGTGGTGGTCGGCGTCGGCGACTCCACCCAGGGCCCGGCCGCCGTCCGGTTCGCCTTCGGCGAGGCCGAGGCGCGTGGCTGCGCCCTGTACGCCGTACGGGCCTGGCGCCGCCCCGCCCACGAGAACGTGGACCACCCCCTGGTCGCGGACGACGCCACCGGTGCCCACGCCGAACGGGCGTCCGCCCTTCTCACCGACGCGCTGCGCGACGCCGTACGGGACCACCCGCGGGTCGAACTGCACCGCCGAGCCGTCGAAGGCCCCGCGCACAAGGTCCTCCTGGACGCCTCGGCGGACGCCGACCTGGTCGTCGTGGGCGCACTGAGGCGGCACGGCCCCTTCGGTCTGCAACTCGGCAGGGTCGCCCACGCCCTGCTGCACCACGCCGAGTGCCCGGTGGCCGTCGTCCCGCAGCGCACCTGAACCCGGGCGCGCCGCGCGTTCCCGCCCGTCTGGTCAGGGGAAAGGGGAGGACGACGGATGTCGGAGTGGACCTGGGAGTACGCGGGGTACGACCCCGCGGTCGAGCGGTTGCGTGAAGCACTGTGCACGCTGGGCAACGGCTACTTCGCCACCCGGGGCGCGGTGCCCGAGCGCAGGGCGGGCCTGGTGCACTACCCGGGAACCTACGCCGCCGGGTGCTACGACCGCGTCGAGTCGGCCGTGGCGGGACGACGCGTCGTGAACGAGGACCTGGTCAACCTCCCGAACTGGCTGCTCCTGAGGTTCCGTCCGCGCCGCGCCGAGGGAGCGTGGGGCTCGTGGTTCTCCCCGGACACGCACACCCTCCTGGACTACCGGCACACCCTGGACCTGCGCCGGGCCACGCTCACCCGCACGCTCCGCTTCCAGGACCACGACGCCGGGGTGGTCGGCGTCGAGCAGACCCGGCTGGTGCACATGGCAGACCCCCACCTGGCCGTGTTGCGGACGGTGTTCACGGCCGAGGACTGGTCGGGTGAGATCGAGATCGAGTCCTGCGTCGACGGTGAGGTGACCAACGGCAACGTGCACCGCTACCGCGCCCTCAACGGAAGCCACCTGACCCGTGTGCGGACGGGTGCGCGGGAGCCCGGCACGGTCTGGCTGAGCTGCCGCACCAGCACCTCGGACATCGGCGTGGCCATGGCCGCCCGGACGGTCCTCGTCGCGGGGTCCGCGGCCTCGTCGGGTCTCCGCCCGGCCCGCCGCCGCGCCGTCCACCACCTGGTGGTCCCCATCGCCCCCGGCCGCCCCGTCACCCTGGAGAAGACCGTGGCCCTGCACACCTCGCGCGACACGGCGATCAGCGACCCGCTCGGGGAAGCGGTCGACCGGGTGTCCACGGCGGAGGGCTTCCCGGACCTGCTGGACGCGCACGTCGAGGCGTGGGAGCGGCTGTGGCGGCGCGCGGACCTCCGGGTGCCCGGCCGGGCCGGCCGCGTCCTGCGCTTCCACCTCTTCCACGTCCTGCAGACGCTGTCCCCGCACACCGCGGACCTGGACGTCGGCGTGCCCGCCCGCGGCCTGCACGGCGAGGCGTACCGGGGGCACGTCTTCTGGGACGAGCTGTTCGTCCTGCCGTACCTCAACCTGCACTTCCCGGAAGTCTCCCGGTCCCTGCTGGACTACCGGTACCGGCGCCTCCCACGTGCCTGCCGGGCGGCCACCGCGGCCGGCCGGGTCGGGGCGATGTACCCCTGGCAGAGCGGCAGCGACGGCCGCGAGGAGACCCAGGAGTGGCACCTCAACCCCCGCTCGGGCCGCTGGCTACCCGACCACTCCCGGCTCCAGCACCACGTGGGCTCGGCGGTCGCCTACAACGTGTGGCGGTACTGCGAGGCCACCGGCGACACGGAGTACCTGCACACCAAGGGGGCGGAGACGCTGCTGCAGGTCGCCCGCTTCTGGGCGGACCTCGCGGTCCTCGACCCCGGCACCGGCCGCTACCGCGTCCGCGGCGTCGTCGGCCCCGACGAGTACCACGACAGCTACCCGGGAGCCGACCGGCCGGGACTGGACGACAACACGTACACCAACGTCACCGCCGCCTGGGTCCTCACCCGCGCTCTGGACCTGCTGCGGCACCTGCCCGCCTGGCGCCGCGGGGAACTGCTCGACCGGATCCGGCTGGACGACGGGGAACTCCCGCGGTGGGAGGAGGTCTCCCGGCGGCTGCGGGTGCCGTTCCACCGGGGCGTCATCAGCCAGTTCGAGGGCTACGACGCACTCGCCGAACTGGACTGGGACGCCTACCGGGCGCGCTACGACAGCATCCGCAGACTGGACCGGATCCTGGAGGCCGAGGGCGACACGGTCAACCGCTACAAGGCGTCCAAGCAGGCCGACGTCCTCATGCTCGGCTACCTGTTCTCCCCCGCGGAGCTCCAACAGCTGTTCCGACGTCTCGGATACGACCTGGACGACGAGATCTGGCGCAGGACCGTCGACTACTACCTGCGCCGCACCAGCCACGGCTCCACACTCAGCGGGCTCGTCCACGGACTGGTCCTCGCCCGGGCCAGACGGGCCGAGGCGTGGGGATACATCCAGGAGACCCTGGAGGCGGACATCGCCGACATCCAGGGCGGCACGACCGGCGAGGGCATCCACCTCGGTGCGATGGCCGGCACCCTCGACCTGGTCCAGCGCGGTCTGACGGGGCTCCAGACGCGCGAGGACGCCCTGTGGCTGGACCCGGTGCCTCTTCCGGCACTCTCCGAGTACGGGTTCTCGCTGCGCTACCGCGGCCACTGGGGCGTCGGTGTGCGCCGCCGAAGGGGACAACTGGAGATCGCCGTACCCGACTCGGAGGAGTCACCGATCCGGGTGGTGCTGGCCGACCGGGCCGTGACCGTCGCGCCCGGGGAGACCTGCACGCTCGTCCTGCCGGCGAGTTGATCCCACCGCGGCCTCCCGGTCCTCCGGCTGCGCCGCCGCGGCCGGACAGCCTGGCCGCCGAGGTCCCACGTGCCCGGACCGGCTTCCCCCCAGCACTCCGAGGCGTACGCCGCCGACCACGGCCGAGGCCTCGCGCGGCCCTGCGCGGGGGTGCACTCTGAGAAGGCGGGGCCCGCCCTCCTCGGGGCGGTGGCCGGGCAGATGAGGGGAGCAGCGGATGGCGCCCGAGGCACAGCACCGTCCGGACGCGGCCCCGCCATGGACGTGAACCGGCGCGCGGGCGGTCGGGAGTCCGCCCCGGAGGTCGGACGGCTCCGGTCGCGGGGCGTGACTTCCCCCGCGGGGCTGTCGTCGGACGAGGCCGCGCGGCGGCTGACGGTGTACGGGCCCAACGAGATCCCCGCGGAGCCGGGCACCCCGGTCTGGCGGCGGGTGCTGCGGCAGCTGCGCGATCCGCTGATCCTCGTCCTGCTCGTCGCCGCCGCCCTGACGATCGCCACCGGCGATCTCTCCGACGCCGCCGTGATCCTGCTCGTGATCACGGTGAACACGGTGGTCGGCGTCGTGCAGGAGGTACGGGCGGAAGAGGCGGTGACGGCCCTGTCCGCGATGAGTGCCCCGGCCGCCAGGGTGGTCCGGGACGGCGAGGAACGTTCCGTCCCGTCGGCCGAGCTGGTGCCGGGCGACCTGGTCCTGGTGGCCGAGGGAGACGTCGTCCCCGCGGACGCGGACGTGCGGGACGCGGCGTCGCTGCTGGCGGACGAGTCCTCCCTGACCGGCGAGTCCGTTCCCGTGGAGAAGGCGCCCGACGCGGGCACCCCGCGCGGCGCGGTGTCGGCGGGCACGATCATCGTCCGCGGCCGCGGCCGTGCCGTGGTCACCGCCACCGGCGCCGACAGCGCGCTCGGCCGGATCGCCTCCCTGATGGGCGCCGCTCCCGGCCTCACCCCGCTGCAGCACCGGCTGGCGAGGTTCGGCCGGACGCTGGCGGCGTCCGTCGTGGCGCTCTGTGCGGTGGTCCTCGCTCTCGGACTGGTCCGCGGACAGCCCGTGGAGCTGATGATCGTGGCGGCGATCAGCCTCGCCGTCGCCGCCGTTCCGGAGTCCCTGCCGGCCGTGGTGACCCTCGCCCTCGCTCTGGGCGCGCGACGCATGGCGGACCGGCACGCCATCGTCCGCCGACTGCCCGCCGTCGAGACCCTGGGCTCGGTGACCGTGATCGCCACCGACAAGACCGGCACCCTGACCGAGGGCCGGATGGCGGCCGAGCACCTGTGGACGCCCCACGGGGAGGCGACCGTCGTGGGCACGGGCTACGAACCCGGGGGCCGGGTCGTCCGCGACGGCGAGACGGTGACCACGGACCGCGCGCCTGACCTGGTGGCGTTGCTGCGTCTCGCGGTGCTCTGCAACGACGCGGCCCTGCAGCCGCCACCGGACCGCTCCACGGAGTGGGGTGCCCTCGGCGATCCCACGGAGGCCGCGCTGCTGGTGGCCGGAGCCCGCCTCGGGCTGGACCGGGCGGCGCTGGACCGCGAACTGCCGCGCCTGGAGGAGATCCCGTTCGACAGCGACCGCAAGCGCATGACGACCGTGCACCGCCGACCGGAGGGCGGAGTACTGGTCGCGTGCAAAGGGGCGCCGGAATCAGTGCTCCAGCCGCGGATCCTGACCGACGGCCCGGACGCGGTCGCCCGCGCCGCCGCGCAGGCGGAGGTGCTCGCACGCCGCGGGTACCGGGTGCTCGCCGTCGCCACCGCCGAGCACCGGGACACCACGCAGCCGCTCCCGACCTGGGAGTCGGGCCTGACTCTCGTCGGTCTCGTCGGCATCCTGGACCCGCCCCGCGGCGCCTCCGAGCCGACGATCACCGCCTGCCGCCGCGCCGGCATCATCCCCGTACTCGTCACCGGCGACCACCCACTGACCGCACGCGCCGTGGCCGACCGCCTCGGCATCGCCGCCCGGGACGACGAGGTCACCACGGGGGACCGGATCCGGGCGGGCACGGCGGGCGACCTGACCGGCGTGCGGATCTACGCCAGGACCACCCCCGAGCAGAAACTGGACATCGTCCAGGCGTGGCGCGGGGCCGGGCACGTCGTGGCGATGACGGGGGACGGCGTCAACGACGGCCCGGCCCTGCGCCGCGCCGACATCGGCGTCGCCATGGGCAGGCGCGGCACCGAGGTCGCGCGCCAGGCGGCCGATCTGGTGCTCGCCGACGACAACCCCGCCACGATCGTGGCGGCCGTCGAAGAGGGCCGCCGGGTCTACGCGAACGTGCGCCGGTTCCTGCTCTACGGCCTCGCCGGGGGAACCGCGGAGATCCTCGTCATGCTCCTCGGCGCCTTCCTGGGAATGCCGCTGCCGCTGCTGCCCGCACAGATCCTGTGGATCAACCTGCTCACGCACGGCCTGCCCGGTGTCGCGCTCGGCGCGGAACCCGTCGATCCGGACACCATGCGGCACCCGCCCCGGCCTCCCGGGGAGAGCGTGCTGGGCGCCGGCCTGTGGCCGCGGATCCTGTTCATGGGGGCCTTCGTCGCCACCGTGACCCTCGCGGTCGGCCTCTGGGCACAGGAGACCGGACGCCCCTGGCAGTCCATGGTCTTCCTGGTGCTCGGCGCGACCCAGCTCGGCGTCGCGCTCGGCTCCCGGGCCCGGCCGGGCACCTTGGCCAACCCGTTCCTGCTGGTCGCCGTGGGCGTGGCCCTGGGCCTCCAGGCCGCCGGTGTCTACCTGCCGCCCCTGCGGGACCTGCTGGGCACGGAGCCGCTCACGCTCGCCGACCTGGCGATCGCCGGTGCGCTCGCCGGCCTCGGCCACGTCGTCATGCGGCTCCAGGCCCGGCTGGTTCCGGAACGCCCGCCGCGCTCGGGCCGGCGGGCGGTGCGAGGACGCTGAGCCCACCGCCCCGGGTGGCGTGGGGTGCCTGTTCCCGCCGTGCGCGGGGGAGGTGGGGAACCCACACTGGGAGGGGAGGGATACCGGTCGTCGACAGCCTTCGCGCCGTCGGCACGACGAGGGAGGCGGGTCGCGCGTCACCCGCCCGGGGACCGGGTGGGCCGTGACGTGGAAGCGATCCGCCCCCGCCGACCAGCGAGGGCTCACCGGCCCCCGGGAGGCGGTCGGTGCCACTCCGGGGGATCCGCGCCGAGGCATCGTCGAGGAGGTCGTGATGGGACGTCTCAACGAGCGGGTGGCGATCGTCACCGGTGGAGCCAGAGGGATCGGCGCCGCGGTGGCCCGGCTGTTCGCGGCCGAGGGCGCCGGCGTCGTGATCGCCGACGTCCTGGACACCGAAGGGGAGAAGCTGGCGGCGGAACTCGGCGCCCCGACCCGGTACGTCCACCTGGACGTCAGCACCGAAGACGGCTGGCAGGCGGCGGTGGCGGAGACGGAGCGGGAACTGGGCCCGGTCTCGGTGGTGGTGAACAACGCCGGGATCCTCAGGTGGGGGACCATCGAGGAACAGAGCCCCGAGTCCTTCCGGAGGGTCATCGACGTCAACGTCCAGGGCGCCTGGCTGGGCATCCGGACGACGGCGCCGTCACTTCGCCGCGCCGGCGGCGGGGTGATCGTGAACATCTCCTCGATCGCCGGCCTCACCGGCTACGCGGGCATCGGGGCGTACGTGGCCAGCAAGTGGGCACTGCGCGGGCTGACCAAGGCCGCGGCCCTGGAACTGGCCCCGGACGCGATCCGGGTCTGCTCGGTCCACCCCGGTGCGGTGCGCACCGCGATGACGGCGGACTTCGACGACTCCTTCACGGCCGGACAGCCACTCCCGCGCTTCGGTGAGCCCGAGGAGGTCGCCCGCATGGTGCTCTTCGTCGCCGCCGACGCCACCTTCTCGACCGGTGTGGAGTTCGTCCTGGACGGCGGCGCCACAGTCGGCCCGTCCACGGTCCTGGCTCCCGCCCGCTGACCCGCGTTCGGACAGGTACGCTCCAGCGTCACCCGGC
>NZ_JBEYHH010000023.1:21858-81341 GCF_040635175.1 Streptomyces sp. NPDC006997
CGGCTGTCACCCGGCGGCTGTCACCCGGCGGCTGTCACCCGGCGGCTGTCACCCGGCGGCTGTCACCCGGCGGCTGTCACCCGGCGGCTGTCACCCGGCGGCTGTCACCCCGCGGCCGTCGCCCGGCGGCCGTCGCCCGGCGCCCACCGCGTCCGGCAGCCATTCGTGGAGAGAAGGCAGACCATGCCCCGGCAGACGAGATCCTCTCCCCGGTCGCGCCCGGTCTTCGCGCGCTTCTACGGCGGAGTCGCGGGCCCCGCCCTGGAGAGGGCGGGCGTCACCGAACACCGCAAGCGTCTGCTGGCGGGCCTCTCCGGCGAGGTCATCGAGATCGGCGCGGGCAACGGGCTGAACTTCCCCCACTATCCGGGCACCGTGACCCGGCTCCTCGCCGTGGAACCCGAGCCCCACCTGCGGGCAGGGGCCGTGCGACGCGCCCGCGACACCGCCGTTCCCGTGGAGGTGGTGGACGGCCGGGCCGAGCGGCTGCCCGCCGGGGACGCCTCGTTCGACGCGGCAGTCGTCTGCCTGACCCTGTGCTCGGTCGCCGACCCGCACGCCGCTCTCGCCGAACTCCACCGCGTGCTGCGGCCGGGCGGGCGACTCCGCTTCCTCGAGCACGTACGCGCTGACTCGCCCGCCATGCGGCGCGTACAGCGAGTGCTGGACGCGACCGTCTGGCCCCCGCTCCTGGGCGGCTGCCACGTCGGCCGCGACACCCGGAGCGCGATCACCGCGGCCGGGTTCCGCCTCACCGACGTGGAGCAGTTCTCCTTCCCTGACACCCGCCTTCCCTCGCCCGCCGCCACCCACATCCTCGGCACCGCCCAGCGCGCGTGACCCCGGCTCCCGCCCGAGCGGAGCGGCCGCGTCACGGTCGGCCCCTGGTGCCCCCCGCCGATCCTGGTCACACTGCCGGCATGAAGGCCCACGATCTCGGAGCCGACCCCGGACTGTTCGGGCCCCGCTCCGTCACCTGGCAGGTCCACGGCGACCCGATGATGTGGGTCGCCGGGGTCCGTGCCCTCTACCTCCAGGCCCTGCACCCGCGTGCGGTGCGCGGGGTGATGCAGAACTCCGACTTCCGGCGGGACGCCTGGGGCAGGCTGATGCGGACCGCCCACTTCGTCGGCACCACCACCTACGGCACCAGCGACGCCGCCGAGCGGGCCGGGGCCCGGGTCCGCAAGATCCACCGCTTGCTCGGTGCCACCGACCCGGAGACCGGCGAGCGGTACGGCATCGACGAACCCGCGCTGCTGCTCTGGGTGCACTGCGCCGAGGTCGACTCCTACCTGCACGTCCTGCGCCGCTCCGGCTACCCGCTCCGGGACGACGCCGCCGACCGCTACCTCGCCGAGCACCGCGTCAGCGCCCGGCTGGTCGGCCTCGACCCCGGGACCGTGCCCGGGGACCGCGCCGCCATGGCCGCCTACTTCGAGGGCGTCCTGCCCGAACTCGCCGCCGGGAGCGAGGCCCGCGAGGTCGACGCCTTCCTGCGGCGCCCGCCCACCCACCCGCTGCTCGTCCCCGCCCGGGAGCTGCTGTGGCGCCGGGTGGCCCGTCTCGCGTACGACTCCCTCCCGCCGTACGCCCACGAGCTGTACGGACGTCCCGCGCCCGACCCGGACGCCGTCACCCGACGGCTCCGCCGCACCGGAGCCCTGCTGCGCGCGGTGCCCGACCGGCTGCGCTGGCAGCTCCCGCCGAAGCACATCCTGCGCGCGATGGCGCGGCTCGGACCCGGCGCCCGCCCCGCGGCGTACAAAGTCGGACCACGTGTCGCCATACTGGACGGGCCAGGGGAGGGCAGTGAGCACATCGACAACGGGGGCGACGGCGGGAGATGGCGGAGTCCAGGCTGATCCAGGGCAGGTACCAGCTGCTCGAGGTGATCGGACGCGGGGGGATGGGGGAGGTGTGGCGGGCGCGGGACGAGTCGCTCGGGCGGCAGGTCGCCGTGAAGTGCCTCAAACCCCGGGGCCCGCACCACGACCAGTCGTTCACCCGGGTGCTGCGCGAGCGGTTCCGCCGGGAGGCGCGGGTGGCCGCCGCGCTCCAGCACCGCGGCGTGACCGTGGTGCACGACTTCGGGGAGTCCGAGGGCGTGCTGTTCCTCGTCATGGAGCTCCTCCAGGGCCGTAACCTCAGCCAGGTCCTGGAGGACAACGAGCAGCGTCCGCTGCCCGTGGCCGACGTCGTCGCCATCGCCGAACAGGTGGCCGACGCCCTCGCCTACACCCACCAGCAGGGCATCGTGCACCGCGACCTGAAACCGGCGAACATCGTCCGGCTCACCGACGGCACCGCGAAGATCTGCGACTTCGGCATCGCCCGGCTCGGCGCCGACATCGGCTTCACCTCCCGGCTCACCGGCACCGGCGTCGCCATGGGCACCCCGCACTACATGTCCCCGGAGCAGATCGGCGGGGACGAGGTCGACCAGCGCAGCGACCTGTACTCCCTGGGGTGCGTGCTGTACGAACTCGCCACCGGGGTGCCGCCGTTCGACCTCGACGACGCCTGGGGCATCCTGATCGGCCACCGCGACACCCCGCCCCGGCCGCCGCGCGAGCACCGTCCGGAACTCCCCGCCTACCTGGAGCAGCTCATCCTCGACCTGCTCGCCAAGGCACCCGAGGAGCGCCCGCGCGACGCCCGTGAGCTGCTCGCCCGCATCAGCACGGCCCGCGCCGCGCGCGCGGCGGCGTCCGGCACGCCGCGGGCCCCGGCGCCCGGTGAGCCCGAGGTGTCCCCCCAGCCGCCCGCGGTGTCCCGCGAGCCCCGGCTGCCGTCCTGGACGCGTGGGATGACCACCGGGCACAAGGCCGCGGGGACCGGTCCGCCCGCGACCCCGCCGTACGGCGCCCACGGGCTCTCCGCCGCGTGGACCGTCGTACCGCCCCCCGGCCCCGACCCCGCCCCCAGCCCCGAAGAGCCGTCGCCCGCCCCGCCGCGGGCGACGCTCGACGCGCTGGCCGGGCGGCACGACGCGGGGCTGAGCCTGGGCCGCCTCGGCCGGTGGACGGAGGCGGGGGAGGTGCACCGCGCGGTGGCCGCCGAGCGGGAGCGGCTGCTCGGCGCCGACCACCCCGACACGCTCGCCAGCCGCTACGAGATCGCCTTCACCCTCAGCCACACCGGCCACCCCGACGACGCCCTGCGCGAGTACACCCACGTCGCCCGGGTCCGTGAGCGCGTCCTCGGCGCCGACCACCCGGACACCCTCGCCGCCCGCCAGGAGACGGCGTACGCGCTCGGCCAGCTGGGCCGGTCCCGTGAGGCGCACCAGGAGTACACGGACGTGCTCGCCGCCCGGGAGCGCACCATGGGCGCCGACCACCCCGACACCCTGCGCTGCCGCCACAACCTCGCCTTCAACCTCGGCAGGCTGGGCCGCCCGGAGGACTCGTACCGGACGGCCGCGGAGGTGGCCGCCGCCCGCGCCCGGGTGCTCGGCCCGGACCACCCCGACACCCTCGTCACCCGCTACGAGGTCGCCTACGCGCTCGGCCAGCTGGGCCGCTGGGCGGAGGCCCTGCGCTGCTACCAGGAGGTCGCCGACGGCCGCGCCCGCGTCCTCGGCCCCGACCACCCCGACACCTTCGCCGCCCGCCACGAGACCGGCATCTGCCTGGGCCGGCTCGGCCGGGGCGCGGAGGCGCTGCGGGTGTACCGGGACCTGGTCGGCGACCGTTCCCGGGCGGACGGCGCCACCCACCCGGAGACCCTGCGCGCCCGGCACGGACTCGGCGTCAACCTCGGTCGGCTCGGCCGCTGGGAGGAGGCCCTCGCCGAGTCCCGCGACCTGTGCGCGATCCGGGAGCGGGTGCTCGGCGCCGACCACCCCGACACGCTGGTCAGCCGTCGGGAGGTCGCCGTCGCGCTCGGCTGGCTCGGCCGCTGGCCCGACGCGCTCGCCGAGTACCGCACCGTGGCCGCCGCCCGCGAACGCGTCCTCGGCGCCGACCATCCCGACACCCTCGCCAGCCGCAACGACGAGGCGCACTGCCTGGAGCAGCTCGGCCGGGGCGCGGAGGCGGGGGAGGTGTACCGCAGGGTGGCGGTGCTGCGGCAGCGGCAGGCGGCGGGCGGCCACTGAGGCGAGCGGGGCGCGGCCGTCGTCTGGCCGGTGTGGATCATCCCGTGCTACCAAGGACCATGACCGCACCCCAGCCCTCCGGCGCCTACGACGCCGTCATCGTCGGCGGCGGCCACAACGGTCTGGTCGCCGCCGCCTACCTGGCCCGCGCCGGACGGTCGGTGCTGCTCCTGGAGCGGCTCGGCCACACCGGCGGCGCCGCCGTCTCCAGCCGCCCCTTCGCGGGGGTCGACGCCCGGCTGTCGCGCTACTCCTACCTGGTCAGCCTGTTGCCGCGGAAGATCGTCCGGGATCTCGGGCTGCGCTTCACCCTGCGCACCCGCGCGATCTCCTCGTACACCCCCGTCGAGCGCGCCGGGCGGGCCACCGGACTGCTCGTCGGCGGGGGTGAGGCGCGCACCCGGGAGGCGTTCGAACGGCTGACCGGCTCGGACCGCGAGTACACCGCCTGGCAGCGGCTGTACGGCATGACGGGGCGGGTCGCCGAGCGGGTCTTCCCGACCCTCACCGAGCCGCTGCCCACCCGGGACGAGCTGCGCCGCCGCGTCGACGACGAGGAGGCCTGGCGGACGCTGTTCGAGGAGCCCGTCGGCGTCGCGATCGAGGAGCGCTTCGCCGACGACGTGGTGCGGGGCGTGGTCCTCACGGACGCGCTCATCGGCACCTTCGCCGACGCGCACGACCCGTCCCTGAGGCAGAACCGCTGCTTCCTCTACCACGTGATCGGCGGCGGCACCGGAGCCTGGGACGTCCCCGTCGGCGGCATGGGCGCCCTCACCGGCGCGCTCGCGGACGCCGCGCGGGCGGCGGGCGCCGTGCTCGCCACCGGGCACGAGGCGGTCCGGATCGACAGCGGCGGGCGCACCGCCGAGGTCACCTACCGCACCGCGGACGGGGAGGGCGTGGCCACCGCCCGGCACGTCCTGGTCGGCGCCTCGCCCCGGGAGCTGGCCGCGCTCACCGGCGACACCCCGCCCGAGCCCGCCGAGGGGGCGCAGCTGAAGGTGAACATGCTGCTCAAGCGGCTGCCGAGGCTGCGGGACCGCTCCGTCGACCCGCGGGAGGCGTTCGCGGGCACCTTCCACATCGCCGAGGGGTACGAGCAGCTCGCCGCCGCGCACGCCGAGGCCGAGGCCGGCGGGCTGCCCGCCGCGCCGCCCTCGGAGATCTACTGCCACTCGCTCACCGACCCCTCGATCCTCGGCCCAGGGCTGGCCGAGCGCGGCTACCACACGCTCACCCTGTTCGGGCTGCACACCCCCGCCCGGCTCTTCGCCGACCGCCACGACTCCGTCCGCGACGAGCTGCTGGCGCGCACCCTGGCCCAGCTCGACGCGCACCTCACCACACCGCTCGCCGACTGCCTGGCGACCGACGCCGAGGGCAGGCCCTGCATCGAGGCGAAGACGCCGGTGGACCTGGAGCGCGACCTGGGGCTGCCCGGCGGCAACATCTTCCACCGCGAGCTGAGCTGGCCGTACGCCCAGGAGGGCACCGGGCGCTGGGGGGTGGAGACCCGGCACCCCGGCGTCCTGCTGTGCGGGGCGGGCGCGGTGCGCGGCGGCGGGGTGAGCGGGGTGCCCGGGCACAACGCGGCGATGGCGGTGCTGGAGGACGGCGGGCGCTGACCGCCGCCCGGCATGGTGACGAGCCTGCTGGGTACCGGGACAAGGCCCGGAAATCCGTACAAAGCGGTCACAGTGTGCCGTGACCGTGGCTCCCCACGGGAGGTTCCCATGGCCGACCTCAGCCCCATCGATCTCCAGAAGGCGCTCAGCGGCATGGAGTACCCGGCGGACAAGAAGGCGCTCGTCGACTGCGCCCGCCGCAACCACGCCGACGACAAGGTGGTCAGCGAACTCGACCACCTGAGGCGGAACAGCTTCGACGGGCCCAACGAGGTGCAGAAGGCCGTCTTCAGCGAGTGAACCCGGGATGCGG
Organism: Streptomyces sp. NPDC006997; assembly: GCF_040635175.1. Lineage (NCBI taxonomy): Bacteria > Bacillati > Actinomycetota > Actinomycetes > Kitasatosporales > Streptomycetaceae > Streptomyces > Streptomyces sp. NPDC006997. The sequence goes on from NZ_JBEYHH010000023.1 coordinate 27,902, forward strand.
AACGGGCCGGACCACCTCGGGCGGCCCGGCCCGCGCCCGTGTCTCACGCGGTCATACCGCCGTCGACCGCCAGTACGGCGCCGGTGACGAAGGAGGCCCGGTCGCTCAGCAGCCAGGCGGCGGCCTCGGCGACCTCCTCGGGCCGGGCCGGGCGGCGCAGCGGGGCCAGCGCGGAGAACTGGTCGATGACGCCCGGGGTGCGCTGGTCCCACTCGTACATCATCTCGGTCAGCGTGGCGCCGGGCGCGATCGCGTTGACCCGGATGCCCTCCGGACCGTAGGACGCGGCGGCCGAGGCGGTGAGGCTGTTGACGCCCCGCTTCGCCGCGCCGTACGCGGGCAGCACCGGGTTGGCCCGCAGACTGCCGACGCTGGAGGTGTTGACGATCGCCCCGCGTCCCGAGGTCCGGCGGATCGCGTCGACCTCGGCCTTCATGGCCAGCCAGGGGCCGCGCAGGTTGACGGCGTACACCTCGTCGAACTCGGCGTCGGGCATCCCGTCCAGCGGGCCGGGCTCCTGGCCCGTCGCGCCGTTGTTGAAGGCGACGTCGAGACGGCCGTACACCTCGACGGCCCGCTCCACGGCCGCGCGGACGCTCGCCGCGTCGGCGAGGTCGCACACGGTGTGGTCGGCGGTGCCGCCCGCCGCGCGGATCTCCTCGGTGACCGCCTTGAGCTGCGCCTCCGTGCGCGCCGCGAGCAGTACCCGGGCGCCCTCCCGGGCGAACAGCCGGGCCGCGGCGGCGCCGATGCCGCGCCCCGCGCCGGTGACGAAGGCGACCTTCCCGGCGAGCAGCCCTGCGCCGCTCCCGGTGTCCGAACGGGTGGATGGGGATGTGGTGTCCGTGGTGTCGGTCATGCCGTCGAGCCTGCGCCCCGCCCCCGTCCGCAGCCAGGCACCGCCGGTACCTGGCTGGGCCGCCCGACGGGCGCGCACACTGGGGGCGTGGACCGACGAGAACTGGCCGACTTCCTGCGCAGCCGCCGTGAGCGCCTCACCCCGGCCGACGTGGGCCTGCCCGCGGGGCGGCGGCGCCGCACCCCCGGCCTGCGCCGGGAGGAGGTGGCGCAGCTGGCGTTCATCTCCCCCGAGTACTACACCCGCCTCGAACAGGCCCGCGCCCCCCGCCCGTCCCGTGAGGTGCTCTCGGGCCTGACCCGGGCGCTGCGCCTGACCGACGCCGAACGCGACCACCTGCACCATCTCGCCGGGGCCCCGCCCGGACCGCCGCCCGGTCCGTCCCGCGAGGTGCGGCAGAGCATCGTCGACCTGCTGCACCGGCTGCCGGGGGCCGCGGCGATCGTCCTCTCCGCGACCCACGAGGTGCTCGCCTGGAACGACCTGGCCGCCGCCCTGATGGAGGACTTCTCCGCGCTGCCCCGCCGCGACCGCAACCTGGTCCGGCGCGTCTTCCTCAGCCCGCGCGACGCGCACGGGCAGCCGCTGTACGGGGTGTCCGACACGGCGGAGTTCGCGCGGTCGGCGGCGCTGGACCTGCGCGCCGCCGCCGCCCGCTACCCCGGCGACCCCGAGGTGACCGGACTGGTCGACGAACTCCTCGCGGGCAGCGCCGAGTTCGCCGCGCTGTGGGCCGCCCACGACGTGGTGGCCACCTCCACCCTCCGCAAGACCTTCCGGCACCCGCTGGTCGGCCCGGTCACCGTCAACTGCGACGTCCTGGACCTCGCCGACCGCGACCAGCGCGTGGTGATCTACACCGCCGTCCCCGGCACTCCCGCCGAGGAGGCGCTGCGGCTGCTGTCGGTCGTCGGCACCCAGCGCCTGGACGTCCCCGGGTGACGCGACGTCAGTTGCCGGACGGCGTCCAGCCCACCGCCGCCAGCCGGGCCGCGTCCCGGGGGCGCGCCTCGTCGAAGAGGACGGTGTCGTCCGTCCCCACCCGCAGCCCGTCGACGTAGGCGCCCCGGCCGACGTACAGCCGGTCGGTGGTGTACCGCCAGCGCAGGGTGAGCGCGCGGGCGGCGGGCAGGTCGGCGGTGAGCCGGTGCCAGACCCGCCCCGACCAGCCGGTCACCGACCCCGAGGGGTGCTCCTCGCCCGCCGCCGTGAACGGGACCGGCAGCCAGGTGTCCCCGTCGTCGGCGGACGCCTCCAGCGTCAGCGGGTCGGCGCCGGGCTCGGTGTCCCACCACAGCGCGCAGCGCAGCCGGGCGCCCCCGGCGGAGGTGTCGAGCGCGGGGAGCGTGAGCGTCGCGGTGGCGCCGCTCGCCATGCCGGAGAACCAGGCGGTACGGCCGTACGCCGGACGCACCGGCACGGCCCGCGCCAGGTGGTTGGCGGCGGCCACCCGGGGCGCCGAACCCGACCGCCAGGTCCGCACCGGGTGCACCGAGTTGCCGAGCACGACGAGGAAGGAGTCGGTGCTCGGGTCGAGGACGATGGAGGTGCCCGTGAACCCGGTGTGCCCGGCGGTGCGCGGGGTGGCCATCGCGCCCATGTACCAGTGCTGGTACAGCTCGAAGCCGAGGCCGTGCTCGTCGCCCGGGAAGTCGGTGTTGAAGTCGGTGAACATCAGCTCCACCGACTCCTCCCGCAGGACGCGCGCCGTACCGTACGCGCCGCCGTTGAGCAGGGTCCGCCCGAGCACGGCCAGGTCCCAGGCGGTGGAGAACACCCCGGCGTGACCCGCGACGCCGCCCAGGCTGAAGGCGTTCTCGTCGTGCACCTCGCCCCACACCAGACCGCGGTCGAGGCCGGACCAGGGCTGCCGGGCGTCCTCGGTCGCGGCGGTCTTCGGCTTCCAGGCGGCGGGCGGGTTGTAGCGGGTGCGGCGCATCCCCAGCGGGCCGGTGACCTCGTCCCGCAGCAGGGCGTCCAGCGGGCGGCCGGTGATCCGCTCCAGGACCAGCTGGAGCGTGATCAGGTTCAGGTCGGAGTAGCGGTAGCGGGTGCCGGGCGGGTTCAGCGGCGCCTCGTTCCAGACGCGGGCCAGCTTCTCCTCGTACGTCGGCGCGGTGTACAGCGGGAGCCAGGCGCGCAGCCCCGAGGTGTGCGTCAGCAGCTGGCGGACGGTGATGTCCTGCTTGCCCGCCGCCGCGAACTCCGGCAGGTACGAGCCGACCGCGCCCTCCAGCTCCAGCGCGCCCCGCTCGATCTGCTGCACGGCGAGGATCGAGGTGAACAGCTTGGAGACCGACGCCAGGTCGAAGACGGTGTCCTTCGCCATCGGGATCCGCTCGGCGGCGGGGAACTCCACGCCGGTGTCGGTCTCCTCGTCGTACGCCGCGTAGCGCACCGCCGTCCCGATCGGCTGGTGCAGGGCGACGGTGGAGCCGCGCCCGGCGAGCAGCACGGCGCCCGCGTACCACGGGTGGACGGGGGAGGGGCCGAGGAACGACTCGGCGTCCGTGACGAGCTGACGCAGGTGGGCGGGGAGGAGCCCCGCCCGCTCCGGGCTGCCGGGGCGCAGGGTGCCGCCGCCGGAGGAGGCGGACGCCGGTCCCGCGGGGAGCGGGGCCAGGGCGAAGGCCCCGCCCAGGGCCAGCGTGCCCCGGCCCAGCTGCCGTCGGGTCAGGCCGTGTCTGGTGTCGGTCATCGAACGTCGTCCTCCCGCTGCGCCTGAAAGTATCTTTCCGGGATCACCTTGCGCGGTGAAACTTTCGTGTCAGCCCGTGGACCGTGTCAACCGGGCGACCGCGACCGTAATCTGACGGCTCATCAGCACGCTCTCGACGTCGTCATGCCCGCGAAGAAGGTGAAGGGCGGCACCGAGGCCGACGTGGAGGCGGTGATCCCCGCCGAGCACCGGCGGCTCGTGGCCGACACCCTCGCCAAGCCCGGCGTCCCCGAACTCGCCGAGGGCGAGGCGTCCGGCGGGCGCGTCACCGGCTGGCGGGAACAGGCCGCCCGCTCCCAGCTCGACGTCGCCTTCGACGACCCGATCCGGCTGCTCGCCCACGCCCTCGGCTCACCAGCTCGTCCACGGCCCGTGCGCCGCCCCGGCGTCGCTTCGTCGCCGAGGTGCCCCGCGACCCCAACGGCACGCTGTACAAGAGGCGGCCGCGGGACCCGCACGGGGAGGGCCGCGCCCGCCCCCCCCCGTGACCGTCCCGCCTAGCGCTCGCGTACCCGGACCACCTCCAGCGCGGGCGACGCCATGATGTCCTTCTCGCAGAACCGGGAGGCCACCCACCGCTCCGTGGAGAACAGCCGTGTCTGGTCCCGGTAGTGGGGCGAGCCCGGGTCGGAGGACTGCGCGTACGTCAGCAGGGTGCGGGCCACGACCGGGCAGCCGCCGCCCTTCCAGCCGACGGCCTGGAGGTAGCTCGACCCGGTCGTCACCTCGGCGTAGCCGCCGTGCGCCGGGTCCCACACCGGCTCCACCTTGTTCCACACGCCCAGCGACTCGGTGCCGCCGGGCACCGGGAGGCGCTCGCCGCCGCGCACCACGAACTGGTGCTCCCCGAGCCGGGAGTCCAGCGCGATGCCCGCCGCCCGCAGCTCGGCCACCGCGTCCGCGAGCGCCGTGCCGAACCCGGCGACCGACGTGTCCACCGTGTTCGGGGTGCCCACCGGGTCGGCCGCCGAGAACGGCACCTTCCACAGCAGGCTGCCCGGCACCGACGCCGTCAGCTTCCGCCAGAACCGGTCGAACAGCAGCGCGCCCCGGCTGTCCGTGTCCATGGTCCGGTCCCAGTCGGCGAGGACCGGACAGGCCGCCGACACGTCAACGACCGTGCCGTCACTGCCCGTCGCCGTCCCGCCGGGCAGCGCGGCACAGGCCCGCGCCACGTCCGCCGCGGCCAGGTCGCCCGCGGGCACCCGGTTGGCGAACTGCTGCCCCTGGAGGTCCCGCACGGTCAGCCGACCGCGGTCCGCCAGCGCCGCCACGTGGCGCGCCGGTATTGACCTGCCCGGCCCGCGAACCGAGGATCATCTCCCATGACGCCCCGACACGGCAGCACGGTCGACGGGGTGCTGCGGCGCAGCGCCCGCCGCACCCCGGCACGCGTCGCGGTGGAGTACCGCGACCGCGTCTGGACCTACCAGGAACTCGACGAGGCGGTCTCCCGCGCGGCGGCCCTGCTGCTGGCCGAGGACCTCACCCCCGGCGACCGCGTCGCCGCCTACGGCCACAACTCCGACGCCTACCTGATCGCCTTCCTGGCGTGCGCCCGCGCGGGACTGGTACACGTCCCCGTCAACCAGAACCTCACCGGCGACGACCTCGCCTACCTCGTCGGCCAGTCGGGCAGCGCGCTCGTCCTCACCGACCCGGACCTGGCCGGACGGCTCCCGGACGGCGCACGGGCGCTGCCCCTGCGGGACACCGACGACTCGCTCCTGGCCCGGCTCCCGCAGTCACCGCCGTACGACGGTCCCGAACCGCGCACCGAGGACCTGGTCCAACTGCTCTACACCTCCGGTACGACGGCCCTCCCGAAGGGGGCGATGATGACGCACCGCGCGCTGGTGCACGAGTACCTGAGCGCGATCACCGCCCTCGACCTCAGCGCGGGCGACCGCCCGGTGCACGCGCTGCCGCTGTACCACTCCGCCCAGATGCACGTGTTCCTGCTGCCGTACCTGGCGATCGGCGCCACCAACGTCATCCTCGACGCCCCGGACGGAGACCGGCTCTTCGACCTGGTCGAACAGGGCCGCGCGGACAGCTTCTTCGCCCCGCCGACGGTCTGGATCGGCCTGGCCAACCGCCCGGACCTCACCACCCGGGACCTGACCGGCCTGCGCAAGGCGTACTACGGCGCGTCGATCATGCCGGTGCCGGTCCTGGAGCGGCTGCGGGCCCGACTGCCGCGGCTCGCCTTCTACAACTGCTTCGGGCAGAGCGAGATCGGCCCGCTGGCCACGGTCCTCGGCCCCGACGAGCACGAGGGCCGCATGGACTCCTGCGGGCGGCCCGTCCTCTTCGTCGACGCGCGGGTGGTGGACGACAAGGGCGAGGACGTCCCCGACGGCACCCCCGGCGAAGTCGTCTACCGTTCCCCGCAGTTGTGCGAGGGCTACTGGGACAAGCCCGAGGAGACCGCCGAGGCGTTCCGGGACGGCTGGTTCCACTCCGGCGACCTCGCCGTCCGCGACGCCGACGGCTACCTCACCGTCGTCGACCGGGTGAAGGACGTCATCAACTCCGGCGGCGTGCTGGTCGCCTCCCGCCAGGTCGAGGACGCCCTCTACACCCACGAGGCCGTCGCCGAGGCCGCCGTCGTCGGACTGCCCGACCCCAAGTGGATCGAGGTCGTGACCGCGTTCGTCGTCCCGCGCGGCGAGGTGACGGAGGCGGAGCTGATCGCCCACGCCCGCGAGCGGCTGACCCCGTTCAAGGCGCCGAAACGGGTGGAGTTCGTCACCGAACTGCCGCGCAACGCCAGCGGGAAGATCCTCAAACGGGAACTGCGGGACGGGTCCTCCCGTTCCCGGTAGCGTGCGGGTCCGACTCTCCGAGGAGCTGGGCATGGACTACACGCAGATCTTCGCCGACCCCGAGGTCCGGGAGGAGTTCCTCGACCGCTTCGAGGAGATCAGGGACGCGGTCGAGGCCGGGGGCGGCCTGGAGAGCGTGGGAGCCCTGGAGGGCGTCCTCGACGTCGACCGGGCCGCCGACGCCGTCAAGCGCATGAACGAGGGCGGCTGGGAGGGTGACGACGACGGTCTGGAGGCGATCGTCAAGCAGTTCGGCCGCCCGGTCTACCTGGTCCAGGACAACACCGTCGGCGGACGCCCGGACGCCGTCGACGGCACCCCGGAGAGCGAGGTCGTCGCCGCCCGGGTGCAGGCGGCGCGGGGCACGCTGAGCCGGGTCATCCCCAGCGTCGGCCGGGTCGACCTGTACGACCACGCCCGCACGTGGGCGGGCACCGGCTGGCTGGTGGCCGAGGGGCTGGTCGTCACCAACCGGCACGTCGCCGTGAAGTTCGCCGAACGGCGCCGTGACGGCTTCGGGTTCCGCACGATCTCCGAGCGCGAGGTGCGTGCCGAGATCGACTGGTACCACGAGTACCGGCGCCCGCGACGGTCCCGCTTCAAGGTGACGGAGGTGGTGTGGATCGAACCGGACCGCTCCATCCGCGATGTGGCCCTGCTGCGGATCGCCCCGGTCGGCGAGGACGGCGAGCCCCGGCCGAAGCCCGTTCCGCTGGCGACGGCCGACCGTGACCTCACCGTCGGCCGGTGGGTCGCGGTGATCGGCTACCCCGGCTACGACGGACGCGACCCCCAGGACCGGGAGCGCGTCTTCGACGGCGTCTACGAGCACAAGCGGGTGGCCCCCGGCTGTCTGACCGGCGTCGAGCGCGGCAGATGGGTCCACCACGACGCGACGACCCTCCTGGGCAACTCCGGGTCCGCGGTCGTCGACCTGGCCACCGGGCGGGCACTCGCCCTGCACTTCCAGGGCTGGCCCGGAGAACGCAACTTCGCCGTGCGCGCCTCGGACGTGGCCCGGCTGGTCCGTCAGCACGCCTCGTGACGTCCGCGGCACCCGCGCCCGACGGGGGGTTCGAGGCCGTCACCCGCCCGACCGCGGGGATGCAGTCCGTCCAGGACTCCCAGGCGGTCCTCGCCGCCGCCGCACGCCGTGTCGCCCGACTCGAGCGCGACGGCACACCGGCGGCCACCGGGTTCCTCGTCGGCCCGGCCCTGCTGCTCACGGCCGGGCACGCCGTACGGCTGGACCTCGGGGCGTCGGGCGCCGCGCCGGTCGCCGGGCTGGTCGCCGTCTTCGACCACCGGGACGGCACGGGCCTGCCCCCGGCGGAGGGCGGCGTCCGCGTCCCGCTCGTCGAACTGCTCGCCTCCAGCCCGCCCGCCACCGACGACCCCGAGGCGCCCGGCGTGCCCAGGGCGCCGGACGGTCTGGACTTCGCCCTCGTCCGCCTCGCACGGCATCCGCACCACGCCGACGGGCCGGCGGACCACTACCGACTGCTCCGCGAGGAGTACGCCTTCGGCAGCGGTGTGCTGCACGTCTTCCACCACTCCCAGAGATGGGCCCTGGACGACGCGCGGACCACGTACGACCGCCGCACCGCCGACGGCCGCCGGGTCAGGTACGGGGGCACGAACACCGTCGAGGGCTCGTCGGGCGGTCCCGTGGTCACCCAGGGCGGCGCCCTGGTGGCCCTGCACCACGGGCACCGCGGCACGGTGAACGAAGGCGTCCCCACCCGGCTCATCGCCGAGCGCGTCCTGGCCGGCCCGCACGCCGGACTCCTCCGCCGCACCTTCGCCCCGCCGCCAGCCCGCCCCGCCAGCCCGGGGGTGACGGCGATCGGCCGGGCGATGGGCGCCCTGCTCGGGCCCTGGCGCGCGGACACGACGGTGTACGGCCCGGCGGGTGAGCCGGTGCGGGTGGCGACCGCGCGTGCCGTGGCCGAGCACTTCCGGCACTCCGAGCCGCCCGTCGACCTGGTCGCCGAGGCCGCCCGGGCGATGGACGTCCGGGTGGGGGACGGGGCGGTCACCGCGGCGGTGCTGACCGCGGCCCTGATCAGGGAGGCGGACGCGCGGTGCGCGGCGGGCACCGCTCCCGGAGAGGTCGCCCGGGGCGCCGCCGCGGCGCTCCAGCGGGCCCGCGCCGCACTGGTCCGGCTCGCCCGGCCCTGCGCGCACCCGGGTGCCGTCGCCCGCGCCGCGACCGCCGACCGGCGACTGGCCGACGCGGTCGCGGAGGCCGCGCTGCTGGCCGGGCCGGACGGCGTCCTGCTCTGCGAGCCCGGCGCCACCCGGGAGATCGAGGCGCCCGTCCCGCGCCAGGGCCTGCGGCTGCCCGCCGGACACGCCGCGCCGTTCACCGCCGACGCCCCCGGCACCGACCCCTGGACGCGCCGGACACGGCTCGTACGGCCGTACGTCCTGCTGCTCGACGAGGCGACGGGCGACGGTGAGACGTTCCGCAGGCTGCGCGGCCGGATCGGTGCCGAGGGCCGACCGCTGCTGGTCCTCGCCGCCGCGGACCCCGCCGACCCCCGGGCCGCCCTGCTGCGGGGACTGGCCGACCCGGCGGACGGCCCCGTCCCGACGGTCGTCCGGCTGCCCGGCCCCTACGGCCACCGGCTGGGCTCGCTCGCCGTGCTGACCGGGGCCACGGCGCTCACCGAGGGCTCCGGGCTGCTGCCGGGCACCGCCTGGTTCGACGTGCTGGGGCGGGCCGACCTCGCGGTGGTCTCCGGGTCGGACACCGTGCTGGTGGGCGGCGGCCACGATCCGGCGGCCGTGCGCCGGTGGACCGCGTCGGCCCGCGCGAGGCACGCCCTGGCCACGAGCGACGCCGAGCGGGCGGCACTCGACGAACAGCTCGCCTGGCTGACCTCCCGGTCGGTCACCCTGCCGGTCGGCGCGGACACGGCGGCCGACCTCGCCCGTCGTACGGCGAGGGCGGAGCGCGTCGCCCGGTCCGCGCAGGCCGCGCTGCGCTCGGGCACCCTCCCCGGCGGCGGACTGGCGCTGCTGCGCGCCCGCGCCGCGCTGCCCCCGCCGCCGACCGACCCCGGCACGGACGCCGTACGCGCCGCGCTCGGCGAGCCCCACCGGTTGCTGACCGGCACCGATGAGCCCGCCGTGGAACCGCCGTCCGGGGCCCGGGACGAGGACGCCGCCGACGCGTCCCACGACGCCGCCGACGCGTCCCACGACGCCGCCGACGTGCCCCAGGACGCCGCCGAAGTCGTCCTCGGCGCCCTGGACGCGGCGTCGGCCGCCCTGGCCGCCTACCTCCGCACCGTCTGACCGGGCGTCCGGCTCAGGTGGTCCTGCACGTCCTTGTGCCGGAACTGGTAGACGCCGCCCGTCTGCCGCAGCGCCGACACCTGGTGGGCGTGCTCCAGGAACCCCATGAGGTCGCGCGGCAGGTCGCCGCGGAGCCACAGCCAGCAGCGCGCGACCACGTACCGGGGCCAGGTGCGCACGGCTAGCGGCACCCAGAGGGCCACGACGACCAGGAGGGCGGCGCCCTCGACGACCCGGCCCGCTCCCTCCGCGTCGGCCGCCATGATCCGTGCCATGCCCAGGCCCAGCAGCGCGGCGATCGCCGCCGCCCACCCGGCGACCAGCCTGCGGTCCCCGCGCAGCAGGACGTGCGGGGACGTGGAGTCGTCGGCGGGCGCGGGCGCCTGGAGCCACTTCAGGAACCCCGACAGGGCGCCCAGCACCGCGCACACCAGGGCGAACGCGAGGGACGAGGCCACCACGTAGGTGCCCCGGTTCAGCTGCTCCCAGTTGCTGGCGGCCGGGGAGGAGGCGGCCCGGAGCACCGCCCAGAACAGCAGGCCGAGGACGGCCCCGGCTCCCGCGCCGGTCCCGGCCGAGCCCCGCACCCGCCGCCAGAAACCGGTGCCCCGCCGGAACCAGCGCGGTCCGCGCACCGGCCCGCCCGCGCCGAGCATCCCGGCGGGGACCCCGAAGAGCAGGCCGAAGACCAGCCCGCCCAGCAGCCCGGCGGCGGGCCCGCCCTGGAGGGCGGCCAGCACGCTGAGCACCCCGCCCATCGGACCGGCGACCGCGAGCGCCGTCGACAGCCGCTCGAAGCGCGCCTCGCCCCGCCGCCCCTGCTCGGGCTCCTCCGACGAGGTCAGGCGGTGCCGTGCCCGGTCCAGCCAGGACCCGACCAGCTCCGGCCCCAGCCAGGACACCAGCGTCCCGGTGGCCAGCCCCGCCAGGCCCAGCTGGACGGCGGCCAGCACGCCGTCGTGGGCGCCGACGGCGGAGGCCGTGGTGACCCCTGCGGCCACCGCCGCGAGCAGCCCGAGGAGGACGCCGTAGACGGCGTGGTGGACCGCGTCGGTCAGCTCCCACCAGGCCAGTTCGGTCCGGTCGGTGCGTTCCAGGTGGCGGGCGAGGAAGGCGAGGTGGCGGCGGGCGTCCGGCCAGCTGTCCGGGGTGAGCCGGTGGTCGAACAGGACCCGGACCGCGTTGTCCAGGACCGCCGCCCTGACCTGGGCGGGGTCGGACCGCAGCAGCTGCCCGAAGGAGGCGTCCGCGTCGGGGTGGCCGTACAGGTCGGTGAAGAGGGCCGCCGTCAGCGGCGAGGTCAGCGCCTCGCCGAGCGCGGCCAGCAGCTCGGGACTGGCCTGCCGGGCCGGGCCGGACGGCTCCGCCGCGGCCTCCACCTGGGCCGCCCAGCGCTTCGTCAGCGCCGTGTCGCCCCACCGCCCGGACGCCGCCCCGAGCAGCGACCAGCTCGGCGCCGTGACGGGCTCGCCCCGCAGGCGCGCCGTACGCACCTCGTCCTCCAGCACGCCCCAGCCGTGCTCCAGCCGGCCCAGCAGGTCCGCCCAGTCCGCGTGCGCCGGGCCACCCCGGCCGAGGCTGTCCCGCAGATAGGCCAGCACATGCGGGAAGGCCAGTTCGCGCGCCTCGGTGACCGATGCCCGGTACATCACCGGACCGGCGGCGAGGGCCCGCTCGTACTCCTCGGTGCGGCAGGCCAGGATCACCGGCAGCCCGGACGAGAACGCCCGCTGGACCCGGGTCAGCACCCGTGCCAGACGCCGCCGCGGGATCTCGTCGAGGCCGTCGAGGCAGGGCAGCACGTGGCCGCCGCGCAGCAGGTCCCCGGCGACCTCCGCGGACCCGACGCCGGGGTACTCGGCGGCCAGCCGCTGGGCCAGCCAGTCCAGCAGGTCGCGGCGCGGGTCGTAGGAACCCAGCGTGAACAGCACGGGCACGGGGCCGGGGCCCGCCTCGTCATGCGGCGCCCGGCACAGCTCCAGCAGCATCAGCAGCAGCAGCGTCGACTTGCCGGAACCGGCGGGGCCGATCACCACCAGCCGCCGTGGCACCAGCGCCGTGAACGACTCGACCAGCCCGGCCACGTCCGCCGTGCTGCCGGTGAGCCCCCGGGTGGTGCCGTCCGACAGCTCGGGCGGGGCCGGCGCCCACTGCGTGTGCAGCAGCCGGGGCCGCCGCGTGTCGGGGGTCAGGCCGCGCTTCTCCGCCTCCGCGGCCCAGTCGCGCAGCACGGCGCCCCGCAGCCGCTCCAGCACCTCCGCGCGCCGCCGCGGGCCGAGCGGCGCGATCGCCGCGCGACGGCGCCGCCGCGCCAGCAGCCAGGCGCCCCCGGCGCCGAGGAACAGCAGGACGAACAGCAGGGCCATGTCCGCCAGTGCCTTTCGACGTGGGTCCGTCCCGCTGTCGGTACCGGGCGGACGTGTCCCGCACACTACTGACACCGGCGGGGCTTGTCCGCCCGTGGTGAGCCAATGAGGAAGGCGGGTACGGCAGTTGACTGACGGGCTGGAGGACGCGGCGGGGGTACGGCAGGCGGTCTCCGTGGTGGTGCCGCTGGCGGTGGCGGGTGAACCGGGCTGGGCGCGCGGGCCGTTGCCGTGGGGGCGCGAGGACCTGCCCTGGGACGCGGCACGCCGCGGCGGCTACTTCGCGCCCGCGGTGGCGCGGGTCCTGTACGGCGGCCGGTGGCACCTGACGCTGGCCGTCACCGAGGGCCCGCTGACCCTGGTCGGCCTGGAGGTGCTGCGGGTGGCGACGCCCCGGGACCCCCGGCAGGCGCTCGGCGTGCTGCACTTCGACGTCGAGGGGCCGCACCTGCTGGAGACGCTGCGGGCGATCGGGCACCGGCCCGGCGCGCTCCCCGACCCACTGACCGGCGCGCTGGACCCGGCCGCCCTGTTCGCCGGGGTGGCCGACGCGGCGCCGCCGGCCACGCCGTTCGCGCTGGCCCGGCCGTACACCGTGGCGTTCCTCACGCCCGACGCCACCCACACCGCCGCCCTCCGCCGCGACGCCGGCGACCTGCCCGGCACCGCGGACCGCTGGCTGCGCGCGCTGGCCCTGCGGGCGGCACAGGCCGACATACCGCCGCCGCCGGAGCGGATGGCGCGGGTCGCGGAGGAGGCGGTGCGGATGTCCGCCGACTGGAGCGCCCTCGTCGGCCGCCACGGCGCGGCCTTCCTGGGGCACCGCCCGGACCGCGGCGAGGGCGACTTCTACGAGGCGGCGCTGGAGCGGGCCCGCACCGTGCACCTGGACGCCCTGCTGTTCGGCATGGTGCAGCGCGACCACCTCGCCGCCCTCACCGAGGGGCTGTCCACCCTCTTCGTCGACTCCACCGGCCTGGCGCGGCGGGTGGCCGCGCTGGAGCAGCACATCGCGGTGTTCCGCAGCACCTACTGGCGGCGCCACCAGACCGTGCACGGTCCCGCCGACGGTCTGCTACGCGCCTTCCAGACGCAGAACCGGCTGCCTGAGCTGTTCGCGGACGTCCTCGCGGAGGCCGCCGACTACAGCCGGATCGTGCAGGCCCGGGAGAACCAGCAGATCGCGGGCGCCCTCGGTGTGCTGACCGTGCTGGGCCTGCCGCTGGGCACCGCCCTGTCCGTGCTCCAGGTGCTCGGCGACGACGACCCCTGGCACCTGCTGCTCGCCCTCGGGCTCGCCTGCGCGGCCACCGCCGCCGCCCTCACCACCCCGTACGGACGGCTGGTCCTCGCCTCGCTGCGGTCCGGGCCGCGCGGCTGAGCCGGTCAGCACCGGCGAGGGTCCCGCGGCTGAGCCGGTCAGCACCGGCGGGGGGTCCCGCGGCTGAGCCGGTCAGCACCGGCGGGGGGTCCCGCGGCTGAGCCGGTCAGCACCGGCGGGGGGTCCCGCGGCTGGTCCGGTCAGCGCGGGCGCAGGTCCACGATCCGCCGGATCTTGCCCACCGACCGCTCCAGCGACTCCGGTTCGACGATCTCCACCGTGACGGAGACGCCGATGCCGTCCTTCACGGCCGTCTCGATGGCGCGCGCCGCCGCGGCCCGGGCCTCCGGCGGCGCGTCGGGCCGGGCCTCCGCCCGCACGGTGAGTTCGTCGAGGCGGCCCTCGCGGGTCAGCCGCAGCTGGAAGTGCGGCGCCACCCCCGGCGTGCGCAGCACGATCTCCTCGACCTGGGTGGGGAACAGGTTCACCCCGCGCACGATCACCAGGTCGTCGCTGCGGCCGGTGACCTTCTCCATCCGGCGGAACACCCGGGCCGTCCCGGGCAGCAGCCGGGTCAGGTCCCGGGTGCGGTACCGGACCACGGGCATCGCCTCCTTGGTGAGCGAGGTGAAGACGAGTTCGCCGCGCTCCCCGTCCGGCAGCACCTCACCCGTGACCGGGTCGACGACCTCGGGGTAGAAGTGGTCCTCGTGGACGTGCAGGCCGTCCTTGGTCTCCACGCACTCCTGCGCGACCCCCGGCCCCATCACCTCCGACAGCCCGTAGATGTCGACCGCGTCGATCGCGAACCGCTCCTCGATCTCCCGCCGCATCGCCTCCGTCCACGGCTCCGCGCCGAAGATCCCCACCCGCAGGGAGGTGCCGCGCGGGTCGACGCCCTGCCGTTCGAACTCGTCGAGCAGGGTCAGCATGTACGACGGCGTCACCATGATGACGTCCGGGCGCAGGTCCTGGATCAGCCGCACCTGACGGGACGTCATCCCGCCGGACGCCGGGACGACCGTACAGCCGAGCCGCTCCGCGCCGTAGTGCGCGCCGAGGCCGCCGGTGAACAGCCCGTAGCCGTACGCCACGTGCACGGTGTCCCCGGGCCGCCCGCCCGCCGCCCTGATCGACCGCGCCACCACGTCGGCCCACGTCGACAGGTCGCCGTCGGTGTACCCGACGACCGTGGGGCGCCCGGTCGTCCCGCTGGAGGCGTGGATGCGCCGGATCCGCTCCCGGGGCACGGCGAACATCCCGTACGGGTAGGTCTCCCGCAGGTCCGCCTTGGTCGTGAAGGGGAAGCGGGCGAGGTCGGCGAGGGAACGGCAGTCGTCCGGCGTGACCCCGGCCTCGTCGAACGCCTCGCGGTAGAACGGCACGTTCGTGTACGCGTGCCGCAGCGTGGCCCGCAGCCGCTCCAGTTGCAGCGCCCGCAGCCCCGGCCCGTCGAGCCGCTCTCCCGCGTCCAGCAGCCCGCTCGCGTCCGTCATGGACACACCACCCTCGCCCTCGTCGACCACACCACGGACCGAAGCGACCGATCATTCGGTCGCGCGCCACCGGATCAGTAATCCAGCCGTTCCCCGGCGCGGGCAAGGGTCGGGGCCGCACTTTCTGCCCACGTCGGAGGGGTGGGGAAATACGGTTGCGGCGGGCGCGGACCGGCGGTGAGCATCGCCGGATGCCTGCCTTCACCGCGTGAGACGCCGCCGAGATCTACGTACCCTTCCCCTGGTACGCGCCGACGTGGCTGGAGAACCTCGGCTTCGCCGCCGAGGGCGAGGGCTGGAAGCCCACCGAGTCCGGCACCACCGCCCCCGACGGGGACCTGCCCGTCGACATGTCTGGCCGGGTCCTCTCCGCCACCCCCGTCGGCGCCTCCGGCAGGGTCCGCTTCGCCGAGGCCGCCCTCCCGGTCCGCGGCCAGGCCGGGGAACGCCAGGTCGACGGGGCGCGCCGGGTCCTCGGCCACGCCTACGGCGGCGGCCCCCGGTTCTTCGCCGTGTGGCTCGTGGGAAGCCGTCCACCGGACTGGCGAAAGGCACCCCTCACGTGGCCTGTCCGCGGTGGGACCCGATCGCTAGGCTGGCCCGCGGACGACGCATTCGGGAGGAGCACGGACGTGGCCGAGAGCACCATCCAGCAGCAGCCGTTCACCGGCTGGGACAAGCCCGAGCTGGACCTGACCAACGCCCAGTGGCAGTCCAGCAGCCGTGGCCTGGGGGATGTCCAGATCGCCTTCGTCGAGGGGTTCATCGCCATGCGCAACAGCGGTCGCCCGGAGAGCCCGTCGCTGATCTTCACGCCCGCGGAGTGGGGCGCGTTCGTCTCGGGGGCCAGGGAAGGGGAGTTCGACCTCACCTGAGCGCGCCACGGCGTGATTTTCCGGACACGCGACGCTGGAGAGCGGGGAGCGGGCCCGGCCTGAGCGAGGCTGGCTTGAGGAAGGTCGCACTCCGGAGGTGAGGAACCCATGAGCGCTCTGCCGGTCATCGCGGCGGTCGACGGCTCGGACGACAGCCTGCGCGCCCTCGACTGGGCGCTGGGCGCCGCCCGTGGACGCGGGGCACCCCTGCGCGTGGCACACGTGCGGCAGTACGCCCAGTGGGCCCAGGTCGGCGAGGTCGCCGTGCTGCCCGACCCGGCCGACGACCCGGTCCTCGCCCAGGCCCGCGACCGGCTGACGGGCCGTACCGACCCGGCCGACGTGGAGTACGTCGGTCTGGAGGGCGCGCCCGGACCGCTGCTGTCGGCACTCGGCGCGGACGCCGGGCTGCTGGTCCTCGGCTCCCGGGGCCGCGGCGGCTTCGCCAGCCTGCTCCTCGGCTCCAGCAGCCTCACCGTCGCCCGGGACGCCGAGTGCCCGGTCGTCGTCGTCCCCCGGCCCGGCCGCGAGGTCCCCGACGCCCCGCCGGTGGCGCCCGGCCCCCGGGTGGTCGTCGGCCTCAACACCGACAGCCCCGACGACGCCCTGCTCGACTTCGCCTTCACCGAGGCCGCGCTGCGCGGCGCCCGGCTCCACGTGCTCGCCGCCTACCCGTGGCCGGTGCAGATCTGGGCGGGCGCCGCGGGCGAGCTGATCCCCACCGGCGTCGACCAGGACGCCGTCGAGAACGAGACCCGCGCCCTCACCGACGGCTTCCTCGCCCCGCACCGCGCCCGCCACCCCGAGGTGACCGTGGAGGCGGTCGTGGCCCCCGGCGACGCCGCCGGCCAGCTCGTCGCCGCCTCCCCGGGCGCCGAACTGACCGTCGTCGGCCGCCACCGCCGCCGCCTGCTGGCCCCGGCCCGCATGATGGGCAGCGTCACCCACGCCGTCCTGCTGCACGCCGCCGGCCCCGTCGCCGTGGTGCCGCCGGCCCCGCCCGAGGAGTGAGGTGACGCGGGACACGCCCGGCCACGTACCATGGCTCCATGTCGTTCCTCCGCCGCCGCAGCGCAACGCCCGCCGGGCCCGACTTCGACGTACTGGCCATGGACCCGGGCGACTGGCCCGGCAACCTCGGCGCCGGGCTGCTGCCCGCCCCCGACGGCACCTGCCAGGGCGTCTTCCTGCGCTACGACCTGTTCGGCGGACGCGGCCCCGCCATGATCATCGGCAACCTCCCCGAGGGCTCCCCGGCCCGTGACGTCGCCGACGACGAGATCCCCTTCGAGGTGGCCCAGCTGCTGATCGCGCTGGAGAACGACGAGGAGGTCACCGTCGTCGGCACCGAGGACGTGCCGGTGATGCAGGGCGACAACCTGCTGATCGTGCGCCGGGTGAAGCTCTCCGAGAGCCGGGTCTCCTGCGTCCAGTTCGACCGCAGCGACAACGTCCTGGTGACCATCGCCGCCTGGGACCGCCCCATCACCGACGACCTCTACGCCCTGCTGAAGCCGCTCCCGGCGGAGCTTTTCCAGCAGGGCTGAGGCCCCTGGGCTACGACCAGGAGGGCACCGCCGTCACGTCCGCGGCCCGCACGAACGCCACCCGGTGGCCGTACTGGATCTCGTA
Organism: Streptomyces sp. NPDC006997; assembly: GCF_040635175.1. Classification (NCBI taxonomy): domain Bacteria; kingdom Bacillati; phylum Actinomycetota; class Actinomycetes; order Kitasatosporales; family Streptomycetaceae; genus Streptomyces; species Streptomyces sp. NPDC006997. The sequence continues at coordinate 45,301 of NZ_JBEYHH010000023.1, forward strand.
GTACAGGTCGGACCCGCGCACCACCCGGTGCCCGGCGGTGTCGAAGGTGACCGCGTAGTAGTACTCGCCGGGCACCTTCGCCCCGACCACGTACTTCTGGCCCGCGGGCAGCTGGTACGGCAGCGGCGACACCGCCTGCGCGGGCACGCCCTCCGGGTACGCGCCCGCCTCCGGGTAGGCGCGGCCGTAGACCGGGACGGTGTCGCGGCCCTCCTTCGGCGTCACGACCAGGCCCTTCGCGGAGACCGCCACCGGCTGCGCGGCCGGGTTGTGGAACCACGCCTTCTGCCCGAGGAACCAGATCGCCGTCCAGTCACCGTCGCGCCCCGCGACCGCGTACTGCTGGCCGGTGGACACGCGGGAGCCGATGTCGTTGACGCCGGTCGTCGAGCCGGAGCCGTCCGGGCGCAGCCCGATGTCCTTGATCAGCGGGTAGCCCGTGCCTGGCCCGGAGTACAGGCGTACGGCGCTCGACCCGTGCGCCGCGCACGGCTCGCCCCGGGTGACGCAGCCGGTGAACTCCGGCTGGTGGGCGTCGTACTCCGGCAGGATCGTCACCAGACCGCCGGACGGGCCCGCCGTCGGCGCGAACGGGCGGCCGAGCAGCTCGAAGTAGTGCGCCCAGTCCCAGTACGGGCCCGGGTCGGTGTGCATTCCCGGGACCGTGCCCGAGGTCGGTCCCGGCACCGTGTCGTGGCCCAGGATGTGCTGCCGGTCCAGCGGGATGCCGTACTTCTTCGACAGGTACCTCACCAGCCGCGCCGAGGACCGGTACATCGCCTCCGTGTACCAGGCGTCCGGGTTGGTGAGGAAGCCCTCGTGCTCCAGGCCGATCGACTTGGCGTTGACGTACCAGTTCCCCGCGTGCCAGGCGACGTCCTCCGCCTTCACGTGCTGGGCGATGTGGCCGTCCGTGGAGCGCAGCGAGTAGTTCCAGGAGACGTAGGTCGGGTCCTGCACCAGGTTCAGGACGCCCTCCCAGGCGCCCTCCGTGTCGTGGACGACGATGTACTGGATGCGCTGCGACGCCGGGCGGTCGCCCAGGTCGTGGTTGCCATAGTCGCCGTCGCCGAACTCCTCGTACGGCGCCGGGATCCACTCGCAGGACACCGACGCCGGGCACTCGGTGCCCTCGGCGGCGGCCGTCCGCAGGCCCGCCCGCCCTACCTGGGCGGTGTCCGGGGCGAGGCCGGGGCGGGCGGGCAGGGTGACCGGCTGGCCGGAGTCCGTGACGCGCCGCGCGCCGTCGCGGATCACGTCGTACACGTTGTTGGCGTACGCCGACGCGGTGGCCTGGTCGTCGGCGCCGGAGAACCGGGCCACCGCCCCGTACCAGTCCGCCGGGTCCGCGCTCAGCGGCTCGCCCAGCTCCCGCTGGGCCGCCGCCAGCAGCGCGGCGCCGCCCGCCACGTTGGCTGCCGGGTCGGTCCGCAGCTCCTCGGCGCTGAGCCCGGTCAGTTCGGCCGCCTCCGGCAGGGTGCGCAGCCGCGCGGGCAGCGCCACACCGTCCAGCGACGGCTCCGCGTCGGGCAGCAGCACCGGCCGGGCGTCGTCGCCGCGCGGGTCCTCGGTGCCCTCGGCGTGGTGCGCGGCACCGGCGAGCGCGGTACGGGCGTCGGTCAGGTGCATCGGGCCGTAGCCGCCGGTCACGCTCGGCGCCCCGGCGTGGGCGTCCCAGCGGGACTGGAGGTAGGAGACGCCGAGCAGCACGCTCTGCGGCACCTGGTACTCGGCCGCCGCGGCGGCGAACGCCGACTGGAGCCCGGCCGGTGCCGGGCGTGCCTCGTCGGGGGCGGGGACGGCGGCCAGCAGCGGCAGCAGCAGCGCCCCGCAGGCCAGGGCCTGGGCGGCTCTCGTCAGGGGCTGGGGAACGGATCCTCGCAACGCGGTCTCCTGGGGAACGGGTGGGGGCGATGAGCCGTGCGGGGCCGGGCGTGTCAGTGGTACCCGGTCTCCGACGATCCGTCAATCATGCCCGCTCACCCACGATTTCCCATGTCAGCGCGGGTCACCAGGAGTTTCGCGGCGGCGGCGCCACGGCCTGCGGGGCGTCACTGGAGTACACCAATGACCGCGGCGGCCCGCCGGTCGGAAACGACGAGGCCCGCGGTGCGTCCCTGTCCCAGGCGCACCGCGGGCCGTCATCCCCTTCAGCGAGTACCGACCGCCGCCCGTACCGCTCGTCGGGCCAGCTGGCAGTCGTCGTGCAGCCGCCTGAGCAACAGCCGCTGTTCCTCGCCGGACGGCGCAGCACCCGGGGGGGCCACTCCCGGTGCCGCCGGGGTCGTGTCGTGCATCGAACGCTGCACGGCCGTCTCGTAGGTCCGGATCTCTCGGGTCAGTACCAGCATCAGGTTTACCAGGAAAGCGTCGCGGGAGGCAGGCCCCGCGGACTGCGCGATCTGGCTGATGTGCCGCCGCGCCACCGGGGAGTCGCCCAGGACCGACCAGAGCGTGGCCAGGTCGTACCCCGGCAGGTACCAGCCCGCGTGCTCCCAGTCCACCAGCACCGGACCGGCCGGGGACAGCAGCACGTTGGAGAGCAGCGCGTCACCGTGGCAGAACTGGCCCATGCCGTGCCGCCCCGCCGTCTGGGCGATGCCGTGCAGCAGCTTCTGCAGGTCGCCCAGGTCACGGTCGGTGAGCAGGCCCAGTTCGTGGTAGCGGGCGATCCGGGCCGCGTACTCCAGCGGGGCGTCGAAGGTGCCCGGCGGGGGCCGCCAGGCGTTCACCCGGCAGATCGCGCCCAGCGCCGCCCGCACGTCGGCGCGCGGCGGCGACTCGACCGGATGCCGCTGGAGCGCCGCCACCCGGCCGGGCATCCGCTCGATCACCAGGGTGCAGTTGTCCGGGTCCGCCGCGATCAGCCGGGGCACCCGCACGGGCGGGCGGTGCCGGACGAACGAGCGGTACGCAGCTATTTCGTGCCGGAGCCGTTCGGCCCAGGCGGGCGACTGGTCGAGTAAGCACTTGGCGACGGCCGTGCTCCGCCCGGTGGTGCCCACCAGCAGCACCGACCGGCCGCTGCGGCGCAGCACCTGCACCGGGGAGAACTCCGGGCAGATCCGGTGCACCGACGCGATCGCCGTACGCAGCTGGGCGCCCTGCGGGCCGGACAGGTCGAGTCTCCCGCTGAGCGGCTGCGCGCCCGGCGCCGTGCCGCGCCGCGCCCGGCCCGTGCCCAGCCCGGGGACCGCCGGTCGCGCCGGGGCGAGATAGGGGCCGCCGCCCGTCAGGGGGACCTCCCCCGTCCGCGGTGCGGCGGGAGCCGGGGGACGCGGGCGCAGCGACCGGGGCGGGGCGGACACGGAGGACGATGCTGCGTACATGGGCGATACAGATCCCTTCGTGTGCCTGCTGTGCCTGCCGTAAGTCAGTGCGTCACCCGCCCCCGGCCGCCGTGGCGCACCCTGGGGAATGCCCCTCGGCGACCGGGTCGGGGTGGCGCTTTCCTACCTGACACCGGATGCCCCGTGGCACACCATCTGGCGCACCCTGGCGAACCCTGGCGAATAGTCGCCGGGCAACTGTCGCGCGGCTACTGTCAACTCCAGCCGAGAACCTGGGGGCTTGACGTGAGCGGACAACCCAACACCCGCCTTGCGGACCTGTTCGGCCTGGCCGGTTGGTCCAAGGGAGAGCTGGCGAGGCTGGTCAACCGGCAGGCGGCGGCCATGGGCCACCCCCAGCTGGCGACCGACACCTCGCGGGTGCGGCGGTGGATCGACATGGGAGAGATCCCGCGCGATCCGGTGCCGCGGGTGCTGGCGGCCCTGTTCACCGAGCGTCTCGGCCGTGTCGTGACCATCGAGGACCTCGGTCTGGTACGGCACGGGCGTGCGGGGAAACGGCAGGGCGGCGGGAGCGTGGAGCATCCCGACGGTGTGCCGTGGGCGCCCGAGCGGACCGCCGCGGTCCTCACCGAATTCACGGGAATGGACCTCATGCTCAATCGACGCGGCTTGGTGGGCGCGGGTGCCGTGCTCGCCGCGGGATCCGCACTCAGCAGCGCCATGCACGACTGGCTGCGCACCGACCCTTCCCTGGCCGCCGACGCTCCCCGTCTCGACGACCCCCTGCACGCCGACCCCGCTGGGTTCGACCGCTACGAGGCCGCCCCCATCGGGTCGCAGGAGATCGAGGAACTGGAGCGCTCGGTGGAGGTGTTCCGTGCCTGGGACGCCGCCCGCGGTGGAGGGCTCCAGCGCAAGGCGGTCGTCGGCCAGCTCAACGAGGTGGGCGGGATGCTCGCCTACCACCACCCCGACCATCTCCAGCGGCGCCTGTGGGGCGTCGCCGCCAACCTCGCCGTCCTTGCGGGCTGGATGTCGCACGACGTCGGCCTGGAGCCCACGGCCCAGAAGTACTTCGTCATCGCCGCCCATGCCGCGCGGGAGGGCGGCGACCGGCCCCGGGCGGGGGAGGCGCTCTCCCGCGCGGCCCGCCAGATGGTGCACCTGGGACGGCCCGACGACGCCCTGGAGCTGATGAAGCTCGCCATCTCCGGCTCCGGCGAGGAGGTGCTGCCGCGCACCCAGGCGATGTTCCACACCGTCGAGGCGTGGGCGCAGGCGTCCATGGGCAAGGCGCAGGCGATGCGGCGCACCCTGGGGCAGGCGGAGGACCTCTTCGTCTCCGACCGCCGGGACGTCGAACCACCGGACTGGATGCAGCTGTTCGACGAGGCCGACCTGTACGGGATGCAGGCCCTGTCCTACCGCACCCTGGCGGAGTTCGAACCGGGCGCGGCCGTGCACGCCCAGCACTACGCGGAGAAGGCGCTCGCCCTGCGCAACGACGGGCGGGAGCGGTCGAAGATCTTCGACCACCTCTCCATGGCCTCCGCCTGCTTCATCGCGGACGATCCGGAACAGGCGGACCGCTATGCCCGGCTGGCCCTGATGTCGATGGGCTCGAACTCCTCCCGCCGTACCTGGGACCGGCTGCGGCAGATGTACCGACTGACCGCGCAGTACGCCGAGTTCCCGCGGATCCAGCAACTGCGTGAGGAGATCAGGCTGGCGCTGCCCAAGCCGCGCGAGCGGGGCGGCAGCGGCGCCCAGGTGTGACGGTCACCCGGTCACCCTGACGGCGAGCACACAGGCGTCGTCCTCGCGTCCGGTGGCTCCGAACTCCGTCACGACCGTCGCCACGCAGTCCTGCGCGGTGGGCGCCGCGCTGAGCCGCGGGGCCAGGTCGAGGAGGCGGTCGTCGACCGTCGGCGCGCTGTGTCCCGGCACCAGCCCGTCGGTGTGCAGCAGGAGCAGGTCGCCCACGTCGAGGGTGACTTCGGCCTGGCCGTACCCGGCTCCCGAGGTGGCGCCGAGCAGGACGCCCGGTGGTGCGCTCAGCCGGTGCCCCGTCCCGTCGCGGAACAGCAGCGGGGCGGGGTGTCCGGCCTGCGCCCACACCAGGGTGCGGGTGCCGGGCCGGTAGCGGCAGCAGACGGCGCTGCCGAGGGCGGGCTGCGCGGTGGTGTCGAGGAGCCGGTTGAGCCCGCCGAGCAGCGGGCCCGGCTCGCTCCCCGCCATCGCCATCCCGCGTACGGCGCCCAGCAGCATCGCCATGCCGGAGGTCACGGCGACGCCGTGCCCGGTGAGGGCGCCGACGCTCAGCAAGGTCTCGCCGCCGGGCAGTTCGAGGGCGTCGTACCAGTCGCCGCCGATCAGCGCGCCGGCCGCGGCGGGCAGGTAGCGGGCCGCCAGCTCCAGGTGCGGCGGGCCCTGGTGCGGGAGCCGCAGGGAACCGTGCCATGTCGGCAGCACGGCCTCCTGCAACTCGACCGCGATCCGGTGCTCGGTCCGTGTGTCCCGCCGGTGGCGCTGGAGCGAGTCACGGGTCTCGCTCACCACGCGCTGGCTGCGCCGCAGTGCGCTCACGTCCCGCAGCACCGCCCACATGGAGGCGGTGCCGCCGTCGGTGCCGAGCACGGGTTCGCCCATCATGTGCACGGTGCGGACCTCGCCGCCGGGCCGGACGATCCGGAACTCGCCGTCGATGCGCCGGGCGTCGACGAGGCAGTCGGTGACCATCGCGGTCAGCAGGGGCCGGTCCTCGGCCAGTACGAGCGAGGGCAGCTCGTCGAGGGTGAGCGGGGCGGAGCCGGGGTCGCGGCCGAGGATGTCGTACAACTCGGCGGACCAGTTGGCCTCGTCGGTCAGCAGGTGCCACTCCGCGCTGCCGACCCGGCTGAGCAGGGAGCCGTCGTGCGGGGCGGGCGGCGCGGGCGGGGGGCCGTCCCTGAGCTGGGCCAGGTGTTCGTCGAGGTCGTTGAGCTGGTGCAGCGCCAGCTCGCACAGGGCGCGCTGCCAGCGGTCCCGCGGGTCCGTGCCGTCGCCCCGGGTGTCCCTCCGTACGGCGTCCACCTCGCCCTTGAGCCGTCGCGTCTGCGTGATCAGCGCGTCGACCGGGCCGCGTCCGGGCGGCTGGGCGGAGGGGCGGTCCGCGGAGAGGTGGGACGGCATGACGCACTCCGATGGGGGACGGTACGGCCAAGGCGGACGAAGGGACCGTTAACGACTGTCGCACAGCCCGCGACGCCCTGTAAGGGATTTGGTGACACACGATCCGGTGGTGCTTCTGGCATATGCCACAGTCCTCCAGGGGGTGGTGTGTCGCCCCCTGGAGGGGTCTCGCTTCGTGAGTCAAATGCCTTGCCTTATAGGTTAGTTGACGGCCCGTCGGTTCATTCTTTCCGCACCCGTCCGGGTGTTCGACGGCCCTTTGTTCTAGGGGCCCACGGGGTCTTCCGCGGCGTCGTACAGAGCAGGGCGGGGTGCCATCTCGACGGCGGTCCTGGTGCCCGTCTCCTGGGCGCGGACGCCCGCCTCGGCGGCCACGGAGGCGGCGTAGCCGTCCCAGGCGGTGGGGCCGGTGGCGCGGCCCCGGCGGACGGCGTCGACCCACGCCCGCACCTCCTGGTCGTAGGCGTCCGCGAACCGCACCAGGTAGTCCCGCGGCACCTCCTCGCGCGCCCCGCCGTCCGCCGTGACGAGCATGGTGTGCTCCTCGCCGATCCGGGCGCTGCCCGCCTCGCAGACCGCCTCACAGCGCACCTGGTAGCCGAAGCCGCAGTTGACGAAGACCTCCACGTCGACCAGGGCGCCCGCCGCCGTCTCCAGCAGCACGAACTGCGGGTCGAGCAGCCCGTCCGGCGCACCCGCGGACGGCCGGGGCCGCAGCACCGTCACCGCGGTCAGTTCCTGGCCGAGCAGCCAGCGGGCCGCGTCGATCTCGTGTGACACCGAGCTGTCGACCAGCATCGCGGAGGTGAACCCGGGCGGTGAGGAGACGTTGCGGTGCACGCAGTGCAGCATCAGCGGGCGCCCGAGGCGGCCGCTGTCCAACAGGGCCTTGAGGTCGCGGTACTCGGCGTCGTAGCGGCGCATGAACCCGACCTGGGCCAGTCGGCGGCCGAGCCGCGCCTCCGCCTCCACCACCCGCAGCGCCCCCGCCGAGTCCGGCACCATCGGCTTCTCGCAGAGCACCGGCAGCCCCCGCGCGAAGGCCGCGAGCAGCGCCTCCTCGTGCGCCGGGCCGGGCGAGGCGACCAGGACGGCGTCCACGCCCGGCGCGTCCAGGGCGGCGGCCGTCTCGGTGTGCACCGACACGGCCCCGATCCCGGCCACCGCCGCCTTGGCCCGCTCGGCGTCCGGATCGGCGACGGCGGCCACCCGCGCGCCGCTCACCACCCGGTCCAGGCGCCGTATGTGGTCGGCACCCATGTGCCCGGCACCCAGCACCGCCACGCCCACCACGTCACCCACGTGCGCACTCCCTCGTCGCCGGTCGTCCGGGGACAGCGTAGGCACACGGGCACGGGCCCCGTCAGTAGCGCAGGACCCCCGCGATGCGGTCGGCGTCGTCCAGCGTCCCGTCCGGCACGAAGCGGACCTCGGCGCCGGTCTCCAGGCACTGTTCGACGATCTCGTCCACGATGTCCACGCGGGCGTCGAGGTCGTCGCCGGCGGCCGGGACCAGATGGCCGCCGTCGTCGCGTACCGTCGCGCGGTAGTTCTCCTCGACGGCGAGCAGCCGCACCCGCGCCTGGAGGGCGTTCTGCCAGACCTCGTCGAGACCGGCCGCGAACTCCTTGCGGCCCCGTGCCTTGACGAGTTCCTCGGTCACCGTGTGGGCGCTGAGCCGGGCCTCCGCCTCCAGCAGCGGCCGGACCGCCTTCCACACCGCCTCGTGGCTGCCGTGCGCCAGCCCGCCGTGCCGCACCTGTGCGGCGTCGCGGGAGACGCCGCCGATCTCGTCGAGCAGCGACAGCGCCGCCTGCTCGCCGGTGACGTACAGCGGCCGGGGGTCCTGGCGCAGGACCGCGGCCATCGCGGTGTCCGCGTCGCGCAGGAAGTGCTTGGTGTCCTCGTCGCGGAACGCGCTCGGCGTGTCGCCGATCCGCTCCTGCCGCTCGGGGTCGAAGTTCCTCGCGTCCCGGGTCATCGGGAAGCCGCCGGTGTGCTCCTCGGTCACCCGGTCCACGCCGCCGCTCCACAGGGTGACCCGGTCGGAGGCGACCGACATGACCCAGAACGGCCGCTCGGAGGCCTGTGCGGAGACGAGGTTGCGGGTCAGGAAGGTGTCCGAGAGGACCACCCGCTCCGGCACCGGGCGGGCCAGGGACCACACCTGGTGCTCACCGGGCGCGGCGAAGATCACCAGTCCGTCCTCGGTGTGGGCCAGGTCGACCTCGGCGAGCGCCCGGTCGAGGTGTTCCTCGACGTCGGTGCGGCGCTCCCGGGTGACCGCCGGGTCCTGCTCCAACTGCCGTTTGGCCTCGGCGACGACGTTGCGCAGCCGGACCGCGTCCTGGTGGTTGTCGGGCTCGCGCCGGTGGGTCGGGGTCAGCACGGACACCGCGGGGTAGGGGCGCGGGCGCCGCAGCTCGGCGAGGGTCGCGGGACTGAGTGCGTGCTCCATGACAGCACCATAGGTCCGATTTGTCGGTGCGGCACGTGGGGCGGCCCGGCGCGGGCGGAGGGGGGCGCCGGGCCGTTCAGTCGCCGTCCTCGGCACCGCAGGAGCTGCCGTCGGGCGGCAGGGAGCCGTACAGCAGGAAGTCGTCGACCTTGCGGTGCACGCACGTGGAGGAGCCGTAGCCGGTGTGGCCCTCGCTGCGGTTGTCGAGCACCACCGCGGAGGGGCCGAGCCGTTCGGCGGTCTGCTCGGTCCAGCGGTACGGCGTCGCGGGGTCGCCGCGGGTGCCGACCAGCAGCATCTTCGGCGTGTCGACGTCCCTGACCCGCTCACGGATGTAGGGGGTGCCCTTGGGGCGGCCGTAGCACATCAGCACCTGGGTGAGCCGGTACCGGCCGAACACCGGCGACGCCCGCTCGTACCGGGCGCGCAGCCTGCGCAGCTCGCGGGTGATCTGCCCGGCGGTGGGGCGGTCGGGGTCGTCGGCGCAGTTGACCGCCATCAGCGCGGCCGGGAGGTTGTCGAGCGGGACGTCCTCCTCGTCGGCGAGTCCGCCGTCCCGGCCGGGACGGGGGCCGATCCGCACCGGCAGCGCGAAACCGCCGGAGGTGAACGCCTCCACGCCCCGGGTGTCGCCGTCCTCCACCAGCAGGGCCAGCGCCCGCTGGAGCGAGGGCCACAGGTCCCTGCTGTAGAGCGCCTGTCCGATGGCGCCGACCAGGTCCTGGCCGGAGAACGTGCCGCCGAACGCGGTCGGCACCGGGTCCTCGTCGAGTGAGCGGACCAGCCGGACGACCTCCTCGCGGCCGGTGCGCGGATCCTGTCCGAACGGGCATCCGATGTCCCGCGCGCACCAGTCGACGAAGTCCCGCAGCGCCCGCTGCTGCCCTTCGGCGCCAGCGACCCCCTGCTCGGTGAGCGGCTCGGTCAGCGTGTCCACGCCGTCCAGCGCGAACCGGCCCACCCGGTCGGGGAACCGGGCCGCGTACACCGCGCCGAGCCGGGTTCCGTAGGAGAAGCCCAGGTAGTTGAGCTTGTCGTCGCCGAGCGCCTGGCGGATCACGTCGAGGTCCCGGGCGACGTCGACCGTGCCCATGTGCCGCAGCACGGGCCCCGAGTGCCGGGCGCACTGGTCGGCGGTCTCGCGCAACTCCCGCAGCGCGGCCAGGGGATCGCGCAGCATGTCGTCGGTGTCGTCGGTGTCGTCGCTGGCCTCCGCGGTGAGGAAGCCGTCGCCGCAGCTGACCGGGGCGGACCGGCCGACGCCGCGCGGGTCGAAGCTGACCACGTCGTAGCCGTCGGTCAGCCCCATGAAGTCCGTGCCGTCCGCGGCGAGTCCGGCGACGCCCGAACCGCCGGGGCCGCCGAAGTTCAGCACCACCGAGCCGCGCCGGTCGCCGGTGGCGCGGTAGCGGGCGAGGGCGAGTCCGATGCTCCCGGCGCGCGGCCTGGCGTAGTCGAGGGGCACCTTGACCTTGCCGCACTGGAGGTCCTCCGGCGCCTCCGGGCCCTGGCAGGCGGACCACTTGACCCGCTGGCGGTAGAACCGGGAGAGGTCCGCCTCGGTGTCGTCGTCGGTCGCCGCCGGGACCCCCGCGCCCAGCAGGGCGAGGGCGAGCGCCGGTATCAGCGGGCCGCGCCGCAGCGCGGTGCGCGTCGAGCGATGCATGTGCTGCCTCCAGGGACGCGGGCGGGGCCCTCGCTCACCATAGAGGCCCCCCGGAAGGCACGCCTCCGGACGGGCATCCCCCCGAAGTCACGTGCCGCCCCGCCGTTGATGTCCCGTTCGGTGGCTCTTGCTGTTGGTTCGATAACCGTGCCACTCGATGGGGTGAAAGGCCGATAAGCCATAACTCTGATGGTTTAGCGGCGTTCTTTCCGGTACGGGCGACTGCCCGTGACCATGTCTGGAAGGCAGGGATCCCATGAGACGGGTTACCCGAAACGGTGTGATCGCCGTCGTCGCCGCATCCGGCGCGATGGCCGTGACGTGCCCGGCGTACGCCGACTCCGCGGCGGACGGAGCGGCCGTGGGCTCGCCCGGGGTGGTCTCCGGCAACACCGTCCAACTCCCGGTGCACGTACCGGTGAACGTGTGCGGCGACACCGTGAACGTGGTGGGGCTGCTCAACCCCGCCGCGGGCAACCGCTGCGCCACCGGGGGCGGCCCCGCGCACCAGCCGCCCGCCGGGGCGTCCGCCCACGGGCACGAGGAGGACGCGCCGGGGCTGGTCTCCGGCAACGGCGTGCGGCTGCCGGTCCACCTCCCGGTGAACGTCAGCGGCAACGCGGTGAGCGTGGTCGGCGTCGGCAACCCGGCGGTCGGCAACGAGTCCACGCACACCTCCGAGCCACCGCCGAGGCACCCCGCCCCGCCCGAGCCGCCCGAGCGCCCCACGCGCCCGGAGCCCGCCGAGCCGCCGCGGACCCGCCCGGTCCCGCCCCCGGCGGCACACCCCGCCACCCCGCCGCCCGCCGCCGACGCCGCCCTCGCCGACACCGGAGCGGACGCCGTCCTGCCTGCCGCCCTCGGCGCCACGGCGATGGTGCTGGGCGGGGCGGCGCTGGTACGGCGGTCCCGCCCGCGCGTGACGCGCTGACCCGGTGGCGCGCCTCACCGGTGCCGGGCCGGTGGGGCCGCCCGTACGGGTCGCCCGTGACGAACGTCAGCAGCCCGGCGGCCAGCAGCCACCAGGGCCAGGCGTGCGCGGGCCGGTGCGGCCGGGTGCCGGTGAGGACGGCCGCGGCGCCCGCGGCACCGATGGCCGCCCACACGGGGGGCCGGGCGGCGGGGACGGTCATGCGGACGGCGGTGGCGACCGCGACGAGTACGAGGTACGCGGCCGTCAGCCGACGTGCCGACAGCACGAGCAAGTGCCTCCGCGCCGGGGGAGGAGACGGGGCTGGCCACCTGGTCCGGGGACTCCTCGGTCGTAGGCACCGCCGGTCGCCGGGTGCATCTCCGCCCGTCGGAAAAGGCGTTGCCGTCCCGGGAGGCGGATGGTGGGGTGGGCGGCGTGAACGACACCGCCGCGGTACTCGACCGCTACGACCGTGAGATGCGCCGGGGCGCCCGCCCCGACGGCACCGGCGCCCGGGTCGAACGGGTGGGCCGGGTGGTCCGGCAGGTCGCCCCCGCGCACGGCTGGAACGGCGTGCTGTGGTCGGGACTCGACCCGGACAGCGCGGACGCCGACGTGGACGCGGTGATCGCCGAGCAGGTCGACCGCTACACCGCGCTCGGCCACGGCTTCGAGTGGAAGCTGTACGGCCATGACCTGCCCGCCGGTCTCGGACGGCGGCTGCGCGCCGCCGGGTTCGTTCCCGAGCCCGCGGAGACGCTGCTGGTCGCGGAGACCGGCGAGGTCCCGCCGAACGCCGAGCCACCCGCGGGCGTCCGGGTCGTCGCGGTGTCGGACGCGGCGGGCGTCGACCTGGTCACGCGGGTGCACGAGCGCGCGTTCGGCACGGACGCCACCGCGCTGCGGCGACAGTTGCTCGACCGGCTGGCGGCCGACCCGCAGGACCTGGTCGCCGTGGTCGCCCTCGCCGGGGACGAGCCGGTCAGCTCCGCCCGGATGGAACTGGTGCCGGGCACCCCGTTCGCCGGGCTGTGGGGCGGCGGCACGGTCGAGGGCTGGCGGGGCCGCGGTCTCTACCGGGCGCTGGTCGCCCACCGGGCGCGGATCGCCGCCGACCGCGGCTACCGCTACCTCCAGGTGGACGCCACCGAGCGGAGCCGCCCCATCCTGGAGCGCCTCGGCTTCGTGCCGCTGACCACGACCACGCCCTACGTGTACGAGGGGTGAGGCGTGCGCGGTCGTGGGCCGTCAGCGGCGTGCCTTGGAGCGGTCCAGGGCGGCGACGCCGAGTGCGGCGAGGCCGATCTGGATGAGCCACTCGATCCAGTCCACACCGTTGGTGTCGGACACGTCGAAGGCGTTCGCGATCGCCGAGCCGATGAGCGCCGCCACGATGCCGACGGCGATGGTCCACAGGACCCCTATGCGCTGGCGTCCCGGGACGACGAGCCGTCCGAGCACACCGATGACGATGCCGATGATGATGGCACTGATGATTCCCGAGATCTCCATTTCCGTCCCTCTTTGTCGGAGCCCTCCCTGACAGACGTCTGCCCCCGGACGGCGGAGACAGTCCCCGGGGAGCCCGCCGGGGCGTGGGACGGGGGCGGGAGCCGGAACGGCCGGTCCGCAGGCGCCCGCGGACCGGCCGTTCCGGCTCTCCGGCGTCCTGCTACGCCCGCGGGGCGCTCTTCGCCGCCGTGGCCGCGCACGCCATGCCCAGGATCACGGCGAGGGCGCCGATGACGACGTTGTTCCAGATGACGCCCGCGTCCGGGCTGTCGCCGACGATCCACGGCGAGACGATCATCCAGGCGCCGATCGCGCAGGTGGCCCAGCTCAGGCCGTACATGCGCTCCGGGGTGCTGGTGAAACCGAGGGCCAGCAGGCCGATGGCGATGCCCACGATCAGGTTGTGGGGGACGAGCGCGGGCTGGCTGGTCGTGTAGTGGAGTATCCACGGGGACACGGCGCAGTACAGACCGAGCAGGAACACCGGTCCGTCCACGAGCGCCACGTCACGGCCGCCGAGGACGCGTGCGTACCTGGCGCGCATCTCGGAGGCGTCGGGGTGGGTGCTGAGGTCACCTCGGGTGGGTGAGACGTTGGCCATGACTCGTCTCCTTTTCGACTAGCAGGCGACCGCGTCTGGTGCGGTGTGCGGCGCGCGCCGCGCAGGTTTATTCTGCGCTTATTCCACCCTTATGTGTAGAGGTCAGGGCATATAAACCTGAAATGCGAGGTACCCCCGGGGGTGCCGACTCCTCCGGGGGTGTGCGTCTCTTCCGCCCGGGCGGGTCCGGCGGATGCGGGTGGCCGCGGCGGCGTCCCGGCGGGCCCGCGGGTGCCGCTGCGTGGCCTACGGGTGCTCCTCGGCCGCCAGGTGCTGCCGCAGCCGGTGCAGTCCCCGGCGGGCGTGGCTCTTGACCGTGCCCAGCGGCCAGCCGGTGCGCTCCGCGATCTGGGTCTGGCTCAGGTCCTCGTAGAACGCCAGCCGTAGCACCCGCTGTTGGGGCGACGGTAGCTTGGCCAGCTCCTGCCGGACCAGCACCCGGTCGAGCGCGGCCTCGGGCAGTGCGGCGGGGGCCTCGGCGACCAGCAGGACCGATCCCGCGGAGGCGATCAGGTCCAGACGGCGGGTGCGCGCGGAGAGCGTGTCGGCGATCCTGCGCCGGGTGATCCCGACGATCCACGCGCCGAGGTGACCGCGCTCGGGGTGGTAGGTGTGCCGCCCGCGCCACACGCCGAGGAACACCTGCTGAGTGACGTCCTCGGCCTCCTTGACGTCCCCCAGGGTCCGCGAGGCCAGCGAAAGCACCAGTGGTGACCAGCGCCGGTAGACGGCTGCCAGACACGCCTCGTCGCCCGCGACCAGGCCCCGCGCCAGCTCCTCGTCGGCGGTCGCGGGCCGGGTGGCGCTCGCGGGTGGGCTCATGGCGACGGCTCCTCACCTGGGCTGCGGCGGTGCCGGGGTGCGCCCCCGGGCCGTCATCGTCGGAGCGTGGCCGCGAGGCCCTCAACTTGCATCGTTTCTGCGTCGGGTCACCGTGCGTCGCCGTATAGTCGCGGCATGTCCGAGCCCTCGTCGGAGTCCCCGCAAGCACCTGACGGCGCGGCATCCGCGGGTCTGACCACCGGTGCCGTGGCCCGCCGACTCGGCGTCTCCCCCACCACCCTGCGCTCCTGGGACCGCCGCTACGGCCTCGGCCCCGCCGTGCGCGGCGACGGACGGCACCGCCGCTGGACGCCCGCGGACGTGGCGCTGCTGGAGGCCATGTGCAAGCTGACCTCGGCGGGCGTGCCGCCCGGCGAGGCGGCCCGGACGGTCAGGGAGGGCGGCGCCACCACGGTCCCCGCGGAGCGGCCGGTGCGCGCGGAACCGTCCACCCGCTCCCGGGCCGCGGGCACGCTGCCCCTCGGCGACGTCCGCCAGGAGTGCCGCGGCCTCGCCCGCGCCGCCGTCCGGCTCGACGCCCCCGCCGTCGAGGACCAGTTGGCGGTGGCCGTCGAGGAACACGGCCTGACCGTGGCCTGGCAGGAGGTGATGGTGCCGACCCTGCACGCCGTGGGCCGCAAGTGGGCCTCCTCCGGCGACCGTTACGTGGAGGTCGAGCACCTGCTGTCCTGGCACGTCTCCACCACCCTGCGGCGGCACACCCCGGCCCCCGTGCGGCAGGACGGCGGCGCCCCGGCGGCCGGGCCCGTGCTGCTGGCCTGCGTCCCCGGCGAACAGCACACCCTGCCGCTGGAGGCGCTCAACGCCTCCCTCGGCCAACGGGGCACGCCCACGCGGATGTTCGGCGCCGCCGTCCCCGCGGAGTCGCTCACGGCGGCGGTGCACCGGATCGGTCCGGCGGCCGTGGTGCTCTGGGCACAGGCCCGCTCCAGCGCGAGTGTGCCGCTGGCCAGGCATGTCGCCGGGGCGCGGTGGGGCGTCAAGGGCGCCCGCGGCCAGCCGGTGGTGGTGCTGGCCGGGCCCGGCTGGGCCGGTCGCTCCACACGCGGGATGCTCCGGCCGACCAGCCTGGCGGAGGCCCTCGACGCCCTGTCCGGGGTGGTGAACCCGGAGCCGCCGTGACCTCGCCGCACGGGCGGCGGTGTGGGGCCCGCCGGACCTTCGCCTCAGGGGCGGCGGTGTCGGGCCCGCCGGACCTCCGCCTCACGGGCGGCCCTCGCGGGCCCGGCGGAACCGGTCGAGGCCCTCGGACAGCTCCACCACCGGGTCCGGGTAGTCCAGCGCGGCCCGGTCGAGTCCCCGCAGCTTCCACGGCTCGTGCGCCGCTGACCCGGCCAGGTCGCCGAGTTCGGGCACCCAGCGCCGTACGTACGCCCCGTCGGGGTCGTACCGCTTGCCCTGGGTGACCGGGTTCAGCACCCGGTTGGGCCGGGTGTCGGTGCCGGTCCCGGCCGCCCACTGCCAGTTCAGCTGGTTGTTGGCCAGGTCGCCGTCGACGAGGAGGTCGAGGAAGTGCCGGGCGCCCACCCGCCAGTCGACGTACAGCGTCTTGGTGAGGAAGCTCGCGGTGAGCAGCCGCCCCCGGTTGTGCATCCAGCCCTCGTGGCGCAGTTGCCGCATCGCCGCGTCCACCACCGGGTAGCCGGTACGGCCCTCCCGCCATGCCTCGATGTCGTCGCGCGCGGCACGCCCGGAGCGCCAGCGGTCGTGCCGGGTGCGGTAGTCGGCGCTGGCGGCGTCCTGCCGGGCCGCGAGCACCTGCCGGTGGAAGTCACGCCAGGCGAGCTGCCGTACGAACGCCTCCGCGCCGGGGCCGCCCGCGCGGCGCGCCCGGTGCACGAGTTCGACGGGGGAGAGGGTGCCGAGGTGCAGGTGCGGGGAGAGCCGGGAGGTGGCGTCGCCGGACAGGTCGTCGTGGCGGTCCTCGTAGTCGTGCACCCCGGAGCGCAGCCAGGCCGTCAGCCGCTTCCGGCCCGCCGTCTCGCCCCCGGCGGGCAGCGCGGGGGACAGCCCGGACAGGCCCCTGCGGGACGGCAGCGGCTCGGAGCCGACGTGCTCGGGGACCCGGACGTGCCGGGGCGCGCCGAACGTGTCCCGCAGCCGCTGCTCCGACCAGCGCCGGAAGTACGGCGTGAAGACGGCGAAGTGGTCGGAGGCGGCCGGGGTCAGCTCCCCGGGCGGGACCGCCGTCGTCACCGTGTCGTGGACCAGCAGCCGCCGCCCCTCCGCCTCCAGCGCCCGCCGCAGCCGCGCCTCCCGGCGCCGCGCGTACGCGCTCACGTCGGCCGCCATGTGCACCTCGTCGGCGTCCGCCTCGGTGACCGCCCGGCACACCTCCTCGACCACGTCGCCGGTGCGCACCACCAGCCTGCCGCCGCGCTCGCGCAGCCCCGCGTCGACGTCGGCGAGGCAGTCGGCGAGGAACGCCAGCCGGTTGGGCGCGGCGAACCCGGCCCCGTCCACCGCCGGGTCACGCACGAACAGCGGCACCACCTCGCCGGACCCGTCGAGAGCGGCGCGCAGGGGCGGGTGGTCGTGCAGCCGCAGGTCGGCGGTGAACAGGACGACGGAGACGGTCACGGCGCGGACTCCAGGGAGGGGGGTGAGGTGTGCGGTGTGCGGTGTGCGGCCGCGGCGACGGAGGTGTTCACGGAGCGGACTCCACCGCGGGCGGTGACGGAACGCGGTGGGCCGCCGCCGCGCGGGCGATGTTGCGGGCCATGCCGCCGAACACGACGGCGTGGAAGGGGGACACGCCCCACCAGTAGGCGTGGCCGAACAGTCCGCGCGGATGGAACAGTGCCCGCTGCCGGTACCGGCTGCGGCCCTCGCCGTCGGGTTCGGCGTACATCTCCAGCCAGGCCAGGCCCGGCAGCCGCATCTCCGCGCGCAGCCGCAGCAGCCGGCCCGGCTCGATCTCCTCCACCCGCCAGAAGTCCAGCGAGTCGCCGACCCGCAGCCGGTGCGCGTCCCGGCGTCCCCGGCGCAGCCCGACGCCGCCGACCAGCCGGTCCAGCCAGCCGCGCGCCGCCCAGGCGAGCGGGAAGGAGTACCAGCCGTTCTCGCCGCCGATGCCCTCGATGACCCGCCACAGCGCCTCCGCCGACGCGGGCACCGCCAGCTCGCGCCGGTCGGTGTAGAGGCTGCCGCCCGCCCAGTCCGGGTCGGTGGGCAGCGGGTCGCTGGGCGCGCCGGGGACGGCCGCGTTGGACCAGCGGGTGGTGACCTGCGCGTCCCGCACCCGGAGCAGGGCGAGTCGCACCGCCTCGTCGAAGCCGAGGGGGTGGCCGGGCGGGTCCGGCACGTACCGCGCGATGTCGTGCTCGTGGCAGACCACCTCGTGCCGCAGCGATTCCGCGAGCGGCCGGGCGATCGACGCGGGCACCGGCGTCACCAGGCCCACCCAGTGGCTGGACAGTCCGGGCGTGAACAGCGGCACCGGCACCACGATCCGCCGCCCGAGCCCGGCGACCCGCGCGTAGCGGAGCATCATGTCGCGGTACGTCAGCACCTCGGGACCCCCGATGTCGAAGACCCGGCTGACCTCGGCGGGCAGCTCCGCGCAGCCCACCAGGGTGCGCAGCACGTCCCGTACGGCGATCGGCTGGATGCGGGTGTGCACCCAGCTCGGGGTGACCATCACGGGCAGCCGCTCGGTGAGGTAGCGCAGCATCTCGAAGGAGGCGGAGCCGGAGCCGATGATGACGGCGGCCCGCAGCACGGCGGTGGGGACCCCGGAGTCCAGCAGGATGCGCCCGACCTCGGTCCGGGACCGCAGGTGCGGCGACAGCTCGCTCTCCGGGATGCCGGCGGGCGTGAGGCCGCCGAGGTAGACGACGCGGCGTACGCCCGCGGTCCGCGCCGCCGTCGCGAAGATCCGCGCCGCCCGCCGGTCGGTGTCCTCGAAGCCCCGGCCGCTGGCCAGCGCGTGCACCAGGTAGTACGCCACGTCGACGCCCTCCATGGCCGCCGCGACGGACGCCTGGTCGGTGACGTCCCCGCGCACCACCTCCACCTCGCCCGCCCAGGGCTGGTCGCGCAGCTTGCCGGGGGAGCGGGCCAGACAGCGCACCCGGTGCCCGGCCGTGAGCAGCTCCGGCACCAGCCTGCCGCCGATGTACCCGGTGGCGCCGGTGACGAGTGAGCGCGGGCCCTGCGGCGGATCCTCGGCGTTCATCGGCTGTCGGTCCCTTCGTGCGGATCGTTCGCGGATCACTTCCCCGCGGGAGGTGATGTCGGATGCGTGCCCGCCAACGGTTCTCCCGTCGCGCTTCTATAGGCTGAACGCGTGGCCGACCTCCAGTCCTTCGCCGTCCAGCTGCGGCGGCTCAACGGCGAGATCAACCGTCTGGTGCAGGGTTTCGCGGGCGACCAGGGGCTGCACCCCACCGACGTGCACGCCCTCGCCGCGATCCTCGACGCCGACGAGCCGATGACGCCGGGGCGGCTGCGCGAGCACCTCGGCCTCACCTCGGGAGCCGTCACGGCCTGCGTCGACCGGCTCGAACGGGCGGGGCACATCAGACGCGTCCGGGAGAGCGCCGACCGCCGCGTCGTCCACCTGCACTACGCGGCCGACGCTCGCCCGGCCGCCCGGGCGTACTTCCGGCCGCTGGCCGCGGCGACCCAGGCGGCCACCGGCCGCTTCACCGCGGAGGAGCTGGCGGTGGCGTTGCGCTTCCTCGCCGGACTCAACGACGAACTCGCGTCGGTCCGGCCACACGGCCGCTGACCACCGCATCCGGGGGCCGGTGCGCGGCGGAACAAGGGGCGTCACCTACGATCACCTCGGCGGTCAGATAGCTCAATGATTGAGATACTTTTTCATTGAGCTACTGCCCGATCCCGATCACCCACCGCGGACCCGGAGAACCATGACGACCCCCAGCCCCCGACGAGCGCGCCTGCTCGTCCCCCTGCTGCTCCTCGCCGTCTGGCTCGGCATCGGCGGGGCCCTCGGCCCCTTCGCCGGACGGCTCGGCGAGGTGGCCACCAACGACCAGGCCGCCTTCCTGCCGCGCAGCGCCGAGTCCACCGAGGTCGTCACCGCCCAGCGCGCGTTCCGGCAGGACGAGACGCTGCCCGCCGTCGTCGTCTGGACGGACCGGTCGGGCGCGGACATGGGCGACCGGCGGGACGCGGCGACCAAGGCGCTGGCCGCGCTCAGCGACGCCCCCGGCGTCACCGGCGCCGTGTCCCCGGCCCTGCTCTCCGAGGACGGCAAGGCACTCCAGGGCGTCGTCCCGCTCCGGCCCGACCTCGGCGACCAGCTCGCCGACACCCTCGACCGGGTCCGCACCGGCGCCGGGACCGTTCCCGGCACCACGGTCCACCTCGCCGGACCCGCCGCCAGCCAGGCCGACCTCTCGGACGCCTTCGCCGGGATCGACGGACTGCTGCTCGCCGTCGCCCTGATCACCGTCCTGGCCATCCTGCTGCTCGTCTACCGCAGTGTGCTGCTGCCCGTGGTGATCATCCTCGGCGCGGTGTTCGCCCTCGCCCTCGCCTGCGCGGTCACCTATGCCCTCGCCGACCACGACCTGGTGCGCGTCGACGGCCAGGTCCAGGGCATCCTGTCCATCCTGGTGATCGGCGCCGCCACCGACTACGCGCTGCTGCTGACCGCCCGCCACCGCGAGGAACTGGTCACCCGCGCCGACCGGTTCGCCGCCGTCACCGCCGCGCTGCGGCGGTCCTGGGGCGCCGTCGTGGCCAGCGCCGCCACCGTCGCCCTCGGCCTGCTCGCGCTGCTGCTCAGCGACCTGACGAACAACCGGGCGCTCGGACCGGTCGGCGCGATAGGCATCGCCTGCGCCGTGCTGAGCACCCTGACCTTCCTGCCCGCCGTCCTGGTCCTCCTCGGCCGCGCCGCCTACTGGCCCGCCAGGCCGCACCCGGACGCCGACGGGCGCGGCGCCGGTGCCGGGGTGTGGCAGCGGGTCGCCGCCCTGGTCGACCGGGCGCCGCGCCGCGTGTGGGCGGTGGCCCTGGCCGGACTGCTGGCCTGCGCCGCGTTCGCCCCCGCGCTCACCTCCAAGGGCGTACCGCTGGACGAGACGTTCGTGGGCGACGCCCCGTCCGTCACCGCGCAGCGCACACTCGGGGAGCACTTCCCCGGCGGCTCCGGCAACCCGGCCGTGGTCGTCGCGGACGCCGACCGGCTCACCGAGGTCGTCGACGCCGCCCGCGCCACCGACGGCGTCGCCTCGGCCGCGCCGGTCGCGGAGAGCGGCCGTCCCGGCGGTGCCCCGCTGGTCGTCGACGGACGCGTGCGGGTCGACGTCACCCTGCGCGCCGCCGCCGACAGCGACGCCGCCAAGGACACCGTCGCCCGGCTGCGCACCGCCCTGCACGCGGTGCCGGACGCCGACGCCCTCGTCGGCGGGTACACGGCGCAGCAGTACGACACCCTGCGGACCGCCGAGCGGGACCGGACCCTGATCGTGCCGGTGGTGCTCGCGATCATCCTCGTCGTACTGACGCTGCTGCTGCGGTCCCTGCTGATGCCGGTGCTGCTGGTGGCGACCGTGGCGCTCAACTTCTTCGCCACGCTCGGCGTCTCCGCCCTGGTCTTCGAGCACGTCTTCGGCTTCACCGGCACCGACCCGTCGGTACCGCTGTACGGCTTCGTCTTCCTGGTCGCCCTCGGCGTCGACTACAACATCTTCCTGATGTCCCGGGTCCGCGAGGAGTCGCTGCGGCTCGGGGTGCGCCGGGGCGTGCTGCGCGGGCTGACCGCGACCGGCGGGGTCATCACCTCGGCCGGTGTGGTCCTCGCCGCGACCTTCGCCGCGCTCGGGGTGATCCCGCTGGCCTTCCTGGTCCAGATCGCCTTCATCGTCGCGTTCGGCGTGCTCCTCGACACGCTCGTCGTCCGCTCGCTGCTGGTGCCCGCGCTGGTGCGGGACATCGGACCGCTCTCCTGGTGGCCGGGGCGACTGAGCCGTGACGACGGCACACCCTGGGCCGGCTGACGGGACACCGCCGACTGGTTGACATGACCGCTTCGCTTGCGGGCAGGCGAGGGACAGGGGCGCTGTCGGCCCGTACCGATGACAGAGACATGGAGGTGGCTGCCGCCATGGGCGCGAAGGTGTTGGAGCGGTTCCCCGCGGGGGCTCCGCGAGGATCGTGGCCAGCGGAGGAGTACGCGGCACGGCGCCGCGCGGAGGGCGAGCCCGCGACCGTCGTCATGGACCTCAGGTCCGACGCGTTCCTCGTGGTCGTCCGGACCCGCGACGACGACTGAGCCGACGACGGGTCACACCACGCCCCGGCGGGCCAGGCTGCGCAGCAGCGCGCGCACGCCGAACGACCACGGCTCCGCCCGCTCGCTGGGCACCACGGTGTTGACCAGGGCGCCGAGCGGCGGGCTGGAGATCCGTACGACGTCACCGTGCTCGTGGGTGAAGCCCGCGCCCGGCGCCCGCCGGTCCTCGGTCGGTGCGAACAGGGTGCCGGTGAACAGCACGAAGCCGTCCGGGTACTGGTGGTGCGCGCCGTGTGTCGCGGCCACCAGGTCCAGCACGTCGCGGCTGATCTCGCGCATCGAGCTGCGCCCCCGGAGGACGTAGCCGTCCGCGCCGTCGACGCGCAGTCCGATGTCGAGGGCGCGTACGGCGTCCAGGTCGAACCCGTCGTCGAGGAGCCGTACGAACGGCCCGACGGCGCAGGAGGCGTTGTTGTCCTTGGCGCGGGAGAGCAGCAGCGCGCTGCGCCCCTCGACGTCGCGGAGGTTGACGTCGTTGCCGAGGGTGGCGCCGCGCACCCGGCCCCGGGAGTCGACGACGAGGACGGCCTCGGGCTCCGGGTTGTTCCACACCGAGTCGGCGAGCACGCCGACGTCGGCCCCCGTGCCGACCGCGGAGAGCACCGGGGCCTTGGTGAACACCTCCGGGTCCGGCCCGATCCCGACCTCCAGGTACGGCGACCACAGGCCCTCGGCGACCAGCAGCTCCTTGACCCTGCCCGCCTCCGGCGACCCGGGCCGCAGCCCGTCGAGCGCGCCGCCCACCGCCTGCCTGACGCGCTCCCGTACCTCGGCCGCCCGCCCGGGGTCGCCGCCCGCGCGCTCCTCGATGACGCGCTCCAGCAGACTCCGGGCGAAGGTGACGCCCGCCGCCTTGATGACCTGGAGGTCGATCGGGGCGAGCAGGCGCGGGACGTCGCGGCGACCGGTCGCGGCCGCGTCCAGCAGGTCCGCCAACGACCAGACCCGGCCACCGGCGGCCTCGCGGACCACCGTGTCCGCGTCGTCGCGTTCCAGCAGGTCGGAGACGGTGGGCGCGACGGCGGTCAGGTCGACGACCCGCTCGCCGCGCACCGCGGCCACGCACGGCCCGTCCCACTCCGGGTCGTGGACGCGGGCGACGAGGAGGGCCCGGTCGGCGTCGTCCGGCAGGACGGTGGCGGGGGTGAGCGCTGGTGTCGGGTGCACGCTGGGCTGGACTCCTGGGTCGCCGGGTCGGGTTCAGTGCGAGTCGCGGGGGACCTCGTGGCCCCGGCCGCCGCGCAGGAAGTCGAAGTCGGCTCCCCGGTCGGCCTGTTCGACGTGCTCGGTGTAGAGCCAGGTGTAGCCGCCGGTGTACCGGGGCGCGGGCGCCCGCCACTCCGCCCGGCGCCGCTGGAGCTCGGCGTCGGGCACGTCCAGCCGCAGGGTGCGGTGCGGCACGTCGAGGACGACCGGGTCGCCGTCCCGCACCAGGGCGAGCGGCCCGCCGACGGCCGCCTCGGGGGCCACGTGCAGCACCACGGTCCCGTACCCGGTGCCGCTCATCCGGCCGTCGCAGACCCGCACCATGTCCGTCACGCCCGCCTTGAGCAGCCTGGTCGGCAGCGGCACGTTGGCGACCTCGGGCATCCCGGGGTACCCGCGGGGACCGGCGTTGCGGATGACGAGGACGGTGTCCTCGTCGACGTCGAGGTCCGGGTCGTCGGCGACCGCGTGGTACGCCTCGGGGGAGTCGAAGACCCGCGCGGGGCCACGGTGGGTGAGCAGGTGCGGTGACGCGGCCGACTGCTTGATGACCGCCCCGTCCGGGCACAGGTTGCCGCGCAGCACGGCGGTACCGGTCCCGGCCGGCTGGAAGGGGGCGTCCAGGCCGGTGATGACGTCCGGGTCGAGGCGTTCGGCGCCCGCGACGTCCTCGGCGACGCTGCGGCCGGTGACGGTGGTCCGCCCGCCGTGCAGCAGGCCGCCGCGGAGCAGTTCGGCCAGGACGGCGGGCAGTCCGCCCGCGTAGCAGAAGTCCTCCATCAGGTACCTGCCGCTGGGCATCAGGTTGACCAGCGTCGGCACCGCGCGGGCCAGTTCGTCGAAGTCCTCCGGGCCCAGGTCGACGCCGACGCGTCCGGCGAGGGCGGTGAGGTGGACGATGGCGTTGGTGGAGCCGCCGATGGCCGCGTTGACCCGGATGGCGTCCTCGAAGGCCTCCCGGGTGAGGATCCGCGAGGGGCGCAGCTCCTCCTCCACCATGCGTACGACGCGCTGCCCCGCCGCCTGCGCGGTCTCCGCGCGCCGGGCGTCGACGGCGGGCCAGGCCGCCGAGCCGGGGAGCTGCATCCCGAGCGCCTCGGCCAGGCACGCCATGGTGGAGGCGGTGCCCATCGTCATGCAGTGGCCGTGCGAACGGGCCATGCAGCCCTCGGCGAAGAAGCACTCCTCCGGCGTCATCCGCCCGGTCTTGAGGTCCTCCTCGAACTTCCACACATGGGTGCCGGAGCCGACGTCCTGGCCGCGGTACTTGCCGTTGAGCATCGGCCCGCCGGTGACCATGACGGCGGGCAGGTCGACGCTGGCGGCGCCCATGAGCATCGCGGGCGTCGTCTTGTCGCAGCCGGAGAGCAGGACGACGCCGTCGAGCGGGTTGGCCCGGATCAGCTCCTCGACCTCCATGGCCATGAGGTTGCGGTACAGCATCGCGGTGGGGCGCATCAGCGTCTCGCCGGTGGCCATGGTCGGGAACTGGAGGGGGAAGCCGCCCGCCTGCCACACCCCGCGCTTCACCGCTTCGGCGACCTCGGTCAGATGGACGTTGCACGGCGCGAGTTCGGAGGCGCTGGTCGCGATGCCGATGACGGGACGCCCGTCGAACACCTCGTGGCCGAAGCCCTGGCTGCGCATCCAGGAGCGGTACACCATCCCGCCGCGGCCCTGTGCGCCGAACCACGCCTGGCTGCGGCGGCCCGTCGTCTCCATGTCGGTCATGTTGCCTGCTCCCGTGGCTCGCACACCCGGCGACTCACCCCTGGGCGTGCTGTTCGAAGGTGGCGTGGAAGCGCCGGGTGTGGTCCACCTGGCGCACGGCCCCGGTCAGCGTGACCCCGGCCGTCAGACCCGGGTCCGCGCTGGAGGCGGCCAGCCGCAGTTCCAGGTCGCCGGGTTCGACGACGCGTCGGCCGTCGCGCCCGGTGAAGGAGGCGACGTCGGCTGGGACCGTGACCCGGACCCGGCGGGCCTCGCCCGGCGCCAGCTCCACCCGGGTGTAGCCGACGAGGCGCCGTACCGGCTGGACGACGGAGGCGACCGGGTCGTGCAGATAGAGCTGGACGACCTCGCTCCCGGCCCGCCCGCCGGTGTTGCGCACGGTGAGGGCGAGGGTGAACTCGCCGTCGGTCGGCGCCTGTGGGGCGTCCACGTCCAGGTCGGCCCACGCGAACCGCGTGTACGACAGACCGTGGCCGAAGGGGAACGCCGGGGTCGGGTCGACGCTGGACACGCCGCTGGCGTGCGCGAGCCGCGCGCCGAGGTAGGTGCTCGGCTGGGCACCCGGCGAGCGCGGCACGCTCACGGGGAGCCGCCCGGAGGGGTTGACCCGGCCGCTGAGCACCCCGGCGATCGCGTGCGTGCCCTCCTCACCGGGGAAGAAGGTCTGCACGATCGCGGCGGACTCCGCCACGGCCCGGCCGAGCGCGTACGGCCGCCCGGCGAGCAGCACCGTGACCACGGGCGTCCCCGTGTCGAGCAGCGCGTCGAGGAGCTGCTGCTGCGCCCCGGGCAGGACCAGCGTCTCCGCGTCGCACCCCTCGCCGCTGGTGCCCCGGCCGAAGAGTCCGGCGCGGTCGCCGAGCACCGCCACGGCGACGTCGGCCCCGTCCGCCGCCCGCGCGGCCTCGGGGATGCCGGAGAGGTCCCCGTCGTCGACGCCGGTGCCGCGGGCGACCGTGATCTCGGCGTCGGGGAACTCGGCGGCGAGCGTGTCGCGCAGCGTGGGCAGGTCGATGCCGAGCGGGGTCCCGGGATGGCGGACGCCGATGTGCTGGGGGAAGGAGTAGCAGCCGAGGACCGCGGTCGGCTCGGCGGCGTTCGGTCCGACCAGGGCGATGCGGCGCGGCCGGTCGAGGGGCAGGGTGCCGTCGTTGCCGAGCAGGACGACGGCCTTCTCGGCGATCTCCCGGGCCAGTCGGCGGTTCCCGGGCCGGTCCAGGTCGACCGTGCCGCGCAGGGCGTCCGGGTCGTCGTGGTCCGCGCCGTCGAGCGCGCTCGGTACGGGGCTCCAGCCGGGGTCGAGCAGACCGAGCGCCGCCTTCTGGCGGAGGACGCGACGCAGGGCGCGGTCGACGAACGCCTCCGGCACCCGTCCCTCGGTGACGGCCCGTACGAGGGGGGCGCCGAAGGTCCTGACGTTGGGCAGCTCGACGTCGACGCCCGCCGCGAGCGCGGTGCCCGCGGCGTCGGCCCAGTCGGCCGCGACGCCGTGCAGGGTCTTCAGGAAGGCGACGGCGAAGTAGTCGGCGACGACGGTGCCGCCGAACCCCCAGGTGTCGCGGAGCAGCCCGGTCAGCAACTGCTCGTCGGCGGCGGCGGGGACGCCGTCGGTGTCGGTGTAGGCGTGCATCACGGAGTGGGCGCCGCCCTCGCGGACGGCCATCTCGAACGGCGGCAGCAGGACGTCCGCCCGCTCGCGCACCCCCATGGGCACGGGTGCGAGGTTCCGTCCGGCGCGGGAGGCGGAGTAGCCGACGAAGTGCTTGAGGGTGGCGAGCACACCGGCCGACTGGAGGCCCCGTACGTACGCGGTGCCGAGGGTGCCGACGAGGACCGGGTCCTCGCCGATGGTCTCCTCCACCCGGCCCCAGCGGGCGTCGCGTACGACGTCGAGGACGGGCGCGAGCCCCTGGTGGACGCCGACGGAGCGCATGTCGCGTCCGATGGCGGCGGCCATCCGGCGCACCGCGTCCGGGTCGAAGGTGGCGCCCCAGGACAGCGGGACCGGGTAGGCGGTGGCGCCCCAGGCGGCGAAGCCCGCCAGGCACTCGTCGTGGGCGACGGCGGGGATGCCGAAGCGGTTGGCGGCGGCGATGCGGGCCTGGGTGCGCGCCAGGGAGAGC
This sequence comes from Streptomyces sp. NPDC006997, assembly GCF_040635175.1. NCBI lineage: Bacteria > Bacillati > Actinomycetota > Actinomycetes > Kitasatosporales > Streptomycetaceae > Streptomyces > Streptomyces sp. NPDC006997. Next base: position 72,088 of record NZ_JBEYHH010000023.1, read on the forward strand.
GCGCCCACCGCGGGGTCGACGGGCACGGTGCCGAACGGCCGGGTCAGCTGGCCGAGGCCGTTGGGCAGCAGGGCGTCGAGGTCGATGGCCTCCTCCATGTCGTGCTGGTGCGGGGCGACCTCGCCGCCCTCGTCGGAGGCGCCCGCCCACACCCCGTACAGCTGGGCGGTCTTCTCCTGGAGGGTCATCGCGGCCACGAGGGCGTCGACCCGGGTGCTGACGGGCAGGGCGGGGTCGTTCCAGAGGGGGAGTTCGGGGGCGGGCTCCGCGGCGAGGTCGGCGGTCACGTTCCTCCCAGGGGTCGGTACGGGTTCCCGTGGCACGGTCACCGGCTGAACCCGGCGGTCAGACCGCTGAGCAGCTGTCGGCGGCCGAACGCGTACAGGACCAGGATCGGCAGCGTGGTGAGCACGACGGCGGCGAGCACGGCGGGGACGTTGACCCCGTACTGCCCCTGGAAGGTCCACAGGGCGAGCGGCAGGGTCCGGCGTTCGGGGCTCTGGGTGAGGACCAGCGGCAGCAGGAACCCGTTCCAGATGGTCAGCGCGTTGAAGATGGTCACGGTGAGGATGGCCGGTCGGGTCAGTGGTGCCGCCAGCCGCCACAGGGTCTGCCACTCGGTGGCACCGTCGACCCGCATCGAGTCGAACAGTTCCTTGGGCACGTCGCGGATGAAGTTGGTGAGCACCAGCACGGACAGCGGGATGGCGAACGCGATCGACGGGAGGACCAGCGCCAGCAGGCTGTCGTACAGGTGCAGCTTGATGATGATCAGGTCGAGCGGGATCACCGTCGCCTGGAGCGGGATGGCCAGCCCCATCAGGAACAGGCCGTTCATCTGGCGCAGGACCCGCATCCGCCAGCCGCGGACGATCGCGTAGGCGGCCATGAACGAGACCACCACCGCCGGTACCACGGCGCCGACGGTGACGACGACGCTGTTCACGAAGTAGCGGACGAAGTCCGACTCGATGACCAGCCGGTAGTTGTCCAGGGTGGGGTCGCCCGACGGCACCAGCGGGTTGCTCGCGTAGTAGTTGCTCTGCACCTTGAGGCTGGTGATGAGGGCCCAGTACAGCGGTACGGCGACGACGACGAGCCAGAGCCATCCGGCCAGCCCGCCGAGCCAGTTGCGGCGGCGGGCCGCCGGGCGGGAGCGGTTCGGCCGTTCACTCTGCGGGGCTGTGTGCGGCCGTTGCCGCTTGTCCAGTGTGGTGGTCACGGTCAGGCCCCCTCGAGCTGGCTCTCACCGGCGTCCCGGCCGCCGATCCGGCGCAGCAGCAGGGCGAGGGCGAGGCCGATCAGGACGAGGATGACCGCGATGGCGCTGGCCGGGCCCATCAGGTTGGCCTGGAAACCCCGCTTGTACATGTCCAGCGCGAGGACCCGGGTGGCGTCCCCGGGGCCGCCCTCGGTCAGTACGAAGATGAGGTCGAAGAAGGTCAGCGAGCCGACCACCATCAGGGTGGAGGAGGTGATGATGGTGTACTTCAGCTGCGGCAGCGTGATGCTGAGGAACTGCCGGACCCGCCCGGCGCCGTCCAACTGCGCGGCCTCGTAGAGGGACTTCGGGATCTGCTGGACGCCGCCCTGGTAGATCAGGGAGTGGAACGGGACGAACTGCCAGGAGACGACGAAGACGACGACCCCGAAGGCGAGCCAGGGCCGCCCCAGCCAGTCCTGGCTGAGCGCCTCGATCCTCAGTCCGGCGCCGAGTCCGAAGTTGGGGTCGAGGAGGGCCTTGTAGGTGAGCGCGATCGCCGCGGAGCTGAGCAGCAGCGGGACGAAGTAGATCACGCCCAATACCGCGCGGTAGCGCTGGCGGCCCGCCAGGAACGTGCCGAGCAGGATGCTCACCGGGGTCTGCACGGCCCAGGAGACGGCCATCACCAGGAACGTCACCCACAGGGCGTGCGGCAGCCCGGGGTCGGTGAGCACCTCCCGCCAGCTGGTCAGCCCGGACGCGTGGATGTCGCCGATCCCGTCCCAGCTGGTGAAGCTGAGCACGAACACACCGACGAGCGGTACGACGGCGAAGCAGACGAAGACCAGCAGCGCGGGCACCGCCAGCCACGGCAGGACGCTCCGCGGCTCACGGCGCGGCGGATGACCGGTGAGCGCGCTCATGTGCCGATGACCGCGTTGAGGTTGGAGGCGAACTGCTCGGGCGAGACCGACAGCTGGAACAGCTTGGCGATGTTGTCCAGCAGCGTCTCGGCGGCCGTCGGGCTGAGCGCCTGGTCCCAGGACTGCTGGAACGTCTTGGCGTTGCTGGCGATGTCGTAGGTGAGCTGGAGGAAGTCGGCGCTGTCGGAGGCGGCCAGCAGCTTCTCCGTGCCCAGTCGGACGGGCACCGAGCCGTTGTCGATCCACCTCTCCACCTCGTCGTCCTGGAGGACGCCGGTCGCGAAGAAGTCCTTGGCGACCTCCTTCTCCTTGGCGCTGGCCTTCGAGGAGAGGGACAGGTACTGGGCGGGGTTGCCGACGCCGTTGCCCGGATCGCCCTTGCCGCCCTCGACGGGCGGGAAGTTCATGAAGCCCAGCTTGCCGCTGGAGACGAAGTCACCGCCGTCGGCCTTCTGGATGCCGTACGACCACGCGCCGTGCAGCATCATGGCGGCCCTGCCGGTGTACAGCAGCGCCTGGTCGGCGTTGGTGTCCGCGGCGATCGAGGAGAAGCCCTTGACGAAACCGTCGGCCTTGACGAGGTCCTGCACACGGGTCAGCGCGGTCAGGGAGTCCGGGTGGGACCACGCGTCCTTCTCGCCCTCGATGACGGCCTGGAACACCTCGGGACCGCCGATGCGGTCGAACAGGAACTCCAGCCACATCATGTTCGTCCACCGGGACTGCCCGCCGAGGGAGAACGGCGCGATGCCCTTGGCGTTGAACCTGGGCACCAGGGCCATGATGTCGTCCCAGGACGCGGGCGGTTCCGCGCCGACCTGGTCGAAGACCTCCTCGTTGTAGAAGAGGACGATCGGCTGCACGTTCTCGCACGGCATCGCGTAGATCTTCCCGTCGACGGTCGCCGCGCCGAACGAGGCGGGAAGCAGCCGGTCCTTCACTTCGGGATGCTGCTCGAACCAGGGGGTGAGGTCCTCGACCTGGTCCGCCTCCACGTAGGAACGCAGCGTCCCGCCGCCCCAGCCCCAGATGATGGTGGGCGCCTTCCCGGCGCCGATGGCGGTCTTGATCTTCGTCTTGTACGCGTCGTTCTGGAAGGTGGTGTCCTTGATCTGCGTCTTGGGGTTGGCCTTGTTGAACGCGTCCACCGCGCTGGCCCGGACGCCTTCCTGCGGCTGCCCGTTGAGGTACCAGTAGGTTGCTCCGGCGTCGCTTCGGCCGGGCCCGGACGACCCGCAGGCCGTCAGCGCCGCGGAGGCCGGCACGGCCGCGGCCATGCCGAGGAGGGTGCGGCGGGAGAGGCCACGCTGGGAGGGGGTACGCCGAGAGGGGGAAGTCTCCATGTCTGTTCTCCGCCCTTCGAGGAGCCTCGGGCTACTCGTGAGTCGTGAGTCGTGAGGAAAACGTTTCGAAACGTTTCGAGATCGAGCCCGCTCCGGCTCGCTCATGGAGCATGTCCGAGCAAGTTAGATTTGGCGCTGATGTGATGTCAAGACACGTGCAGTCGCCTAGTGCAAGGCGATCACCTGCGTAATCTCGTAGCGGGGCGGGTATCGAGAAGTTCTGGCAGGGACCGAAACCTTTCGGGGGCCGGGCGGCACCGAACAGGAAGACCGGGAGGAACCGATGCCACCGAACGCCAGGCGCACCACCTTGTCGGACATCGCCCAGGAGGCCGGGGTCTCCGTCGCGACCGTCTCCAAGGTGGTCAACGGCCGCGGTGAGGTGGCGCCGAGCACCCGCGCCCGGGTGCAGGAACTGCTGCACCAGCACGACTATCCCGCGCCTGCCGTCCGCCACTCCGGCGCACCCGGGAGCCCGACGATCGAGGTGCAGTTCAAGGGGGACCTCACGTCGTACGTCGCCGAGGCCCTGGAAGGCGTCATGGACTCCGCCGCCCGGTGCGGCGCCGCGGTGGTGGTCAGCAGGGCGTCCGGCGCCCCGCACTGGGCCCGGGACCTGGTCGCGGCCGGGCGCCGCGCCGTCATCGCCGTCACCAGCGTGCACACCGCGGCACACCTGAGGGAACTGGCCCGCGCCGGGCTCCCGCTGGTCGTACTGGATCCGCTGCACCTGCCGGACGGCCGGGTCAACAGCGTCGGGTCGACCAACTTCGCCGGTGGCCTGGCCGCGACCCGGCACCTGCTCACCCTGGGCCACCGCCGCGTCGCCTACCTCGGCGGACCGGCCACGGCCGTCTGCAACCAGGCCCGCCAGCACGGCTACCGCGCCGCCATGGAGGCGGAGGGGGCCCCCGTCCCCGACGGCCACGTCCTGCCGGGGGAGTTCACGTACGCGACCGGCCTGCGCGGAGCCGCGGCACTGCTGACCCTGCCGGAGCCACCGACGGCGATCCTCACCGGCAACGACGAGATCGCCCTCGGCGTCATCGAGGCCGCCCGCACCCGGGGCCTGCGCGTCCCGCAGGACCTGAGCGTGGTCGGCTTCGACGACACCTATCTCGCCCGCATGGCCTCCCCACCCCTGACCACGGTGCGCCAGCCCCTCCGCGAGATGGGCGGCGCGGCCCTGCGCACGGCCCTCCGCCTGGCCGACGGCGAGAAGGTCGAGTCCCACCACGTCGAACTCGCCACCGAACTCGTCATCCGCGGCTCGACCGCACCACCGGGGGGCTGAACCGAGGGGTGCTCAGGGGCGGCCGGGCTGACCGGCCAGCCGGGCGGCCGGGGTGCCGGGGCCGGCGTCCGCCGCCTGGTCGAGGCGGCCTTGGGCGTCGCGGCGACCGCCCTGGTCGCAGCTCATGGCGCACAGCCGCGACGGTTGACGTCCCGCGTCGGCCTCGCGTCCCGGGAGACGCCCTCCACGCGGGTCTCGCGGGCCGTCCCGACGCCCTGCGCGATGTCCGGGGACTGCGCGTCCGATCGGCACGGACACGCGGCAGGGGGCGCCGGCCGGGTGACCACCTCGGTACCCGGACTGGCATGCCGTACGTTTTACGTATAACCTCTCCCGTCAACCACCCGCCCAGGAAGGCGACGATGAGACGCATCGCCCTGGTCGCCCTCGTCGTCGACGACTACGACGAGGCGATCCGCTTCTACACCGACGCCCTCGGCTTCCGCCTCGCCGAGGACACCCCGCGCCCCGACGGCTCCCGCTGGGTCGTGATGGAGGCGGGTCCGCCGGAGGCGGGCACCGCCCTCCTGCTGGCCCGCGCCAAGGGCGACGCCCAGCGCGCCCGCGTCGGTGACCAGACCGGCGGCCGGGTCGGCTTCTTCCTGCACACCGACGACTTCGCCCGCGACCACGCCCGGATGCTCGCCGCGGGCGTGACCTTCCTGGAGGCGCCGCGGCACGAGCCGTACGGCACGGTCGCCGTCTTCCGGGACCTGTACGGCAACCGCTGGGACCTCCTCCAGCCCGCCGCCTCCTGAGCCCCCCGAAGAACCCCGCCGTCCCCCTTCACGACCCGAGATCCCAGAAACCCGGAGTACGACCGCACATGGAAGCTACGCGCGTAGAAACCACCGCCGACACCCTCCGTCGCCTCCCCAAGGCCGTCCTGCACGACCACCTCGACGGCGGTCCGCGCCCCGCGACCGTCGTGGAGCTCGCGGAGGCGGTCGGGCACACCCTGCCCACCACCGACCCGGACGAGCTGGCCGCCTGGTACTACGACGCCGCCAACTCCGGCGACCTGGTCCGCTACATCGCCACCTTCGAGCACACCCTCGCCGTGATGCAGACCCGTGAGGGCCTGCTGCGCACCGCCGAGGAGTACGTGCTCGACCTCGCCGCCGACGGTGTCGTCTACGGCGAGGTCCGCTACGCGCCCGAGCTGATGCTGAAGGGCGGGCTCGCCCTGTCCGAGGTCGTCGAGACCGTCCAGGAGGGGCTGGCCGCGGGGATGGCGAAGGCCGCGGCGGCCGGGACGCCGGTACGGGTGGGCACCCTGCTGTGCGGGATGCGGATGTTCGACCGCACCCGGGAGACCGCCGACCTCGCGGTGGCCTTCCGGGACGCCGGTGTCGTCGGCTTCGACATCGCGGGCGCCGAGGACGGCTTCCCGCCCGCCGACCACCTGGACGCCTTCGAGCACCTGCGCCGCGAGAACGTGCCGTTCACCATCCACGCGGGCGAGGCGCACGGCCTGCCCAGCATCCACCAGGCGCTCCAGGTGTGCGGCGCCCAGCGCGTCGGGCACGGGGTGCGGATCACCGACGACATCCCCGACCTCGCCACAGGCAAGCTCGGCCGTCTCGCGGGCTGGGTCCGGGACCGCCGGATCGCGCTGGAGATGTGCCCCACCTCCAACCTGCAGACCGGCGCGGCCACCTCCATCGCCGAGCACCCGATCACCGCGCTGAAGGACCTCGGCTTCCGGGTCACCCTCAACACCGACAACCGGCTGGTGTCCGGCACCACCATGACCCGCGAGATGGCGTTGCTGGTGGAGCAGGCGGGCTGGACCCTCGACGACCTGCGCACGGTCACCGTGAACGCCCTCAAGAGCGCCTTCATCCCGTTCGACGAGCGCAACGCGCTGATCGAGGACGTCGTCCTGCCGGGTTACGCGTCCGCGTCCTGAAGCAGACCGCGCAGGTAGGCGGCCTGTCCGACGTGCTGGAGGTCGTCGGACAGGACGCTCACCAGCCGCACGCCCAGCGTGACCGGCGGGTCCCAGTTCTCGTCGACGACCCGCTCCAGATCCCCGGCGCCCAGCCCGCGCAGCGCGCCGAGGGTCTGCTCGTGCACGGCGTCGTAGTAGCCGGTGAGCAGGTCACCGGAGTCGACGCGCACCTTGGCGACCCGGGCGGCGCTGTGCCCGTAGCCGGTGTCGTGGCGGGGCAGGTCGAGGTTGAAGCGCTTCTGCCAGTCCTGGGAGAGCCAGACCTGGTCGAGCCCGAAGGCGTCGGCGACGTGGTCGTCCTGGACCCGGGTCAGGTGCCAGACGAGCCAGGAGACGGAGTTGCTGTCGGGGGAGGGGCGGGTGTTCAGGGCGTCGGGGTCCAGGTCCTCGACGACCGCGTGGACCTCTTCCCGGATACGGGTGTACGCCTCGATGAGGATGTCCTTGACATGCATGGCTCCACCATCGCGCATCGCCGCGCGTCACGCGTCCCCGGACTCCGCCGCCAGCAGCGCCATCAGCGCCCGCGCCGCCGGACTGGTGGCCCGCGGGGGAGGCAGCAGCGCCGCCGTCTGGTACACGGTCGCGTCGGCGCCCTTCACCGGCAGCGCGGTCAGCGAGGCCCGCTTGCGCCGGAAGTGCCGGGGCACGACCGCGACCCCGAGGTTCTCGTCGACCAGGTCGAGCAGGCTGTGCACGTCGTTCACCTCCAGCGCGACCGTCCGGCGCACCCCCGCCGCGTCGAAGGCGGCGTCGGTGATGCGGCGGGGCCCCCAGTCCGGGTGGAAGTCGACGAACACCTCCCCGCCGAGTTCCTCGGGGGCGACGGCGGCGCCCGCGCGGGCCAGCCGGTGGCTCGGGTGGCACAGCACGGTCATCGGCTCGCTGGTCAGGGGTACGGAGCACAGCTGGCCGGGGTCGCCCGGACCGGGCACCGCGAACGCCAGGTCGAGGCGTCCTGCCGCGACCTCCTCCGCCAGCGCGCCGGAGCCCGCCTGCCGCAGCCGGATCTCCACGTCGGGGTGGCGGTGCCGGAACGCGGCCAGCAGCCGGGGGGCGTCGACCCCCGCGATGCACTGCTCGGTGCCCAGCGCGAGGGTGCCCCGCAGCACCCCCTGCACCGCCGCCACCGCCTCGTGCGCCGCCCGCACCTGCGCCAGGATCCGCTCCGCCTCCGCCAGCAGCGCCCGGCCCGCCTCGGTCACCGTCACCCGGCGGGTGGTCCGGGTGAACAGCGGCGTCCGCAGCTCGCGCTCCAGCGACCGGATCGACGCCGACAGCCCCGACTGGGAGACCATCAGGCGTTCGGCGGCCCGGGTGAAGTGCTGGTCCTCGGCGACCGCGACGAAGTGCTGGAGGTGGCGCAGTTCCATGATTGAGAAGCGTATCCGCTGAATTCCATCGGATTCTCCTGTTGGACTGCTGCCCGGGGCCGCGCGAGAGTAGGACTCCCCACACGGGGACGGACCTGACGGAACCATGGGAGCCGCGTTGTACACCGCACACCCCGACCGCTACACGGACATGCCCTACCGGCGCACCGGACGCAGCGGACTGAAGCTGCCCGCGCTGTCGCTCGGGCTGTGGCACAACTTCGGGCCCGACCGTCCCGTGGAGACCCAGCGCGCCATCCTGCGCCGCGCCTTCGACCTCGGCGTCACCCACTTCGACCTCGCCAACAACTACGGCCCGCCGCCCGGCGCCGCCGAGTCCGCCTTCGGCGAGGCGCTGGCGGCCGACCTCGCGCCGTACCGGGACGAGATGATCGTCTCCACCAAGGCGGGCTACCTGATGTGGCCGGGCCCCTACGGCGAGTGGGGCTCGCGCAAGTACCTGCTGTCCTCGCTGGACCAGAGCCTGAAGCGGATGGGCCTGGACTACGTCGACGTCTTCTACTCGCACCGCCCCGACCCGGAGACTCCGCTGGAGGAGACGATGGGCGCCCTGCACTCCGCCGTGCAGCAGGGCAAGGCGCTGTACGTCGGCGTCTCCAACTACTCCGCCGAGCAGACCCGGGAGGCCGCCCGCATCCTGGGCGAACTGGGCACCCCGCTCCTCATCCACCAGCCGCGCTACTCGATGCTGGACCGCCGCCCGGAGGGCGAGGGCCTGCTGGACGCGCTCGACGAGCTCCAGGTCGGCTCCATCGCCTACTCCCCGCTGGAGCAGGGCCTGCTCACCGGCCGCTACCTGGACGGCATCCCGGAGGACTCCCGGGCGGCCGGCGACAGCCCGTTCCTCAACCGGGACGCGCTGACCGAGGACCTGGTCGGGCAGTTGCGCGCCCTGGACGGCATCGCCAAGTCCCGTGGCCAGTCGCTGGCCCAGATGGCGCTGGCCTGGGTGCTGCGCGGCGGCCGGGTGACCTCCGCCCTGGTCGGCGCGAGCAGCCCGCGGCAGCTGGAGGACAGCGTCGCCGCCATCCGGAACCTGGAGTTCGACGCCGAGGAACTGGCCCGGATCGACGCCGTCGTCGGCCCCGCACCCGGTCCCGGCTCTCGATGAGGCTCTTGTCGGGCAGCCCGACCAGGGTGAA